>DATLZB010000133.1:0-8190 GCA_035574175.1 Hyphomicrobiaceae bacterium
GTCGACAAGGGGCTCGCTTGATCGCCGGCGGCGGGCTGCGCGCCCAACGGCGCGCCACCGATAAAGACCACTGCGGGCGCCAAAAGCAGAAGCGCACGGCTCAGGCGCGCCGTTTGGTGCGCTCTCGCCATTCGGAAAGCCATGCGGTCACTCCCAGCAGACCAATACCCGCAACCATGATCACCGCGTCACCGGCGATGGAGGCGCCATACGCAAAGCGCACGATCTGCCCGCCCAAACTGAGTAACGAGCCGACGCAGAATACCTGAAGCGAGTTTCTCCCCAGCATCGACAAGTACTCGGTCAGCGGCCGAGCAATAGCCTCAATATAAGGATATGTCGCGGAGAATACGGCAGCAAGCGCCAGAAACTGAAGTACACGCATCGGCGAAAGAAAGGTTTTCGCATTCACGAATAAAAGGCGCGGCTCGGGCATCTTGGTGGGATCCGGCAACCAACCATTCCACACGATAAGGGCACTGAGCACCACGATCGGCACGCAGATGATGCGTATGAGAGAGATATGCCTGCGGACGAATGCGCTCGGCCCCCGTTCGCGGGCCAGGACAAAGCCTAGAACGAAAATCAGCTGCCAGGCCAAAGGATTGAAAAACCACTGACCTTCGATCGGCCAGCTCGGCACGGTGATCTCAAACACCAGGGTGGAAAGGTAGATGGCAAGCGAGATGGGCAGCAGCCAGTTGGGAGCGTTGCGGTGCAGCAAGGCGATCAGCGGGGCCACCAGCATCAACACCACATAGAGCGGCAGGATGTCGAAGTACCCGAGCTGATGAGTGAGCAACACCAAGCCGATATGGGCGTCAACGGGGTTGTAGAAGACAGCCGCCGCGTTGTGCCATTCAAGCAGCAGCGGATTGGCGAACAGCTTCGATGCCATTGCCAACATGGCAATGGCGATCGAAATGATGAGCACCTGAGCAGCGTAAATCTTCAGCGCACGGCCGCCCAGACGCGCCACGAGCTGACCCGTGGGCAGAGGGTCCTCGGGCTTGCCGACGGCGAGCCGCAGGGCCCAGCCGGCAAGAAACACGAACAGCTCGGCAGAATCCGACAGCGAAACGTTGCGATGGGTGAACCGCTCGAAGTAGATGCCCGGAATGTGATTGATGAAGATGGTGACCAGCGCAAAGCCGCGCCAGAAGTCGATTGCATTCGCCGGGCGGACCACACGAGGCCTCCAAGTCTTGGGCGCGGCCGCTTATAGTTCGAGCCGGGCTGCCGGCAAAGCATCGCCATGCGCCCGCCAGTAACGATACTTTGATGACTTGTATTGAGGCTTCCGTGAGGCTTAAGTTCCGCCGGCACACTAATTCCCCCTGCGAACGGACTGGCTCAGGCCGAGGAAACGGATGTCGACCCGACAGGATGGAGCGCCGAGCCGGACCATCCGCTCGCGTGATGACCTCGTCGCCTGGTTCGAGGCCGGGTGTAAGCCCAAGGAACAGTGGCGGATAGGCACCGAACACGAAAAGTTTGTCTTCTACACCGATACGCTGTCTCCCGTCCCCTACGAAGGACCACGCGGCATCCGCCGTCTCATGGAAGCGCTCATCGCGCGCTACCAATGGGAGCCGATCATGGAGGGCGACAACATCATCGCCCTCAAACGTCCGACAGGCCAGGGCTCGGAGACCGTATCGCTCGAGCCGGGCGGCCAGTTCGAGCTGTCGGGCGCGCCGGTTCGGACCCTGCATGAGACCTGCGCCGAGACGCAGTCACACCTCAAGCAGGTCCTCGACGTTGGCGGCGAGCTCGGCATCGGCTTCCTCGGACTCGGGTTCTCGCCCAAATGGACGCTCGCCGAGACACCCCGCATGCCCAAGCAGCGCTATGCCGTCATGACCCGCTACATGCCCAAAGTCGGCAAGCGCGGTCTCGACATGATGTACCGGACCTCGACCATTCAGGTGAACCTCGATTTCGCGAGCGAGGCCGACCTCGTGAGGAAGTTCCGAGTGTCGCTGGCGCTGCAGCCGATTGCCACGGCGCTGTTCGCCTCCTCTCCTTTCTTGGAAGGCAAGCCTAACGGCTTCAAGTCGCTGCGCAGCGAAGTGTGGCGCGACACCGATCCCAACCGGACGGGCATGCTGGCGTTCGTGTTCGAGGAAGGGATGGGCTTTGACGCCTATGTGGAATATGCGCTCGACGTGCCCATGTACTTCGTCTACCGCGACGGTCGCTACATCGACGTCGCCGGCGCCTCGTTCCGGGACTTTCTCGAGGGCCGTCTTGAGCCCCTGCCGGGCGTCAGACCGACCCTCGATGACTGGTCGGACCATCTCACGACGCTCTTTCCTGAAGTGCGCCTCAAGCGCTTTCTCGAAATGCGCGGGGCCGACGGCGGCCGTTGGCGGCGCATCTGCGCGCTGCCGGCGCTGTGGGTCGGGCTGCTTTATGACGATACGGCGCTCGCTGCGGCCTGGGACCTGGTCAAGGGTTGGACCCGGGAGGAGCGGCAAGCGCTCCGGGATGAGGTGCCAAGGGCGGCGCTCGAAACGCGCTTCCGTGGCACGAATGTGCTCGCCATCGCACGGGAGGTGGTGCTCATGGCACGCAGCGGCCTCGAAAGCCGCAACATCCGGGACGCCGCCGGCCGGACCGAAGCCATCTATCTCGACGTACTGGAGGAGGTAGTGCGCACCGCCACGACACCGGCAGATGAGTTGTTGTCGCACTATTTCGGGGACTGGAGGGGCGACATCGACAGGGTGTTCGCGGAATACGCGTTCTAGGGCCGGTCGGGCGAGATTTCCGGTTCAGGCTCCATTCATCGCCCCGAAGTTATGGATTTCACCGTGCACTGCCGGTGGGCGGTGCCCTGTGCTCGGAGCGGACAGGCGGCGGCCGACCGGCAAGGGATTCTTTTAATGCACCGCAGATTGCTGTGGCTCGGCATTGCAGCTCTCGCGCTCCTTGGCGCTGCGGCTGGGGTTGCCTCCGAGCCTGGGTACGTCCTGGCCCAAGACTCCTGTGCTAACTCGTGCCGGGCGCAGTGGAGCCAGTGCCGTATCGCGACCAAGGGCTCACCGGCCTGCGATGCGCAGTTGCAGGCCTGCATGCGGGCATGCCTTGCGGGAAGGCGCCGCTGATCAGCTTGCCGATTGGTCGCGCAACGGCTCGCCGAAAATGACGACGCACATGCGCCGGGGCCCGTGCGCCCCGCGGATGATGCTCGAGCCGATATCGCCGGTACAGGAAGGGCCCGAGATCATGTTGACCGTGCGCGGCAGAGCCTGACCGAAGCGCTTTCGCAGCCGCACCCAGGCGTCCTCGTAGGGGCCGACAATGTCGGCGGCCGCGAGCAGAACGATGTGCGTCTCCGGCAGGAAATTGAGCGTGACGGGGTTCTCAGGTCCGGAGACCAGGATCAGCGTGCCGGTTTCGGCCACGCCAGCCAAAGCGCGGGTGAGGCCGGTCGAGTCGGAGGCCTGCGCGGGGCCCCGTTCAAGCAGGAGCCCCGGCGCCGTCCCCCAAGGCAGATCGACGATCAACGGATCGTGACCAGCACGCAGGCGCGCAGGTAGATTGTTGGCGCGCAGATAGCTCGCGATGGCGCCGGGTACGAGTTCAGAGGAGGCCACCTCGATGACCGTCGCAGTCTGGCTTTCGAGAAAGGCGCGCAGCAATGCGACAAGCTCCTGCGGCGGCTTGGATGCGGTGCGGGCCGGAACCGTGTGCCGCGCGGGCGAGCGCAAACGCCCTTCGATCGCGGCGCGGCGGCCCGGGTCGGACGCCACGCGCCCGATGCCGGCGCGGACCTTGGCAAGAACGGCCTCGCGGGTGCTCATCTTGATACTCCACGCTGATGTTCTGCCCAAAGCTGCTGGAAGGTGCGCCCCTGAGGGGCAGGAAAGTCGCGGTGCCTCGTCCAACCGCCGGCGAACGGCAGCCAGCGAAAAGCGCCGCGGCTGCGGCCCAGCGCCGACAAAAAGACAATCAAGAAGCGCGCGCTCACATGGTAGAGGCCGGGGTGTCGTGCCAAGAAGGCCCAAGCCTTGAGCGCCAACCGCTGGAGCGGGCGCTGGCGGCGCTCTTCGAACTCCGTCTCTCGGTGATGGCGCATCAGCCTGGTCAGCGGGATCTTGACCGGGCAGACGCTTTCGCAACGCCCGCAGAAGGTGGAGGCGTTGGGCAGGTGGCCGGCGCGCTCGATGCCGAGCAGGAGCGGGGTCAGTACGGCGCCGATGGGGCCGGGATAGACCCAACCGTAGGCCTGGCCACCGACCGCGCTGTATACGGGACAGTGGTTCATGCAGGCCCCGCAGCGGATGCAGCGCAGCACCTCGCGGAACGGGGTGCCGAGCAATTCCGAGCGGCCGTTGTCCAAGAGAACGACATGGTAGGCTTGTGGCCCGTCCGGATCGCTCGGCCGGCGCGGGCCGGTCGAGATCGTGGTGTAGGCGGTGAACTCCTGACCGGTGGCTGATCGCGCCAGAAGGCGGAGCAGGGCGGCAGCATCCTCGAGGGTCGGCACAACCTTGTCGATCGAGGCAATCACCACATGAACGCGAGCAAGCGACTGAGTGAGGTCGCCGTTGCCCTCGTTGGTGACGATGATGGAGGAGCCCGTCTCGGCCACGAGAAAGTTGGCGCCGGTGATACCCACGTCGGCGCGGATAAACTTCTCGCGCAGGACCTGGCGAGCCTCGTCGACGAGCCGGACCGGGTCGGCAAGCTTGCGCTCCCGGGCGAGATGAACATGGCGACGGCGGAAGTCGGCCTCGATTTGATCCATGGTCAAATGGATCGCCGGCGCGATGATATGGCTCGGGCTCTCGCGGCGAATCTGGAGCAGGTATTCGCCGAGGTCGGTCTCCACGACCTCGAGGCCGGCTGCCTCGAGATGAGCATTGAGCGCGATCTCCTCGGAGATCATCGATTTGCCCTTGGTGACGAGGCGCGCACCGACCTCACGACAGATGTCGAGAACGATGCGGCGGGCATCCTCGGCGGTCGCCGCCCAATGCACTTTGGCACCTGCGGCGCTGGCCCGTTCCTCGTAGATCTCCAAATAGACGTCGAGGTTGGCGAGCGCGTGGTCGCGGATGTCGCGGCCCTCCTCGCGCAACGCCTCGAACTCCGGCAGGCGGCTTTTCACGGCCGCGCGGCGCGCCACGAAGCCCGCCTGCAAGTCGGCCAGCGCGCTCTGCAGAGCGCGATCGGTAAGCGCAGCGCGTGCGTTGCTCTTGAACGAGGCACTCGTCGGCTGCATGACCTAGCTCCCTGCCGGCGGTTCGCCGATGGGTGGATCGGCGAGCTCGCCCGCCAGAACCTCGGCGACGTGACGCACAGCGATGGGGCGGCGCTCGCGCCGCAGCTTGCCGGCAATGTTGAGAAGGCAGCCGAGATCGCCGGCCAGCAGCATGTGCGGTGCCGCGGCAACTGCGTTGTCGGTCTTCTTCTGAACCATGGCGTTCGATATTTCAGGGTACTTGACAGCGAACGTGCCGCCGAAGCCGCAGCAGACCTCGGCGTCGGCCATTTCGACGAGCTCAAGCCCGGCAACCGAGTTAAGCAAACGCCGCGGCTGATCCTTGATGCCGAGCTCGCGCAAGCCGGAGCAGCTGTCGTGATAGGTGGTCCGCCCCTCACACCGGGCGGCGACGCGCTCAAGCCCGCGAACGTCAACCAAGAACGAGACGAGCTCATGCACGCGCTCCGCAAACGCGCGCGCCTTGCCGGCCCATTCGGGGTCGTCGGCAAGCAGTCGCGGATAGTGCAGCCTCAGCATGCCGGCACAAGACCCCGAAGGGGCGACGACATAATCGAAGCCGGCGAAGGCGGTGATGGTCTGCCGGGCGAGGGCAGCCGCATCTCGGCGGTCGCCGGAGTTGTACGCCGGCTGGCCGCAGCAGGTCTGCGCCAGCGGAACGGTGACCTCGCAGCCCGCTTCCTGGAGCAGCCGCACGGCGGCGAATCCTATCGAAGGGCGGAGCAGGTCGACGAGGCAGGTGATAAACAGCCCGACGCGCGGTCTCTGCGGCAATGGCTCGGGCATCGGCGGCGGCTCAGCTCATATAGCACCGCGCCGGGCGGGCACGGGTAGATGTCGATCGATGCCTCATAGCACAGCAGCCGCGGACAAGACGCATTCAGAAGTCAGTGCGACGAGAACTTCTTGAGGTAAGCGATGAGGTCACGGCGGGCATCCTCGGACCTGACGCCGGCAAACACCATCTTGGTACCAGGCATAAAGGCCATCGGATTCTCCAGATACTTGAACAGGTTATCCTCGGTCCACACGAGACCGTTGGCACCAGCCTCCTTGTTGGCCTGGGAGTAGGTGAAGCCCTCCACCGTGCCAGCCCTGCGGCCGACGATCCCGTTGAGCTGGGGCCCGACGAGGTTTCTGGCGCCCTCGCCGATCTGGTGGCAGGCGCGGCATTGCCGGTAGATCTGTTCCCCCGACTGGGCATCCTGCGCCGTTGCGGTCGCGTACGGTGCCGACAGAAACATCAGCCCTGCGACGATCGATACCAGAGGTTTCATCTTGGCTCCCAATTCACGAGGTTTGTGCTAGCCTTACGCTGACGCTTGCGAGCGACATAAACCGTGCCCGAAACGCGTAGGCAAGCGGGAAATCTCCAACTCGCTTTGTCGCCAGGGGCCTTGGGGCCCGGTGCTCCTCGAAAGGTATCTCGACGATGGGTGCGATCGAACTGACGGCGCCGGACAAGGCCATCGTCGCAAAGCGACGCACTATCGCGGCCGAGCTTGCCGGGCTGCTCGGCGCAGACCGGGTGATCGCCGATGAGGACGGGCGGCGCGCATTCGAGACCGATGCGCTCACCGCCTATCGCCGCATGCCGCTTCTTGTGCTGCTGCCGCGCTCCACCGAGGAGGTGGCAACGGCGCTGCGCTACTGCCACGAGCGCGGCATCAAGGTGGTGGCGCGCGGCGCCGGCACATCGCTGTCAGGCGGGGCGCTGCCTGCCGAGGATGCAGTCGTGCTCTGCATCACCAAGATGAACCGCGTGCTCGAGGTCGATTATGAGGACCGCTTCGCACGGGTGGAGGCCGGGATCACCAATCTCGCCATCACCGGCGCGGTGGCCGAACGCGGCTTCTTCTATGCGCCTGACCCCTCGAGCCAGCTTGCCTGCACGATTGCCGGCAACATCGCCATGAACTCGGGTGGGGCCCACTGCCTGAAGTACGGCGTCACCACCAACAACGTGCTCGGCGTCAGGATGGTACTGATGAACGGCGAGGTCGTCGACATCGGCGGCGCACACCTCGATGCTCCGGGCTATGATCTGCTGGGCCTCATCATCGGCTCGGAAGGCCAGCTCGGCGTGGTGACCGAGGCCACCGTGCGCATCCTGAAGTCGCCTGAAGGGGCGCGGCCGATGCTGCTTGGCTTCGGCTCTGCCGAGGCTGCCGGAGCCTGCGTGGCGGCCATCATCGCCTCGGGCATCATCCCGGTCGCCATCGAGTACATGGACAAGCCCGCCATACGGGTGTGCGAGGCATTCGCCAAGGCGGGTTACCCGACAGAGGCCGAAGCGCTGCTCATCGTCGAGGTGGAGGGCTCGGAAGCCGAGATCTCCGACCTGCTCCAACGCATCAGCGACATCGCGCTGCGGTTCGAGCCGACGGCGATGCACGTCAGCCGCAGCGCGGCGGAGAGCGCACGCATCTGGAAGGGCCGCAAGGCGGCGTTCGGCGCCATCGGCCGGATATCGGAATACTACTGCATGGACGGAGTAATACCGCTCAGCCGGCTGCCTGACGTGCTGGTGCAGATCGCCGAAATCTGCAAGCGCCACCGGCTTCAGGTCGCCAACATCTTCCATGCGGGCGACGGCAACCTGCATCCGCTCATTCTCTACAACGCCAACGACCCCGAAGAGGCGGAACGGGCGGAAGCGGCGGGGGCCGACATCCTCAAGTTGTGCGTTGCCGCCGGAGGATGCCTCACCGGCGAACATGGGGTCGGGATCGAGAAGCGCGAGCTGATGCCAGTGCAGTTCTCGGCGACGGACCTTGCCGTGCAGATGCGGATCAAGAGCGTGTTCGACCCCTCCTGGCTGCTCAACCCGGAAAAGGTCTTCCCGCTCGCGGGGCGCCCGCAGCGCGAGGCGGCGTAAGGATCGGCCCCACGTGAGCGACGTCTTGAGACCCGCCGTCGACTGGGAGCTGGCCAGCGTCATCTCGGATGCGGTCCAA
>DATLZB010000134.1:0-14738 GCA_035574175.1 Hyphomicrobiaceae bacterium
GACCCCTCCAGGCGGCCCGCCTAACCTGCCTCTCCCAACGACATGGGGAAACGCCAATGGCTGAGGAACCGGTAAAGGTCGGCATCATCGGGCTCGGGCGCTGGGCGCGGGTGTTGACGCGCGCCGCCAAGCCTTCCGACAAGCTGCGCATCGTCGCTGGCTACAGCCGCAGCGAGGAAAAGCGCTCTGCCTTCACCAGGGAGACCGGCATTCCAACCACGAGCGAGCTCGCCACCCTATTGGCCGATCCCGCCCTCGCCGGCGTCCTGCTGACCGTGCCCAACGAGCAGCATCTGCCGGTGGCCGAGGCGGCAGCCAAGGCGGGCAAGCACGTCTATACCGAGAAGCCCATCGCCGACCGGCTCGAGAGCGGGCTTCGCATAGAGGCGCTACAGCAGCAGTACGGCGTCATCGTCATGGTGGGCCACAGCGCCCGCCTCCTGAAGGGCACCCGGCTTATCAAGAAGGCGATCGATGAGGGCGAACTGGGGCGCGTCGCCTTCCTGGAGGCCAATTTCTCCAACGAGCGGGCGCTGGAGCTCACACCCGCCATGTGGCGCTGGTATCGCGACAAAACACCGGGCGGCCCCCTCTCGCAGCTCGCCACCCATCAGTTCGACGCCCTCCATTACCTCGGTGGCGAGATCCTTGAGGTCTCCTCCATGGCCTCCAAGCTTTCTCCGGTCGGCGCCGAGGTCGACGACCAGTCGATGACGCTCCTGCGCTTTGCCGACGGCAAGCTCGGCTACGTCGGCTCGTGCTGGACCTCGCCCGGCGTTTATTCGATCCGCGTGTTCGGCCAGAAGGGGCTCATGCACTACGAGGTGGACTTCGGCAGCTGGGATAAGCCGCCCGAGCTGCACAAGACCTCCACGCTCTACATCCAGCGCGGCAAGGACGGCTACGGCAAGCGCGAGGTGATCGAGATCCCCCAGGGCGACATGTTCCGCGACGAGCTGGAGCTGTTCGCTCAAGCCTGCCGCACCGGTCGCCTGCCCGAGCTCACCGCGCGTGACGGCAACGTGGCGCTCGCGGTCGTCGATGCGGCGCTGCGCTCCATCGAACGCCAGGGCGCCGCGGTGCGACTCGAGGAGGTGATCGGCGAGGCCCGCGCCAGGATGGCGGGTTGAGGAGCTGGGCTCGCCCGCGCACGTCGTGAGGGATGCATGACTGAGCTCGCGAGCCGCTATTTTGCCGATCTCACTCAACCCGAGATCAAGGCCCAGCTCGCCAAGAACCCGCTCGTCATCCTGCCCGCCGGCAGCGTGGAGCAGCATGGACCCCACCTGCCGGCCGGCACTGACATCTTCGCCGCCAACGTCATTGCCCATGCCGTCGCCGAGCGCATGGACGGGCTGGTGCTGCCCGGCGGGCCCCTCGGCGTAACGCCCATGCACATGCCCTTCGAGGCCACCATCTCGCTGAGCCCCGAGACCTACATGCGCCTCGTCATCGAGACCTGCGCTTCGACCGCGCGGCACGGCGCAAGGCGCCTGCTCATCGTCAACTGGCACGAGGGAAACAGCGCCTCGCTGGCCCTCGCCGCCGAAGCGCTGCACCGCGAGCATGGCCTCGCGGTCGTCACCTGCCATGCCTGCTATGTGGCGGCCGACCTCTACGGGCCCACCTCGGGCGGTCTCACCCACGGCGGCGAGATCGAGGCCCTCGCCGTGCTCGCCTACCGACCCGAGCTCGTCCATCTCGACCGCATCTCGGGCTCCTCCGACCACGGCCACGGCCACCGTATGGATCGCCTGCGCCGCACCCGCACCTTCCAGCCGGTATTGACCGACATCCGCTCGATCGCACGCACTGGCTGGTTCGGCGCGCCCGAAAACGCCACCGTGGAAAAGGGCCGCCGTATGCTGGCCGACATTGCGGACGCTATCGCCAAGGAGGCCACCGAGATCTTCGCCGAACTCGACCGCGTGCAGGGCGGCGGAGCCGTCGCAACGAACGAGCGGGGCAAGGGCGGATAACGGCATGGCACGCGTCGTCAGGGCAGGTGAGGCAAGGCTCCTTAAGCTTCCCGGGCGCATCTCCAAGGAGATCGTCTCCGGCGCGCACGGTGGGGCAGAGGCAGTGACGCTGCGACTCGTCGAGATTCCCGTACCGAGCCCGGGAGAACCCGAGCGCGGCCGCCACTGCCACGACGGCCACGAGGAATGCATCTACGTGCTCTCCGGCCGCGGCACCACCTGGAGCGGGGAGAGCTGCCATCCGCTCGCCGCGGGCGATGCCATTTTGATTCCCCCGGGCGAGATGCACGTCACCCGCAACACCGGCAGCGAGCCGCTGGTCCTCATCTGCTTCTTCCCGGTGGCCGCCATCTCGATGCGCCTTGAGGGCAAGGAACGATCCTGAACGGCACCCCATGTCCAATCGCGTTCTCTGCCTGCGGCCCGAAGCCGATTTTCTCCGCGTCGGTGTGATGCCGCCCGCAACCCTTGCCGTCCACTACGCTCAACCGAACGACCCGGCGCTCGCCGACCTGATGAAGGCTGCCGACGCTTTGGTAATCCCCGCCGTCGGACCGCCCCTTGCAGCAGCGCTGTTTGAGGGTACTGGCATCCGGTTGGTGCAGGTCACCGGCGCCGGTCTCGACCGGCTTGACGAGGCGGAGATGCGCCGGCTCGGCATCCCTGTCGCCAATGTGCCGGGCGGCAGCAACGAGGCCGTCGCCGAATATGTGATCGCCGCTGCACTGGTGCTGCTCCGCCGGCTCGCCTTCGCGCACCGGGAGATTGGCCAGGGCCGCTATGCGAGGGTGCGCGCCGCCATGCTGGCCGAGGTCCCGACTGGACTGACCGGGATCACGGCCGGGGTGATCGGGCTCGGCACCATCGGGTTCGCGGTGGCCGAGGCTCTCGCCAAGCTCGGCGCGCACATCGTCTACTTCGACCCCAAGCCGCGCGATCGGCACCTGGCCGAGCGCTCGGGTTTCGTGTCCCTGCCGCTGACAGAGCTGCTGGAAACCGCCGACGTCGTCACCCTGCACACGCCCCTGCTGGCGCAGACGCGAGGGCTGATCGGCTCGGCGGAGCTGGCGCGCATGAAACGCAGCGCCATTCTCATTAACGCGGCACGGGGCGGCATCGTCGACGAAGGCGCCCTTGCTGAGGCCCTGCGCGGGGGCAGGCTCGCCGGCGCTGCCGTCGATGTCTACGAGACCGAGCCGCCCCCTGCGGATCATCCGCTTCTGAAGCTCGACGGCGCAGGCGCCGATCGTCTGCTGCTCACCCCGCACATCGCCGGCGTCACGCGTCAGGCTTCCGCCAAGCTGTTTGGGGCCGCCTGGGACAACGTCGAGCGCGTTCTCATCGCCGGCCGGCCGCCGCTACATCGGGCCTTTTGAACGCGACCGGCATTACCCGCCTGGGCGGAGGCGACAGGTGGGCTGCACGGGTGACAAAACCCAAAAAGCGTGCGAACGATTGCGCTCTGAAGGCGCGCCGCTGCGCACGAGAATGAAACACGTTTGGGAGGATGGGCGGCATCGTGAACGTCACGGGAGGAAACCGTCTCCAGGCGGCTACGGCGACCGCCGAACGCGCCGCGGCAAAGGGCGAGCCGGTCATTGTCGCCAAGAACGTGACCATCGGCTACCAGCTTCACCGCGAGCGCAAGCGGCTGACGGCGCTGAAAGATGTCACGCTCACGGTGAACCGGGGGGAGTTCGTGGTGCTGGTCGGCCCCTCAGGCTGCGGCAAGACCACGTTCATCAATGCCGTGTCGGGGCTGGTTGAGCCGTGGGAGGGCACCATCGAGGTGAACGGGCGCCCCGTCACCGGGCCTGGCCCCGACCGCGCCATGGTGTTCCAGGATTACGCGCTGATGCCGTGGCGGACGGTGGAATCGAACGTGCGCATGCCCTTCGAGTTCCAGAAGCTCGGTCTCTCCAAGCAGGAAATTGCCGACCGCGTCCGCCACTACATCGATCTCGTCGGCCTCGGCGGCTTCGAGCGGTCGTTCCCCTACGAGCTGTCGGGCGGCATGAAGCAGCGCGTCGGCATCGCGCGCGCCCTCGTCTGCGAGCCGGACATCCTGCTCGCCGACGAGCCCTTTGCCGCCATCGACGCTATGACGCGCGAGGCGATGCAGGGCGAGCTCGAGCGCATCGTCGCCAAGACCCAACAGACGGTGGTCTTCATCACCCATTCGATCGACGAGGCGATCACCCTGGCAGACCGGGTGGTGGTAATTTCCTTCCGGCCCGGTCGCATCAAGGAGGTGGTCGAGGTCAAGCTGCCGCGACCCCGCTACCAGTTCGACCTCAAGATCATGCCCGAGTACGGCGAGCTGCACGATCGCATCTGGCGGCTCGTCAAGGACGAGGCACTGCAGAGCGCACGTGGAGCAGCGCGATGAGCACCTTCGAGCAGTCCGGCGGCGTCTCCGTGAACGAGGACGCCGATCGCATCGAGCACACCGGCTGGACGCTGGCCGAGGCCTGGACCAGCTTCGGACCCTGGCTCGTGACCGCGCTCAATCTGGCGACCTTCTTCTGCCTGTGGGAGCTGTTCGCCCGCTCAGGCGCCATCAGCCCTCTGTTTCTGCCCACCGCGAGCAGCATGTTCCAGGCACTTTGGGAGGGGCTCACCACCACGGCGCCCCCCGGCGCCGTCGTCTCCGGCAGCATCCGCGATCACCTGATCTACAGCCTGACCAACCTCGGCATCGGGCTGTTTATTGCCTGCGCCATCGGCATCCCCGCCGGACTGCTGATGGGCGGCAACAAAGTGGTGGAGACGATTCTGAGCCCCTACGTGTGGGCGCTGGCCTCGCTGCCGCGCATCGCGCTGGTGCCGCTCTTCATCCTGTTCCTCGGCTTCACCGTGAAGATGCAGATCACCATCATCGTGCTCTCTGCCGTGTTCCCTATCATCATCAACGCCTGGGCGGGCGTAAAGACGACGGAGAAGTCGCTGCTCGCCGCGGCCAAGGTATTCGGGGCGAACCGGCGAGAACTCTACGTAAAGGTGGTGCTGCCCTACACGCTGCCCTTCATCATCTCGGGCATCCAGCAGGGCATCGGCCGCGGTTTGATTGGCGTGATCATTGCCGAGATCTTCGGCGGCTCGAACGGTCTCGGCTATCTGGTGAGCCGCTCGGCCGACACGTTCAACTCCGCGCTCATGTACGCGGTGTTGTTCGTGCTGGTCGTCGTGTCGCTCACCCTCATCCAGTTCACGCGCTGGCTCGAGGCTTATGTGGCGCCGTGGCGGCGGATCGACGGCATTTGAACGGCAGGACGGCCAATCGACTTCAGCCAAGGCAAACCTTTATGGGAGGAAATCATGAAGAAGTTTGACATCTGTCTGCCCCGCCGCGAGGTGTTGCTCAAGGGCGGTGCTGGCGTGCTCGGCCTGTTCATCGGCTGCGCCACGCTCAACCGGGCCGGCGCGCAACAGCCCAACATCAAGAACATCAAGGCCAACCTCAAGGCGCTGCGGATGGGGGATTTCAATCCCAACTACGCCACCCAGTGGTCCTACCGGCTGGCGCATGCCCTCGGATATTTCAAGGAGGTCGGCATCGAGGAGCTGAACGTCACGGTATCCGACCAGTACATGCCCGGCCTGATCGGCGGCAGCCTCGACATCACCCACGGCGATACCGACGCGTTCCTTTCCTCCGGTGCCCAGAGCGGTTTGCCGATCAAAATGATCTCCCTCTACCGCGACAAGGAGTGGTGGATCATGGGCGTCCGCAAGGGCATCGAGAAGCCCGAAGATCTGAAAGGCAAGAAGATCACCGGTGGCTCGCTCGACGGCCGCAACACTTGGGTCATGCGCCAAGTGCTCACCAAGATGGGCCTCAACCCCGACAAGGACGTCGAGTTCGTGCCGATGTCGGGTGCCTCCGATCGCCGCCTGCAGGCGTTGCTCGCTGGCACCGTCGATGCGGCGAGCCTCTTCCCGCGCCACGAGGCGGGTCTCAAGGCAGGCGGCGGCAAGTTCCTCTACCAGAACCTGACGCTCGCGCCTCAGGAGGGCTTCGGCGCGCTGGGAAGCTGGCTCTCCAAGAACGAGGACACCGCCTATGCCTGGGCGATCGCCGACGTGAAGGCGCGCAGGTGGCTGTTCAACCCGGCGAACAAGGACCAGGCCTACAAGATCATGCGGGACCTCGGCTTCTCGATACCGCCCGCCTTCGAGGCCCAGTACAAGCTCGAGCTCGACCAGCTGAGCCCCGACGGCGGCTTCGAGAGCGCCAAGGTGATGGACGAGTTCGTTGCCTCGCTGGCCGAGACCGGCGACGTGCCCAAGGGGCTCGATTGGCGCAAGTACGTCGACATGAAGTACGTGTGGGCGGCACAGGAAGCCAACGGGCTGCCCCGACGCCCGGCCTCTCTTTGAGCGATCGCCGCGGTCGGTCGCCTGTCTCCGCTTCGGGCGGCGGCCCGCGCCGCCCAAAGGGCGGGGTTTGAACGCGCTCACTCGGGCTGCCGCAACCCGCAGGCGACCGGCAACGGCTCCGGCCGGGCGTAAGACGTGCCGCACGCTGCCGCATCGCCGCGATCATCCCCAGAATTCGGTGGCTTGGTGCATGCTTGCCACTGCGCCTTTCCCCCGCGTGTCGTAAAAGCGTCACAAAAGTGACATGTCGCTACGCTGTCGGCGGGGCTCGGGAGGTGACCGATGCGGTGGATAATGGCCATGCTCGTAGTGCTGCTGGCTCTATCGGAGCCGGCCTACGCGTATCTCGATCCCGGCACGGGCAGCTTCATTCTGCAGATGATGCTGGCGGGTGCATTGGCCGTCGGGGCCTCCGTAAAGCTCTTCTGGCACCGGATCAAGAGCGTCTGCCTCAAGCTGTTTTCGGGGTCGGCGCAGGGCGTCCACGACCGCAAATGACGGCGGCAGGCCTGCCTGCGCGGAGCGTGAGCGCGGCGCCCGAGCGCGAGTTCAGCTCGTTCCGCGACCCGGCGGGCGAGCTTTTCTGGCAGGCCGGCGCCATCTACCGCGGCGTCAACCCGTGTTACGAACGCCAGTTCCACAGTGCTCTTAACTCGGGGCTTCTTGAAGGCTGCGTTGCCGACGGGCTGCTCCTGCCCTTCGAGATCGTGGACGCGGCCACTGCGCGCTACGTCGCGCTGCTTAAGCCCCGCCAGCTCTCCTTCATCAGCTATCCCTACGAGTGGAGCTTCGACCAGCTCAAAGACGCCGCTGTCCTCACCCTCAAACTGCACCTGCGGGCCCTCCCGCACGGCATGCTGCTCAAGGACGCGAGCGCCTTCAATGTGCAGCTGGTCGACGGCCGGCCCTGTCTGATCGACCATCTGTCTTTCGATCTGGTGTCGGAGCATTCCGCCTGGCCCGCCTACGGCCAGTTCTGCCGCCACTTCCTGGCGCCCCTGGCCCTCATGGCCTACGTCGATCTCGGACTTGGCCGGCTGCTCCAGACCCACATCGACGGCGTGCCGCTCGACCTTGCCGTCCGCCTGCTTCCGCGTCGGGCATGGCTGCGTCCGGGACTGTTCCTGCATCTTTGTTTGCACGCCCGGATGGTTGAGAAGCACGCTGGGAGCGCCAAGAAGGTCGCCGCACGGCCCCTGTCGGCCGAGGCTATGACCGCCATCGCCCGCTCGCTGCTTGCCCTCGTGGAGAAGCTCTCGCCCCGACGGCAGGCGACCGAGTGGGGCAGCTACTACGCGGACACCAACTACAGCGCGGCCGCGTTCTCGGCGAAAGAGCGGATCGTGCGCGAACTTGTGCAGGCCTCGGCCGCCCGCACCGTTTGGGACATTGGTGCCAACGACGGCCACTTTTCACGCCTCATCCGTGACCTTGCCGATGAGATCGTCTCCATCGACGTCGACCCCAGAGCCGTGAACAGCAACTATCTGCGGTGCCGGCGCAACGACATACGAAACATTGTGCCGCTCCTCGCCGACATCAACAGTCCCACTCCTGCGCTCGGCTTTGCCAACAGGGAACGGCGCGCCTTGTGCGACCGCGGCCGGCCCGATCTCATCCTGGCCCTGGCGCTCGTCCATCACCTGGCCATCTCGAATAACCTGCCGTTTCGCTACATTGCGGAGTTCCTGGCCGGGCAATGCCGCAGCCTCGTCATCGAGTTCGTGCCCAAATCGGACTCGCAAGTGCAGAGACTGCTGCTCAACCGCAGGGACATCTTCGATGATTACACCGAGGAGCATTTCCGCGAGGCGTTTTCCGCTGCATTTTCCATCCTCGAGCGGCGCGCCATCGCAGGCTCCGAGCGCAGTCTCTATCTCATGCGGTCGAAAAGCATCTGAACAGAGGGAAAGGACCCGGTGATCAAAGGCGATCGATGGCGGCTGCTCTCCACGGTTCTCGATCAGGCTGCACTGTTGCCCCTGCTTGCTGTCCTCTATCCGACCATCTTCGCCCTTTCCAACAACTGGTACTCGATCGGAGGGAGCAAGATCCTGTGGCTGCTCGGCGCCAGCGTCGTTGCGGGGCTGCTCATCCTCCTCTTGGTCGAGGTCGTCGTGGCTCTGCTTCGGCTGGTGCTCACCGCGGCCGGAGCGGCTGGCGCCCATACGTGGGCGGCAAGAACCCGGGCCGTGCTTCTCTCTTTGGCGAGCATCGCGGCCCTGTTCATCCTGCTCGACGGCACGCTCACCAAGGCGTTGCGCAGCGAGCTCGCCGTGGCAGCGGCTCTGGTGCTCTGCATCGTATCGGTGATCTGGCTGCTGCTGCGCGGCGGTCAGAAGTATGTGAACGGGCTGCTCGCGACCCTGATCCTCGTGTCAGGGTTCAGCTGGCTGTGGAGCTGGGGTGAGGTGAAGCTGTTGGCGCCCGCCTCGGCCAGGTTCCTGGCCGAACGCGCTCCGTTCGAGTTAGCCCGCTTCGTCTCCAAGCCCAACATCTATCTGTTCATCTACGATGCCTATGGCAGCCGCGACGTGTACGGGAAGCTGTTCAAGTTCGACAATTCGGCCCACTACCGCGCCCTCGAGGAACGCCGCTTCAAGATCGCCCACACGTTCGCCAACTACTATGCGACCTGGCCGACGACGCTCGGCGTCTTCATCGGCGCACATCATTACTATCGCATGAGCGAAGGCGTGGATGACACCAAGCTCGGGCGCTCGATCATGGCGGGGCTCGCCCGCAACCCGGTGCTCGATACCCTGCGCGATAACGGCTACCGCGTGCAGTACATTCACGGCATCGACTATTTCGTGAGCGAGCAAGGCGCTCTCGATTACCTGTTTCCTCAGGAGCCCCTGTACGCGGCGCTGCGCATTTACGGCAGCCCGCTCTTCAATTCGATCGCCGGTGACCGGCAGGTCTTCGCCGGGCGTCGAAGCGTGGAGGAGCAGACGGCGGCCCTCTTCTCCCGCCTGCCGGACAGGCCCAATGGCAAATCCCCGCCCTGGTTCACCTTTGCGCACGTAGCGCTGCCGAGCCATGGGCCAACCAGCAAGACCTGGCTCGACCTTGCCTACTTCGAGCGGGAGTTCGTCGAGCTCACCATCAAGGCCAACGCGCACAGCCTCGAGGTCATCGACCGCATCCGGGCCAAGGACCCCGACGCGATCATCGTGATCATCGGCGACCACGGCGCCTGGCGCTATCGCAAGGTGTGGACGCTCGATCGCGACCCGAACCGCGCCTTCGAGCGTGCCGGCCTGAGCCAGGAGATCATCGCCCTCGACCTGTTCGGGACGATGATCGCCGTGTACTCCAACGGCCGTTGCGACGACTACATCTATCCCTCGCTAACCCCTGTGAACCTCATGCGCGCGATCTTTGCCTGTCTGGCGGGCGACCGTCGCCTGCTTGAGTCGCGGCCCGAGGACATCTCGATCTTTCCCTTGGGCAGGGAGCTGCTCCTTGTCGCGCGCGACGGGCAGGCGCTCCCCCGCTGGGAGAAGATGGAGCGCCGGGTCACCACTGCGCCCGATCTTTAGTCTAGAAGCCGTAGAGCCGGGCAGGGTTGTCGACCAGGATCTTGCGGCGCACCGCCTCCTCGGGCGCCCAATCGAGGAGCAGGTCGAGCAGTCCGGCGTCGTTCGGATAGTTTTCCTCCGTCATCGACACGTGCGGCCAGTTGGATGCCCACAGCATGCGATCGGGGGCGGCCTTTACGAGCGCCTTGGCCAGCGCCCCGACGTCGGCATAATCCGGCGGGCCGGCCTTCGAAGTCTCGTAGGGTGCGGCGAGCTTCACATAGCAGTTGCCGCGCTCGACGAGCCGCAGCAGCGTCTTGAACGCTTCGTGGTCGGGAGCGACCGGTTCCAGGAACTTGCCGGTGTGATCGATGACGTAATCGCCGGCAATGCGCTTAAGCTGGGCGGCCCGTTCAGGCAGCTCGCGCCCGTCGAACTGCACGATGCAGTGCCAGCCGAGCGGCCGGATGCGCGCCAGCGTCTCCTCCATCACGTCCCATTGCGAGTGGCCGCCCGGCAGGCACTGGAAGCGGACGCCCCGGGCCCCACCCGCGTGCAGGCGTTGAAGCTCTGCCTCGGCAACATCGGGTCGCACCACCACGATGGCGCGAGCCACCTCCGTGCCGAGCTCCTTCGCCGCTTCCATCGTGCAGCGGTTGTCGTCGCCGTAGGCGTTGGGCTGAACGATCACCACGCGCTCAAGCCCGAGCCAGCGCTGAAGCTGCCGGTAGTCGTCGACCGAAGCATCGGGCGACGGCGGCGGCCCTTTCGGATGGCGGGGGTACTTGGCCGAGTAGAAGTGCATGTGAGTGTCGCACGTTCCCGCGGGGGCGCAAAGCCGCGGCGTGCGTCCGCTGAGCGGTCTTCTCATGGTGCTTGGCTCCGAAATCGTTCCAAGGTGGCGTGATCGATGGCGATGCCGAGGCCCGGCCCTTCGGGGATCCGCACGACGCCTGCCGCGTGCTCGATCGGCGCGGTGAGTATGGCCTGCCGGAAAGGCTGCTCGGTGCGATCGAACTCGAGCAGCACCTCGCGCGGCTCGTGCCGCGGAGGGCTGTCGGGCAGCACGGCAAGGAGCTGCAGCGCGGCCGCTATGGCGACCCCCGTGCCCCACACGTGCGGCACACAGCGGACCCCGAATGCGGCCGCCATGTCGGCGATCTTTTTGGCTTCCGAGAGCCCACCCGCCCCACACACGTCGGGCTGGATGATGTCGACGGCGCGTCTTGCCAGCACCTCGCCGAAGTTGAAGCGCGTGTACCAGGTTTCGCCACCGGCGACCGGGATGGGCTGGCCGCGGCGCACCTCGCGGTAGCTGTCGAGATCCTCTGGAACCACCGGCTCCTCGAACCAGCCGATGTCGCAGTCGGCGACCAGCCGGCCGAGGCGGATGGCCTCGATGGCATCGTAGCCGTGGTTGGCATCGATCATGAGGCCGATCCCTCCGCCCACCGCCTCGCGGCAGGCCCGGATGACCGCCGCATCCTCCTCGACGTTGAAGCCGATCTTGAGCTTGACGGATGAGAAGCCTTCGCGGACGTAGCCCAGCACCTCCTCGACGATGTAGTCGATCCGCCGCCCGGCCTCACGGCGAAACGTGCCCGTCGCGTAAGCCCGCACCTCGCGGCGCAATGGCCCGCCCATCAGCACGTGCACGGGTACCGCGAAGTGCTTGCCGCGGATGTCCCATAGCGCCACGTCGATGCCGCTCAGCGCCGTGACCGCAAGTCCCTTCTGCCCCTGATCTCGCAACTGATTGTAGAGCTCCATCCAGATCTGCTCGACGGCGAGCGCGTCCCTGCCGAGGAGCAGCGGGCGGCAGGCAGCCACCATCGCCGCATTGGGCCATGCGGGGCCGAGGCACTCGCCCCACCCAGTGGTGCCGTCCTCGCATGCGATCTCGACGAGGCAGGCCGTCCGCTTCCTGAACGTCGAGAACGAGGACGAGAAGGGGCGGGCGAGCTCCGCCTCGAGCACGTGCGCCTTGACGTCGGCTATGCGCATGGATCGCTCCGCTGCTGAGGGCCCCGCATAGTTTGGCAGCCTCCGTTCAGCGCGCCTTCGATCCGACGCCGACGCCCCAGATGCGCTCCATCCCGCCCTCGTATCCGTCGCTGCAGAACGTCCCGCCCTGGAAGAAATCGCCCACCGGGTCTGCCGGCAACTTGGCCTGCGCTTCGAGCGCGAAGTCGCGGTGGTCCTCAGCCCGTCCGACCGGCCGATACCCGTAGGCGTAGGCGCGGCTGTTGTCCCACCAGGCACGCTCGTTGAGCGAGGCACCGTAGAATACCTCATAGCGCAGCTCGGGATGCTCGAGCCCGATGCGGATGAGCTGGACGAGATCCTCGGGCTTGAGCCAGATCGAAAGCCGCCTGAGGTCGATGGGCCGCTCGCCCACATTGCCGATGCGGATGCACAGCACGCGCAGCCCGTACTTGTCGGCGTAGAGCGCGCCGAGCGCCTCGCCGAACGCCTTGCTGACGCCGTAGAAGGAATCGGGCCGCACGGTGACGTCGATGCCAATGCGCCGGTGACGGGGATAGAAGCCGACGGCGTGGTTGGAGGAGGCGAATACCACGCGCTTGACGCCGGCCCGCCGCGCCGCCTCGAACACATGGTAGCAGCCGACGATGTTGGCCTGGTGGATGGCCTCCCACGAGCCTTCGATGGAATGGGCGCCGAGATGGATGATGCCCTCCATCCCGGCCACCGCCCTCTCGACTTCCTCCATCTTGGAGAGGTCGGCGGCAATGAAGGTTTCGCCGGCCTCGAGGTCGGTCGGTATCCTCAAATCGCTGAGCCGCAGGTCGGGATAGATCGGCTTGAGCAGCTTGCGCAGCCGCCTCCCGACGTCGCCGGCCGCGCCCGTGAGCAAAACACGCATTCCTGCTTGCTCCTCTTCCACATCCTCCGCACCGGAACGCCGACGCCCTCAATGCTCCTTTGCACGCTCCGAGAAGCGGCGATACCTGCCGAGCCCGTTGGAGAGGTGCGTGCGCATGGCGCGACGCGCCGCGCTCGGATCGCGGCGGGCAATGGCGCTGGCGATCTTGCGGTGCTCGCGCTGGATCAGCTCGAGATAGCGCCGCTGCTCCTGCGGGGTGGTGCTCGACAAGCGGATGCTTTGCCGGGGAATGACGAGGCGTCCCAGAAACTCGAGGAAATCTGCGAAATGCGGATTGCCGGTGGCCTGCGCGATCGCAAGGTGGAAGTTGAAGTCCTCGTTGACCGCACCCTCGCCCCGGGCAATGGCGGCGTCGATCTCATCGAGCGCCCGCCCGACGGCGGCGAGCTGGCGCTGGCTTCCGCGTTCGGCGGCCAGTGTCGCCGATTCCACCTCCACTGCCAGCCGCAGCTCCATCACGTCGAGCACGTGCTGGATGGAATTGAGTTCGTTGCCGTCGATGCGGAAGGGCACCCGCCGGGCGTCGGGGGCCACGAAGGCGCCGAGACCCTGGCGCGTCACCACCAGCCCTTCCGATCTAAGCGCGGCAATCGCCTCGCGCACCACCGTGCGGCTGACACCCAGAAGGCGCATCAGCGCCTGTTCGGTGGGCAGGCGCGAGCCCGGCGGAAATCGGCCGCTTCTGATCTCGGCGGTGAGCTGATCGACGGCCTCATCCGTAAGGTTGCGCGACGGCGACAGCCGCCTGAGCAGAGGGAGCTTGTCAGGGGCGGAGCCCGATGGTAGCTTAACTTGTCTGGTCATCGTACAACCTGTTAGCACAAGGCTCCAAGGTACATCAACCGTCATGGCGGGCGCCGGAGCAAGGGCGCCGAGCCCAAGACGAACGCAGTTCAGTGGTCTGTTGGGAGGAATGGAAGATGAGGCACCGCGACATCCTCGCACTGGCTCTCGCCGGCGTCGCCGCCGGCATGGTCGGCATCGGCACGCACCTTGCCCACGCGCAGAACAAGCTGGTCCTGAAATCGAGCGACGTCCACCCGCTGGGCTATCCGACGGTCGAGGCCGTCGTGCGCATGGGCAAGAAGCTCGAGGCGGCGACCAACGGGCGCATCTCGATCCAGATGTTTCCTTCCATGCAGCTCGGCGGCGAGAAGGAGATGATCGAGCAGGCCCAGGTGGGGGCGCTCGCCATGGCTCGCATCAGCGTCGGCCCTATGGGGCCGCTGGTGCCCGAGCTCAACGTGTTCAACTTGCCGTTCATGTTCCGCGACGACGCCCACATGGAGAAGGTCATCGACGGGCCGATCGGCGATGAGCTGTTGAAGAAGCTTTCCGACCACCCCACCGCCAACCTCATCGGCCTGGCCTGGATGAACGCCGGTACCCGCAACGTCTACAACAGCAAGCGGCCGGTGCGGACCATCGACGATCTAAAGGGCCTCAAGATCCGCATGATGGGCAACCCGCTGTTCATCGACACCATGAACGCGCTGGGCGGCAACGGCATCGGCATGGGCTTCGATCAGCTCATCAACGCGCTGCAGACCGGCGTCGTCGACGGGGCGGAGAACAACTATCCGAGCTACGCCAGCGGCCAGCACTTCCGCTACGCCAAGTACTACTCGCTGACCGGCCACCTGATGATCCCCGAGATCCTGGTGTTCTCGAAGAAGGTCTGGAACACCCTTTCCAAGGAAGATCAGGACCTGATCATGAAGTTCGCCAAGGAGGCGCAGCAAGAGCAGCGCAAGCTCTGGTACGAGCGGGAGGCCGAGTCGATCAAGCAGGTCAAGGAAGCCGGCGCCGAGATCATCGAGATCAAGGACAAGAAGCCGTTCCAGGACGCGGTGAAGCCGGTGTGGGACAAGTACGGCGCTCAGCACGCGGCGCTGATCAAGCGGATCCAGGACGTGAAATAGCCTGGCATGCGGGCGGTGCCGGACGCTC
>DATLZB010000135.1:0-6259 GCA_035574175.1 Hyphomicrobiaceae bacterium
GGAGAACCTCGACAAGGGCCGCGCCTTCCTCAAGATGGGCAACGTGTTCACCGACGACATGATCGACGCCTACATCGAACTCAAGATGGAGGAGGTGCAGCGCTTCGAGATGACGCCGCACCCGGTCGAGTTCGACATGTACTACTCGGTCTGACGATCGTACGACGGGGGGCGGGGAGGGGCGGCCGCTTGGCCGCCCTTTCCGTTCCGTCTCCTCGCCACTCCGAGATCGAACCGTCTTGCCGCCCCCCGAAAAAGGCGAAGCGAGAGGTGGGATGCGGCGTCGCAGGGTGGGCGCTTGCTCAGTCGGCCTTCGATCGGCGCTTTAGGTCTTCGCCGACGGCGGTTACAAACCGGCCCAACTCCATGAAATCCCGCTTGCGGGGCGAGGAGCGTCGCCAGGCGAGGCCCAGCGTGCGATGCGGCTCCGGCTCGGCGAAGCGCATCAGGCGGATGTCGCCGTGCCGGCGCTCGAGCTCCACACAGAGCTCGGGCAGCAGCGTGATGCCGTACCCGTTGGAGACCATTTGCACGATGGTCGAGAGCGTGGAGGCGCCAAACGTGTCGATGCCGCGCACGTTGTGCATGCCGCAATAGGAAAGCGCCTGCTCCCGCAGGCAGTGGCCCTCCTCGAGCAACAGCAGCCGATCGTGGGCGAGTAATTCAGGCGTCGCCCGGAGGCGGCGCGCGATGGTGCGTGCCGCAGGCAGCGCCAGCAGGAAGCGGTCTTCCAAAAGAGGTAGGGTCTCGATCTCGGCATGCTCAACGGGCAGCGCGAGCACAAGGAGGTCGAGCTGGCCGACGGCAAGTTCGCGCACCAGGCCGCTCGTCTGAGTCTCGCGAATGTGGAGCTCCAGGTCGGGGTGCCTCTCGCGCAAGAGCGGCAGCAGCGGCGGCAGAAGGTAGGGCGCCACGGAGGGAATGACGCCGAGCCGCAAGGGCCCCGAAAGCAGGCGGCTGCCGTGGCGGGCCACGTCGACAAGGTCCTGGGTGGCGGCAAGGATACGCTCGGCTCGCCGTGCCACCTCGGCGCCGATGGCGGTGAGCGCCACCTTGCCGGCGCGCCGCTCGATGAGCTCAACCCCGAGTGCTG
This sequence comes from Hyphomicrobiaceae bacterium, assembly GCA_035574175.1. Classification (GTDB taxonomy): domain Bacteria; phylum Pseudomonadota; class Alphaproteobacteria; order Rhizobiales; family Hyphomicrobiaceae; genus DATLZB01. Next base: position 1,094 of record DATLZB010000135.1, read on the forward strand.
CCTCCAACTCCCGGATTTGCATGGAAAGTGCGGGCTGGGAAATGGCGCACTGTTCGGCAGCCCGGCCGAAGTGCAAGTGATGGGCAAGAGCGTCGAAATACTTGAGCTGACGGAAGGTGACCATGGCGATAAGCCTATCTTATCGTTGATCCTAATCAACCCGATTGGACATTATCGGCGTAAACGATCATGTTCTCGTTCATTCGAGAGGCAGCCTGGCAGGTGCGTGCAGGCCCGGAGGGCTCGACAGCAGGGCCTTGCCGCCGGCACGCGCGGGCGTGGAACGCATCCCAAGGAAACCGGCACAACGCAATCGGAGGGGAATGATGGACGCAAAGACCGATGAGACTGCAGGCAAATGCCCGGTCACACACGCCGCTTTCGGCAAGAGGAACCGGGATTGGTGGCCGCACCACCTCAATCTTCAGGTCCTCCATCAACACTCGGACTTGTCCAATCCGATGGGCAAAGAGTTCGACTACGCCAAGGAGTTCAAGACCCTCGACCTCAATGCGGTGATCAAGGACCTCACCGCGCTAATGACCGACTCGCAGGACTGGTGGCCCGCCGACTTCGGCCACTACGGGCCGCTGTTCATTCGCATGGCTTGGCACGCGGCGGGCAGCTACCGCATCGGCGACGGCCGCGGCGGTGCGGGACAAGGCCTGCAGCGTTTCGCACCGGTCAACAGCTGGCCGGACAACGCCAATCTCGACAAGGCGCGTCGCTTGCTGTGGCCGATCAAGCAGAAATACGGCCGCAAGATCTCCTGGGCCGACCTGATGATACTGGCGGGCAACGTCGCGCTCGAGTCGATGGGCCTCAAGACGTTCGGCTTCGGCGGCGGGCGCGCGGACGTGTGGGAGCCGTCAGAGGACATCTACTGGGGTCCCGAAGGGCAGTGGCTGGCGGATGAGCGCTACAGCGGGGATCGCGAGCTGCAGGAGCCGCTGGCGGCCGTACAAATGGGCCTCATCTATGTCAATCCGGAAGGACCGAACGGTAAGCCGGACCCAATCGCGGCAGCGCGCGATATCCGCGAGACGTTCCGCCGCATGGCGATGAACGACGAGGAGACGGTCGCGCTCATCGCCGGCGGTCACACCTTCGGCAAGGCGCACGGCGCGGGCGATCCCACGCTCGTCGGGCCCGAGCCCGAGGCGGCGCCGATTGAAGCGCAAGGTTTCGGCTGGATCAGCCGCTACGGCACCGGCAAAGGTGCCGACACCATCACCGGCGGGCCGGAGGTTACCTGGTCGCAGACACCGACGAAATGGAGCAACCACTTCTTCGACAACCTGTTCAGATACGAATGGGAGCTCGTAAAGAGCCCGGCCGGGGCCTATCAGTGGAAGGCGAAGGGCGCGGAGCCGACGATTCCCGACGCGCACGATCGCTCCAAGCGACACGTGCCGACCATGCTGACCACGGACCTCTCACTGCGCTTCGATCCGATCTACGAGAAGATTTCGCGGCGCTTCTACAAGCATCCGGACGAGTTTGCCGATGCCTTTGCCCGGGCGTGGTTCAAGCTTACCCACCGCGACATGGGGCCACGGGTGCGCTACCTCGGCCCGCTTGTGCCGAAGGAGGTCCTGATCTGGCAGGACCCGATCCCGCCCGTCGATCATCCGCTGGTGGAGGAGCAGGACATCGCCGCGCTGAAGGCAAAGCTCCTCGGCTCCGGCCTTAGCGTTGCACAGCTCGTCTCAACGGCCTGGGCGTCGGCCTCGACGTTTCGCGGCTCGGACAAGCGGGGAGGCGCCAACGGGGCACGCATCCGCTTGAGCCCTCAGAAGGACTGGGAGGTCAACCAGCCAGCGCAGCTTCAGACGGTGCTGTCGAGGCTTGAAACTATCCGCAAGGAGTTCAACGCCTCGGCCACCGGCGGAAAGAAGGTGTCGCTTGCCGACCTGATCGTGCTTGGCGGTTGCGCGGCGATCGAAAAGGCGGCCAAGGCCGCAGGACACGACGTGAGGGTTCCCTTCGCGCCAGGGCGGATGGACGCGTCGCAGGAGCAGACCGACGTGGAGTCGTTTGCACCGCTCGAGCCGACCGCTGACGGCTTCCGCAACTATCTGCGGGGCAAGCAGCAGTTGTCGCCGGAGGAGCTGTTGGTGGACCGGGCGCAACTGCTGACGCTGACCGCCCCCGAGATGACCGTGCTGGTTGGCGGCCTGCGCGTGCTCGGCGCCAATCACGGCCAGGCAAGGCACGGCGTCTTCACCGATCGGTTGGAGGTGCTGACCAACGACTTCTTCGTCAATCTGCTCGACATGAGCAGCTATTGGCAGGCGGTCGGCGACAACCTCTACGAAGGGCGCGACCGCAAGACCAATGCGGTGAAATGGACCGGCACGCGCGTCGATCTCGTATTCGGTTCGAACTCGCAGCTGCGGGCCATCGCCGAGGTCTATGCCTGCACCGACGCCAAGGAGAAGTTCGTGCGCGATTTCGTGGCGGCGTGGAACAAGGTGATGAACCTTGACCGCTTCGATCTCGCCTGATTACGGCACGCCCGTCGGCCGAGCGGGGCCGAGCCGGGCGGGACCGCACGCGGTCCCCCCGGCGCCTCCTTCGAGCGCGGCAAATCCCCGAGATGCGTAGAGCTTTGCCTTGAGCGGGTCCCCTGTGGCAGAACAGGGCTCATGAGGCGACAGGTCCAGGCTCACGCACTGGCCGTACTTGTGATCGCCGCGGGCGCAGGCGCGGCGCAAGGGCAGATCGACGTTGACCTCGCGCTCGTGCTCGCCGTCGATATCTCCCATTCCATGGACCACAGGGAGCAGCAGCTCCAGCGCGACGGCTATGTTGCCGCCTTCCTCGATGCGGACGTGCGCAGAGTGATCCGGCAAGGCCCGCACGGCCGCATCGCCGTGACTTACCTTGAATGGTCCGGAGCGGATACCCAGCATGTGGTGCTGCCCTGGACCCTGATCGACGGGCCGGCGGCCGCCGATCTCGTCGCCCGCCGGCTCGCCGCCCACCCCATCAGCCGGGGCCATACCACCTCGATCTCGGCCGCCCTCGCCTTCTCCGCGCGCCAGCTTAAGGACAGTCCCTATCGGGCTGCTCGGCGCGTGATCGACATCTCCGGTGACGGCATCAACAACGCCGGTCCGCCGGTCGATCTCGTCCGCGACGGCATCGTCGGCGACGGTATCGTCATCAACGGCCTGCCCATCCTCGACAGCAATGCGCATGCCGCGGAAGACCCCGAGCTGCCCGGCCTCGACACCTATTACAGCCATTGCGTGATCGGCGGCGCGGGCTCCTTCGTCGTGCCGATCCGCTCCGAAACCGACTTCGCCGCGGCAACCAAGCAGAAGCTGCTGCTCGAAATAGCGGGCCTCATGGGAGCAGCGCGCGTCATCAGGGCGCAGAACCAATCGCCTGCGCGCGTCTTTGATTGCCGGCGCGGCGGCTGGCAGCGCCAGCGCCCGGAGAGCCGCTGGCACCGCTGGTGCGTGGCGATCGGCATCTGTGAGCCGCGCTAAGCCTCAAGGGGCGAGCTTCCTCTGCACGCGCTGGTCGAAGCGGGCGACGTTGACCACCACGCGCTGATGGCTCCCCTCGCCGATCGGCTCCTTATCGTCGCGGGCCTCGACGCGGAACGACAAAGTGCGACCCTCGATTTTCGTAAGCTCGGCGGTGGCGCTCACCCGCATGCCGACCGGGGTCGCCGCAAAATGGCGGACGTCGAGATGGATGCCGAGGCTCTGATGGCCTTCCGGCAGCAGATGTTCGACAGCGGCAAGCGCGGCGGCCTCGATCACGTTGATCATCACCGGCGTGGCGAGAACCGGCACCCGACCGCTGCCGACGCGGGGCGCAGTATGCTCAACCCCCACCAGGAGATCGGCAGAGCCCTTGAGACCAGGTTGCAGATTGGACAGTTCGATCATGCCGTTGTCGCTTTGGCCTTCGCGGCGCCGCACTCCGATTTACACTTATCATTTCGTCGGGTGCCGTGCTTGCGGGAGTTTACAGGCCCGGCGGTTCGCGTTGTATCAGCCGCGCATGTAGGGAATCCATGGCTGGCAAGGTATCGGACCAGCTCATCCTAGTGCTGATCGTGGCGGCGTCGGCGGCGCTGGCAATTCCGGCCCTGCTCGTTCCCGTCCCGCCGCTCTTCGACTACGCCAATCATCTCGTCCGGCTGTGGCTCATCGCGGGCGGTGCCCACGGTCCACCGTTGGCGCAGATGTACGCCCCGGCCTGGGAGCAGGCTTTCACGAACGTCGGCATAGACTATATCGGCGCCGTCCTCGGCTGGATCGTTCCTGCCACCGCCGTCGGCACCGGCATGCTGGTGTTTGCGACCGCTTTGCCCCCCCTCGGCGCGCTGCTTCTCAACCGCGCGTTGTTTGGCGGACTGCACTGGTCGCAGGTCGCCATCCTGTTCTTCGCCTGGAATGCGACGCTGATCGCCGGCTTCCTCAATTTCCACATCGGCATCGGCCTCGCCCTCGCCGGCGCGGCGCTCGAGCCGCGACTCGGCACGTCGAGCATGGCGTTGCGCGCGAGCGTGAGGGCAGCGATCGGTTTCCTCCTCATCGTCGTCCACGCCTTCGGCCTCCTCTATTACTGCGCGCTGATTACCGGGCTCTCGATCGGGCGCAGTCTCGGCCCGCTCGCCGATCTCGAGGGCCTCGCCGCCCGCGCGGGCCGTGCACTGGCCGCAGCCGCTGCGGCGGCACTCCCCTCCTTCCTTGTCATTGTGCTGGCGCCCGCGCTTCCCGGTGCCCACACCGACGCCGTCGGCAAGGCGCCGTTGTGGGACTTCTCGCTTGCCAGCAAGAGCTACGTGCTGCTGTCGCCGATTGCCACGTATCACCTGGCTGTCGACGTCGCCTTCGCGCTCGCCGCTTTAACGCCGCTCGCAGCCGCCGCCCTTGCCGGGCGCTGCGAAGCGCATGCGGGCCTGCTGATCCTTGCGGCCGCCATGACGCTTATCGCGCTGCTCGCACCGGCGGCGGTGGCAGGAACCTGGTGGATCGACAACCGCTTTCCGCTGATGGCGGTGTTGGCGCTGCTGGCCGGCCTGCGGCCCAATGCCCCGCTCCGGCAGAGGACCACAGCGGCACTCGCCGTGCTGCTCACCTTCATCGTCGTTTTGCGTACGGGCTGGATTGCGGCGGTGTGGCTTGAGCGCCAGCAGGATGT
>DATLZB010000136.1:0-28602 GCA_035574175.1 Hyphomicrobiaceae bacterium
CCGAGGTCTGCCGCTTACCTGCTTTCCGTCCGCCTTGGCAGAGGCCGAAATGGTGCCGATGCTTGCAGCGGTCACTCACTACTGCCAAGAGGCGGATTGCGCAAGCGGGGCGTGCGCAAAAGCGCGCCCCCGACCGCCGAACCCAAGGCTGTGCGGCATCCTACCGGAAAACGTACTCGTACGTTTTGCAGACGTCGATGTTGTAACGGATGATCTCGCGGTTGTCGCGAAGCACGGCCTTGAAGTCGAACATGCAGGCGCCGGTGCCGTCGTCGATGTTGATGCGCACTCGTTCCCCGTTGCGCAGCACCCCTTCTCCGAGAATGTCCTCCTCCCAGGAATCGGTTGTGGTTCGCGATGCATAGAAGCGCATGATGGTCTGCCCCGTTCGGTTGCTGATGTAGACCCGCCGATCCTGGGCGTCGGCGGTGTCGACCGGAAGGGCAGCGAACAGGGTTGCCGCAACCAATGCCACGCTCAACAGCCTGAACATGCCTCAGTCTCCTTCTGCCAGTCCCCGGCAAGCCGGAACGGAGAGTGGCCAGCGCTGTCGCTGGGCGGCCCTGCATGGCCAATGTGAGCGTGGTCAGGGGCGGCAGCGCTCAAAGCTCGTGCCGCGACCGCGACATGCGTGCTGGCAGGCCGCTGCTCCAAGAGGTCCCCCACCCCGTTCACAGCCGTCGGCTCGAACCTATCAAGGCAGCGAAACGCCGGTCAACGGCCGTCGAACGAGTCCCGAGGCTGGCGTGGCTCAACCTGCGTTGGGACGACGATTTGGATGGGGCGTAGGGTTCCGCGCCGAGGGAGCGCTGGAGGCACTTTGCACCTCCTCCTTCCCACTCCTTCCCATTGCACCTCCTCCTTCCCATTTTCGTCATGCCCGCACAGCGTGCACCGGAGAGAGTGGAGCGGTGCGCGAAAGGCTTCCCTCTCCCCGTCACCCATCGCAGCGCGGGCCGCAGTCCGGTCCCGGGGTGCGCGATACCGCAGGCTCTCGCTTTTTGTTGGGAAACGGGCCATGTTGAGGTTGAGCGCGACCGATAATGCCCTTCGGCGCGGTCGCAGGGACCCGCGCGTAGAGCAGACCGAACATGCAAAGGCCACTGCAAATCGTCTTTAAGGGTATGCAGAGCTCCCCCGCTCTGGAATCGCTCATTCGCGAGCGCGTAGCTCACTTGGAGCGTCTCTATCCCCGCATCACCGGCTGTCGTGTGGTGGTCGAGGTTCCTCACAGGAGTCCCGAGACTGCGAAGGTGCCGATCGCCGTTTCGGTCGAAGCCGACATCCCCGGGCGCAAGCCTATCGTCGGGCGTGCCAAGGAGGACCGGCGCGAGGTCAAGAACGACCATACGGCTGCCCTGAACAATGCCTTCGAAGCCGTAGAGCGGCAGCTCGAAAAGATCGCTGACATCCGCAGCGACGAGTCCAGAATGCATGAGGACGCAGGCCAGTCGGGGATGGTGGTACGGCTCTTTCCCGAGCAAGGTTACGGTTTCATCGAGCTCGACGGCTCGCCCGAACTCTACTTCACACGCAATGCGGTGGTGGGGGATCGCTTCGACGAACTGGAAGTGGGCATGATGGTGTACGTGACACGGGCCACACTCGAAGGCCCCATGGGGCCGCAAGCAAGTTCGGTCCGGCTGCTCGATCGCAGCAAAGTGCCCCCGCGTCCGGCCAAGACCGATTAGCCACTTGGCACCTTCCTCAGCGTTCCTGCACCCGCAAATGGGCGCGCATGGGCTCGAGTTGGCGTGTGGCAGCGGGTTGTCGCCGGCGTTCTCTTTCTGTCAGCAAGACGAGCAGAGTCACCATTTCGTGCGGCAACGGCTCGCGGGCTATCGGTTCAAGCTGCTCTCGCAACTCCGACGCCAACGTGCCGGGAAGATCGTTACATTGCTCATATTTTAGCATTGCTGCGCTTCCTCAGCGGCGCGTAACCAACGGAATGAAGTGTCTTTTTGTCAACGCGGCAAGTCGGGCTTGGTTTCGCTTAGTCTAGCCGAACGTGATGGAAAACCGGCTAGCCCGCGCTGGTCGGGCACGCCGCGGTGGCAGTCCCGATTCCCAGCAGTGAATGCGCTCGCGTCACCGGGTTGCATCGGGGCGGCGGCGGGATCGTTGAACCGGGCCGGCGGGCGCAGCGTTTCTGAGACAGGAGAAACGGCGCCCGAGCCCTGGCGCTCGGGCTGCTACCGAAAAAGAGGTCGAAATGGCTCACCATCAGCGGAACGCGCAGTGGACCAACGGCTGGGTCATCGGTGGAATAGCGGCCGTCCTCGTGGTGCTGGCACTCGTCTATGCAGCCACCACCAACGACGAAAACGGCACGACGAGTGCGCCGCAGACCACCACCGGCCCGAGCAACACGGGATCTGCTGCGAACAAGACGACGGAAGAAGCCCCCTCACGGCCGGCTCCATCGAAGTAGCCGGGTGGTACCCACTCGGGAAAGGTCTTCGGCGTAGCCAACTACGCCTTGGTGGCGAGCGTTTCCTTTCGCGAGTCAGGCCGTAGGTCGCAATGGAGTTGACCAATGCGGGCGGGCGCGCGACTGCACGCCTCGCAACCTCCGCGCTTTGCTTGCTCGCTTAGCGCTGGGGTGGGCGGGCTTAGGCCTCGCCCATGTCCTGCCGTGCCTGTGCGCAGGCCTCGTACACAGCTCCGGGGTCGAGGCCGTAGCGGCGGAACGCCCTGAAAACCCTCTCACCGCCGTCGAAGTTGACGTCAACCACGAACTCGAATTCCCATACCCCGGTCCCCGTTTCCTCCGCCGCCAGCTCGTGCGAAGCGTCGATCTCGGTCGGTTCGCATTCCACCCTGACGATCTCCATCTCGCCATCGGAGTTGGTCAGCGTATCGATCTGAAATGCCAAGTTCATCTCATCTTTCGACACGATTTGCATCAGCCCTGCACCAGCCGCACTGACCTCGATACCGAACCTTGGCAGCACCATCGAGGTATGTGCCAAGCGCACATAGAAAAAGGGCGCCCGCGGTTGCCGTGCAACCCCAGGACACCCTCTACGCCACTCCCGCGTTCGTGCGCAGACCCTGCCAATGAATGCGGGGGCAAGCAAGGACCGTCCGGCCACAGGGAAAATCATTCCCGGACCGCGGGCCAGCGGGCGTACGCAAGCGAACCGACATCTCAGGCAGATCTATCGCAGGCAAATCTTACGCGTCCGCAAAGCGGGGCCTTGGCCGCAAGGCCTGAGGCCGGCGCAGCGAGCCATGAACTCGCAAGCCCGGCCATCGGTTTCTCCCGACAACCACGTGCGCAAGGCGGACGCGAGCCTTGGTTTGACAGCGCCCGTCTTCCTCCGCGACAGTTGGGTACAAACCAATCTCGCCCCCGGGGGTAGTCATGTCGGCCAAGGTCAACCTGTCCGAGAAGCTCGCGCGCTTATCGCACCATTTCGCGCCGCGCACCGTTACCGAGTGCACTGGCCACCACGTGATGGTGGCCAAGCGCAAAGGAACGTTCGTCTGGCACGAACACGACGTTACCCGCGACGAGGCCCATGTTCTGAGCCGACCGGCGCGCCCGACACTGGCGATCTAGGCCCTGCGGCCCCACGCGCGCTCGTCTAGCGGCAACTCCGCCTGGCGCCGGGCCGCGCCGCTTCACAAACAAAACGGAGCACCCCATGCGCACCTACAGCCTTGCCGTGATCGGCGGCGACGGCGTCGGTCCCGAGGTGGTCGAGGCCGGCTGCCGCGTCCTTACCGCGCTCGCCGAGACGGACGGCGGGTTCGGCTTCCACCTCGAGCGCTTCGACTGGGGCTCCGACCACTATCGCCGCACGGGGCGTATGATGCCGCAGGACGGGCTCTCCCGGCTGGAGGGCTTCGACGCCATATTTTTTGGCGCCGTCGGCGATCCCAAGCTGCCCGACGACGTGACGCTTTGGGGCCTCAGGCTTGCGATCTGCCAGGGCTTCGACCAGTTCGCCAATGTACGTCCGACAAGGCTGTTGCCAGGCATCCGCGGTCCGTTGCGAACGGAACTCGGCGAGGCAATCGACTGGGTGATCGTGCGCGAAAACAGCGAGGGCGAGTATGCCGGCGTTGGCGGCCGCGCCCACCGGGGTCTGCCGCTCGAGGTCGGCGTGGACGTGGCGGTGTTCACCCGCGCCGGCGTGGAGCGCATCGCGCGCTTTGCCTGCGCGCTCGCCCGCTCCCGCCCCCGCAAGAAGCTCACCATCGTCACCAAGTCGAACGCCCAGCGCCACGGCATGGTGTTCTGGGACGAGGTCTGCCGCGCCGTCGTGCGCGACTTCGCCGACCTCGAGGTGGACTGGATGCTGGTCGACGCGATGACTCAGCGCATGGTGCTGCGGCCGGCCAGTATCGATACGGTGCTGGCTACCAACCTGCACGCCGACATCCTTTCCGATCTTGCCGCCGCGCTGGCCGGCAGCCTCGGACTTGGCGCCACCGCCAATATCGATCCCACACGCCGCCGGCCTTCCATGTTCGAGCCCATTCACGGCTCCGCCTTTGACATTGCCGGCTTGGGGATAGCCAATCCGCTCGGCGCGTTCTGGACCGCCACGCTGATGCTCGAGCACCTGGGCGAGGCGAAAGCGGCCGAGCGCTTGATGCAGGCCATCGAGCTCGTCACCGGCCGCGGCGAGGTGCTGCCGCCCGACCTTGGCGGCAAGGCGACGACGATCGAGGTCACCGATGCCGTGATTGCCGCCATCCGCGGCCTCAACGCCCCCTAGACAGTCAGCATGAAGCATCGCGAGGCTGGCCAGTGATTGCGCGCTTCTTGTTGCGGAAGATTTTCAGGACCATCGGCGAGGCGGGGCACGGCCACACTCTGCGCGTCGAGTTCTCCGACGGCTCGGTCTACCAGAACCATACGGGCGGGCGGCCGAACGATGCCGTGATCACCTTCAAGACCGCCGGCTCGGAGTGGTACACGCTGGTCTTCTTCTATCAGGGGTTCTTTGAGAGCTATATCGAAAGCGACGTCGACCTTGGCGGCGATCGTCCCATCGCGGCCCTAAGCGCCATGGGCCGCGCCGCCGGATTTGCCGCTGGCGGCCTGTGGGAGCGGCTCGGCAATCCCCTCAGTGGCGCGCGCCAGCTCCTGCAGGAATGGCGCCAAAGCAACACCGATCGTGAACGTGCGATTCGCAATGCCGAGCACCACTACGCGCTGCATCCCGCTCTGTTCGAGTACATGCTGGGCGAGACGGTCGGCTATTCCGAGGGGCTTTGGACCTCCGATACGAAAACGCTCAATGAGGCCAAATACAACGCCTACGAGTACGTGTGCCGAAAGCTGCGCCTTGCGCCTGGCCTCAAGGTGCTCGAGGTGGGCTCGGGCTGGGGCTTCATGCCCATCCATATGGTCAAGCGCTATGGCGTCGACGTGACGGTCTACAATCCCGTGCGGCGTCAGAACGAGTACATGCGCGAACGGTTTGCCCGCCATGGGGTGAGCGATCGAATTCGGCTCATCGAGGCTGACCATCGCGACATTGCCAAGGAACGGGGCAGCTTCGATCGCTTCGTTTCGATCGGCGTCCACGAGCACTGCGGATGGAGCAGGAGGCAGTACCGTCTGTGGGCCCGCTCCATCGCCGCGGCACTGAAGGAAGGCGGCATCGGCCTGGTATCGACCACGAGCTTTATGGGCCGCTACATGACCAACTTTCTGATCTTGAAGTACATATTTCCGGGCGGGCATTTGCCTAGCCTGCCCGATACGCTGATCGCCTTCGACCGCGCTGGCCTGATGCTGGTCGAGGTCGAGAATCTGTGGCCGCACTACCGGCGCACGATCGAGCAATGGCGCAGCAACTTCGCCCGCCACTGGCCCCGGATTAAGGAAGCCGACCCCGCCGCCTTTTCGGAGCGGTTCCGGCGGGCCTGGACGCTTTACCTGGAAGGCACGTGCGAGAGCTTTGGCAGCGCCCTTGATCTCTGCCACATCCTGTTTACGAAAGGGCGCAGTGCCGATTACTACCCTCGGTTTGAGAATAGTCGTTTACGCGGTGCTTTGCCCGAGCAAGCGGGCGAGCCCGAGTGCTACCGCTGAAGACGACTGAAGCCCTATCACCTGCCGAGCACACACTTCTGGTAGAGGTCGGGTAGCCGCCCGTTGGGATCGTACTTGCGTTTGAGGCGCTCGTAGTCGGGCTGGCCAAAGATGCGCCAGAACTCCTCGGGCGTGTAGTAGGAATCAGAGTAGAGCGACTTGATGCCACCGAGCTCGGCAAGCGCGCGCTCGATCTTCCGATTGAAATGGCCTTCCGGAAACGGTGTTGGCGTAACCTTCGCATCCCAGAAGCCGAAATTGACGTAGAGCGTGTCGCGATCGGTCGGAAACAACGGAAAACGGTGCGAGGCCTCGTACGCCTTGAAGGGACAGATCCAGATCGGGCTCAAGCCGATTTCCCGCTGGAAGAAGTCGAGAAACTTGGCGGCGTTGTGGACCGGCACGTCCACGTCCTGAATGATCGCCTCTCGGTGAACCGAGAACAGCCGGCGCCAGAACCGGCGCACGCGGTATCCGAGCTCCCAGTCAATCGCCTTCTTGTAGAACGTCGAATTGAGTCTCTTGCGCCCGAGCAGGCGGCGCACGATCGGGTTCTGCGCGTGCAGAACGCGCGAGCACCAGAACCAGTCCGTATCCCAGCGCCAGATGTAGTCGAGCGTCTTCAGATAATCCCGCTGCCGCTCGCGTATCGAGCGGTAATAGATGTTCATGAACGTGTAGTCGCTGGTGAACGGCACCTGGTCGACAAAGCGGCCGAGCGTCAGGTAATGCTCGCCGGGCCCGAAGACGACGCCGTCTACGAAATCCCAGTCCGAATGCGCGCAGGCGTCTTCGAGCTCCCGGAAGTAGCGGGTCGGCTCCTCATGGTGCACATGGGCGATCTCCACATACCGCTTGGCCGGCACGGTCTTCGCCTTGATGCGCAGGGCATAGCCGAGTGTGCCGAACGAGTTGGCAAAGCCGAAGAACAGATCGCTGTGCGCATTGTTCGGTGTGCACATCACGATGTCGCCGTCGGCCAGCAGGATCTCCAGTTCAACCACGGTTTCGTGCACCAAGCCGTAGCGGAACGAGGAGGACTCGATGCCCAGCCCGGCGCACGCTCCACCGATTGTGATCGACTTGAGCTGAGGCACGACGGCCGGTAGCACGCCATGGGCGAAGGTGGCGGCAGCCAGGCTTTCGTAAGTGGCCATGCCTTCGACATCGACGAAGCCTGCCGAGGCATCCACCTCCAGCACCCGGTTGAATGCGCGCGCATCGAGTCTTAGAGCCGGCGCTCTATCGCGGGTTCGAAAGAGATGGGAGACCTCCTTGCTGAGCCGGACTTCGCCCTGTGCGGCCCGCAACTGCGCCCTGAGGGCCTGCCTCTTATCCTCGACCCGCGCCAGCCCCACCCGATCATCCCCAGCAAACGCAGTGGTTGCGGCAAGCCATCGACGGCTCACGAACCTGCCTCGCTGGCGGTGCTGCGCAACCGCGTGCCGATCGTGTCGAGCACCAGCTCGTGGGCGCGATCGACGATATCGTCGATCGAGGGCGTCATCGCGAACATGGCCGTCGCCCGGGCGAGCATCTCGCTGCGCGTAGGCAAATGCGGCAGATGCAGGCTTGCCAGTACGTCGGCCGCGCGGTTCTGGGTGGCGGCGAGCCGCGCTTGCAGTTTGGCGAGCTGCGTTCTCTCGAGCGCGGAAGTTATGGCGAGCGCGATGCCCTCGGTATTGAAGCTGGCGGCAAGCTGCGCGGCCGCGCGGTTGATGACACGACTGCCGAGGCGCTGCTCGTTGCGCACCACCTCTGGCGGCGGCAGCTTCAGCCCCCACACCAGGCCGATCGAAGCGAGCGCGCGGAGTATGTAATAGGTGGGATCGAACTCCCACCGCCTGAAACCCTGGCGAACGCTGCTTTGGTAGGCATGATGATTGTTGTGCCAGCCCTCGCCCATGGTGATGATGGCGAGCAGCCAGTTGTTTCGAGAGTCGTCGCCCGTGACGTATCGTTTGCGGCCGTGCACGTGCGCCAACGAGTTGATGCAGAAGGTGGCGTGATAGACGAGCACCGTGCTCCAGAAGAAGCCTACCACCAGCCCGGGCCATCCGCCGATCAGGAAACAGAGCACGGCGAGCGCGATCGCCGGCACAAGCTCGTACCTGTGTAGCCACATGAGCTCTGGATAGCGGGCGAGGTCGGCGACCTTCACCAAGTCGGTCGCATCATGCTTGCGCTCAAATATCCAGCCCAAGTGGCTGTAGAGGAACCCCTTGTGCCGCGGCGAGTGAATGTCGCGCTCTGTGTCGGAGTGCAGATGATGGTGGCGGTGCTTGGATGCCCACCACAACACGCTTCTTTGCGCCGAGCTCTGCGACAGCACGGCGAGCACGAACTGGAAGGCGCGGCTGGTCGAATACGAGCGGTGGGAGAAGTAGCGATGGTAGCCGGCTCCGATCGCGAAAATCCGGACCCAATAGAGTGCGATGCAAATTGCCACGGCCTGCCAAGTGATCCCCGTCCATATTGCTGCAAAGCAGCTGAGATGCACCAGAAGGAAGGGAATAGTCGAAGGGTAAACGATGTCGGAATGCTCGCCGCTGTCGGCGGCATCGCTCGAGGAATTCATATATGTCACAGTCGGATCGTGCTCCGTGTCGGCCGGTCGGGACCGCTCCGCGGGCATTTGCGCGCGGTCCCTGGTATGGGGATACCTAAGGTGCCCGGCCTTTCCAAGCAAGCGACATCGAAACGAACCCACTGCTCACGCCGCGCCGTGCCAGCGCTCCGGCTCCCGCCCCATGAAGAAGTCCCAGAATGCCGCATAGACGATATCGGGGCGATGCTCGGCCGGATAATGCCCGGTGGGGATCGCCCAGCCCCGCAGGTCCGCTGCCCACGCCCTCCAGGCCTCCATCGCCTTGAAATGGCGGCCGACATGGCTGTTGGAACCCCATAGCACCAGGGTCGGGCAGGTGATCTTGCGCTTGCCGAAGTCGGCGCTGTCCATGGCAAAATCGAGGGTGACGGTGGCGCGGTAGTCCTCGCACACGGCGTGGATCTGCTCTGCCGTCGTGCAGCGCACATACTCCGCCATCGCTTCCTTCGAGAAGATTTCGAGGCCGACGCCCTTCTTGTTGAGCTTGTAACTGATGTAATACGCAAGGTCGGCGCAGATCAGTTTCTCGGGGAACGGCGCCTTCTGCGCCATGAAGAACCAGTGATACGATTCAAGGCCCCAGCCGAGGCTGATGTTGGTCAGCACGTGGTGGGTGGGCACGATGTCGAGGGCGGCGAGCCGCGTGATACGGCCGGGTTGGTCGAGCGCCATGCGAAACGCCACTCGGGCCCCGCGGTCATGGCCGGCCACCGAGAACCGCTCGAAGCCGAGCTTGTCCATGACCTCGAAATTGTCTTCCCCCATCGCGCGGAAGGTGTAGGCCGAGTGGTCCGGCCCGCCGTCGGGTTTCGAGGAATCGCCATAGCCCCTCAAGTCGGTCGCCACCACCGTGAAGCTCTGAGCGAGCGAGGGTGCGATCTTGTGCCAGCTCACCAGCGTCAGCGGATTGCCGTGCAACAGCAAGAGCGGCGGCCCCTCGCCGCCGACCGCCACGTTGATCTCCGCACCTCGCGTCCTGATCCGCTGCCGCTCAAATCCGGGCAGCAGTTCAGGCCCATGTGGCAGCAGCGGTGGTCTGCCTCCTGACTTCCCTTGCGCGGCCATGGACGCTCCCTCCACGAATTGTCATGCGGCCCGGCGAAACCGTCGTACTTCGCCTTAGCGCCTGTCAACCGGTCGATTGACATGGGGGCCGCGGACGTGTCGTGTTGGCCCGGATGTCTCTGCCGGAAAGGATCTTGGTATGGCCATCGGCACGTTGGATCAAAACCTTGCGAGGCGGCCGCGCCCCGCCCATGCCGCCGACGGCGATCAGCGCCCACGGATTGCCCTGGTGCTGGGCGACGCCACCGGCATCGGCCCCGAGCAGTGTGCCCGCATTCTGAGCGATGGCAGGCTGTCGGGCATCGCCCGCCTCGTCGTCGTCGGCGACGCGCGCGTGCTGGAGATGGGCATGCGGGACGCGGGCGTGTCGTTTGGCTGGCATCGCATCGCGAACACCGAAAGCATCGACTGGCAGGCGCCGGAGGTCCCTCTGATCGACCTTGGCAACATCGACCCCGCCCGGTTAGAGCGCGGCGCGGTTTCCCCCGAATCCGGCCGGCTGACCGGCGAGACGCTGGCCCGTGCCATCGAGCTGGCCCAGGAGGGCCGGTTCGATGCCATCACCTTCGCCCCGCTCAACAAGGGCGCCATGTTCAAGGGGGGCTGGCGTTTCCCCGACGAGCACAAGATGTTCGCCCACTTGCTTGGCCACAAAGGCCATTTCGGCGAGATGAACGTGCTCGACGGCTGGTGGATGTCGAGGGTGACGTCCCACGTCTCGTTGCGCACCGCGCTCGACCAAATCACGCCCGAGAGTATCTGCGATGCGATCTCTCTCGCCGACGCCACCATGCGCCGCGCCGGCATCGGCCGCCCGCGCATCGCGGTCGCCGCGCTCAACCCGCATGCCGGCGAGGGCGGCTTGTTCGGTACCGAGGAGATCGACATCATAAGGCCCGCGGTCGAAGCCATGGCCGGCAGAGGCATTGACTGCCGCGGCCCCTTCCCATCCGACACCGTCTACCTCAAGGCCTTTGCCGGCGAGTACGACGGCGTGGTCGCCATGTACCACGACCAGGGCCAGATCGCGACCAAGCTCAAAGGCTTCAATCGCGGCGTCACCGTCACGGCGGGCCTCGAGACGATCTTCACCACGCCCGCGCACGGCACCGCCTTCGACATCGTCGGCAAGGGCGTGGCTTCAACCGGCGCGCTCGAGCAGGCGGTAAAGCTCGCGGCACGGCTGGCGACCGGCGCCACTGCCGAGAACGTGCCGCCCACTGGCTAGGCTCGCCCTGTGCCCATATGGGCCGGCGGCCGCCGCTGCAGGCTTCAGCCGTTTTCGCCGCGGGCCGTCACGTGTTGATCGGCGCACCGATCGAACTCCACCTCCACCGTGGCGTGGCCGACGCGGAATCGATCGCGCAGGCGGGCCTTGATTTGCGGTGTGACCAGTTCCGGCCGCGCGGCGGGCCGCAGGCGGGCATGCAGGGTGATCATCGGGCGCTCCTGCGTGATCGACCAAACGTGTATATGGTGCACGTCGATGACGCCGGGGACCGCCTCTGTGAGGTCCTCCCGGATCGTTCGCGTATCGAGCGTCGCCGGCGCCCCCTCGAGCAGGATATGGCCGGCATCGCGCACGACAAGCCACGCTGATCTCAGGATGATGAGCGCGACGAGAACCGACAGGATCGGGTCGATCGGCGTCCACCCGGTCAGCATGATGATGGCAGCGGCGGCAAGGGCGGCGACCGAACCGAGAAGATCGCCCGCCACGTGGAGGGCGGCGGCCCGCACGTTGAGGTTGGCGCGGTCGCCGGAGCGCAGGATGAAGAACGCGACGAGGTTCACCGCGAGCCCGGCGAGAGCGATGAGGAGCATCATGCCGCCGAGGACGTCGACCGGCTCTTGCAGACGCCGCGCCGCCTCGAGGACGATCCATGCCGCAATGACGAACAGCGCCAGTCCGTTGCCGAAGGCGACGAGGACGGAGAAGCGGTCGAACCCGTAGGTGCGCCGCCAGTCGGCTGGCCGCCGCGCCAGCCGGAATCCGAGCCAGGCGAGGCCCAAGGCAGCGAAGTCGGCCAGCATGTGGCCGGCATCGGCGAGCAGCGCCAGCGAGCCGGAGATCAATCCACCGGCCACCTCCGCCAGCATGAAGACGCCGGTCAGCA
Organism: Hyphomicrobiaceae bacterium; assembly: GCA_035574175.1. Lineage (GTDB taxonomy): Bacteria > Pseudomonadota > Alphaproteobacteria > Rhizobiales > Hyphomicrobiaceae > DATLZB01. The sequence continues at coordinate 11,846 of DATLZB010000136.1, forward strand.
GCGCGGCGATGCCGACGCGCGTTTCGTTGGTGCCCGCACCGTGCCCGTGCGAATGGCCGTCGTGTTCATAAACCATGGCAACGGCTTACATGGCATGTTCCGCGGCCGGCTGCCAGCCTCGGACCGCTTGCGTCAGAGCAACCCGCGCGCAATGCCCCCATCCACGTTGACGGTTTGTCCGGTCACGAAGCTCGCTTTTGGGCTGCCGAGCCAAGCCACCATCACTGCGATCTCGTGCGCCTCCGCAAAGCGCCCGAGCGGGATATTCCGCGCGAACTCTGCGATGACGTCTTCCCGCGCGACGCCGCGCTCCGCTGCGAGCTTCTCGGCGCGTTCAAGCCACAACCGCGTCCGCGTCGGCCCCGGCGCCACGCTGTTGACGCGGATGCCGTCGGGCGCCAGCTCCGCGGCGAGCGTCTTGGTCAGCGCAATGATGCCGGCCTTGTGCACGTTGGAGACGACCTGGTGCGGATAGGGCATGCGCGCCGCCGCTCCTCCGAGCGTGACGACGGCCGGGGCTCTTCCGCTTCTGAGTAACGGAAGCAGCGCCCGGATCGCGCGCACGGCTGACATCACGTTGAGCGAATGGTTGGCGAGCCAGTCCTCGTCGGCAAGATCGGCGAACTGGGCGCGCACGCTGCCGCCCACCGCGGTGACGAGAAGGTCGAGCGCATCCCAGCGCGCGCTTGCGGCGGCCGCGAGCGTCTCGCCCGAGCCCGGCCGTGTGAGATCGGCGACGACCGATTGGGGTCGCCGCCCGCTCTCGGCCGCGATCTCATCGCAAGCCGCAGCAAGGGCCTCTCCGCTGCGCGATGCGAGCAGCAGGTCGGCTCCTTCCTCCGTCAACAAGCGGGCGGCGGCACGGCCGATTCCCTGGCTCGCCCCCACGATGAGCACGCGGCGGCCGCTATATCCGAGGTCCATCGATCATTCCCACGAGGCGGTTATAGAGGGCATAGACGAACAGAATCGTCGACGACACGATGGCGATGCGCATGACGTGGAACGCTGTCACGAACTCGGCGTCGAGGTGCATCACCTGTGCGGTGATCACCATCTCGGTGATCGCCGCCGGGGCCAGCGACAGGAAGCTCGTCGTGACGGGGAGCCCGGTCGCCGCCGACAGCAGCGCCGCTCCCGCGCCGGCCGCGGCCAGCATGAACAACGAGGCCGCAAGGCCCGATAGGGCAATGCGCGGCAGCGACAGAATGATCTCGCGCTTGAATTGGCAGCCGAGCCAGGTTCCGAGAGCGAGCTGCGCCAGCACGATGACGATGTTGGGCACGTGCACCGAAAAGAGCCCGCTGACGCCGAGAACGATGCCGAGGATGATCGGCCCGACCATCCAGGGATTTGGCAGCGGCGAGGCCTTGAGCAACCACGCGAAGGCCGTGGCGAGCGCCAGCGCCAACACGACCAGCACCGGATGCTCGCTGGCCGTCGACGTGGCCACAGTGCTCGAGCCCGCAGCACCGAGACTGACGACCAGGATCGGAATGATGGCGACGGTAGTCGATACTCTGAGCGCATGGGTGATGGCGACCGCGCTCAGCAGGCCGCCGCGCTCTTGGGCCACGATCGCCATGTCGGCGACCCCGCCCGCGGCGGTGGCAAAGAAGGCGGTCGTCGCATCGACCCGAGCGAGCCATCGGTAGAGAAACGAGGCGGCCGTGGTGACCAGCATAATGTAGAGCGTGGCGGCGACCATGGCCGGGAGCAGGGCGAACGTCGCTGCCAGGATCTGCGGCGTGAACCGCATGCCGACGGCGAGCCCGATGGCGATCTGTCCGAGCTCGCGGCCGCCTGGCATTACGCGCAGCTTCACGCCTGCGAGCGACAGCGCGCTACAAAAAAAGAAAGGCCCCAGCATCCATGGCAGCGGAATGCGCAGCAGGCTTGCCGTGAAACCGGCCGCCACCGCGGCCCCGTATGTGGCGAGCATCGCCACCCAAAAGACGGGATCGCGCGCCCAGGTGAAAGCGGTTGTGGACGCCCCACCGGAGCTGGCCGGTCGGCTGTCGTCTCGACGTGCGCCTTCGGGCATGCCCTTTCGCCTACGACGCGCGCAGCGCCCCCGTCAGCCGCCCAATGTCATCGAGCTCTTCCAGATCGCGGACCATGCCGACCACGTCCTTAGCGCGCGCCCTGCTCCAGCGCGCGAACTCAGCGCATTCGGCGAATTTCGCCGCGACCTCTTCGAAGGTCATCGGGTTGGCCGGGCTGCCTTTGCCGAAATCCGCAACGCCCGAGATCGTCCGGCCGTCCTTAAGCGCGATATCGATATAGGTCGTCATCTTGTGGTAGCCGGCGGCCTCCGCCCGCTCGTCGACCACGAAGTCGACCTTCTCGATCATTTGCTGTACGTCGGCGCGGCGCACCACCTCGTCGGTGAACTCGTTCAAGCCGGCACGCCGCTCGATCAGCAGGATTGCCATGCAGAACTCCATGGAGAACTTGGCCTGTAGCTCGTTCTGCGGGCGATGGTGGATGAGTGCGTTCGGCATGTTGTGGTTGGTGCCTACGCGCACCTTCTGCACCTCGTCAGCCTTGATGTCGTGCTTGCGGATGAGCTCCAGCATCAGTGTCATGCCGGGGTGCGTGAGCGAACCGGAGGGATGCGGTTTGATCGACACGCCTGGCTCTGAGAACGTCCATGGGTTACCGAGCTTGCCTTCGATCGCACCCTTGTCGTAGCCGCCGCCAGCCGCAGAAAAGAAGCCGCGCGGTGCCTCCAGGATCCTATCGGTTGCCGTCCAGCCGAGGCCGGCGAACTGCGCTGCGACCACGCCGCTCTCGGCCGCGCGGCCGGCGTGGAAGGGCTTGGTCATGGTGCCGAAGTTTTCACGCAGGCCCGCCGACTGGCTGCCGGCGATAGACAGCGAGCGCTGCAAAGTCTCCACATCCTGGCCCATGAGCTTGCCGGCGGCCGCCGCCGCCGCGAAGGTGCCGCAGGTCGCGGTCGAATGAAAGCCGGTCTGGTAGTGGCGCGGGTTGATCGCCTCTGCGATCTTGCACTCGACCTCCACGCCGAGGTGATAGGCGAGCATCACCTCACGTCCGCTTGCGCCGAGCGCCTCGCCGACGGCGAGCGCCGCCGGCAGCGCCGGCGCGGTCGGGTGCGTAAGCAACCCATAGACGCGGTCCTTGGCGACGGCGAGCTGGGTGTCGTCGTAGTCGTCGGCATGGATGCCGACGCCGTTGGCGAAGGCGGCAAAGCGAGGAGCCACCCGCAGAGAGGACCCGATCACCGTCGCCGGCCCCGGCCCGAGACCGAGCTCGGCGAGATGCTTGCGGATGAGTTCGCCCGATTTGGCGACCGAGCCCGAAAGGGCGAGGCCGAGCCCGTCGAGTATCGATTTCTTGCCGTGGGCAAGCACAGCTACGGGCAGATCGGCAGCCCGCGTGACGAAGATGAACCCCGCCACATAGCGGGTAAGCCCCTGCTCCTCACTCATGCGCGATCTCACTTTGATGCCCAACCGTTGCGTTGTTCCCTTGTCTGTGCGGAAACGACCCCGACCTGTCAATCGGCCCATTCGAGAGCTGCCATGCGTGTCGGTCGAATTGATCAACTTTCAAAGCAAGATGTGTTGACAGGATTCTGATCTCGTCTAGCTTTCATTCGCCGACCGGGACGCATCTGTGTTTTGCGAAAGGCTCCGCGCGGCAATCCCGGCCATGGCCGCTGTCTAGGGAGAGAAAACATGAAGCGCACAATTTCTCGTCGCGACGCCGTCAAGCTCGCCGCCGCCGGCGTAGCCGCCGCGGCCATTAGCAAACCCGCCATCGTCCGCGCCCAGTCCTATCCCTCCAAGCCCATCAACGTCGTGGTTCCGTTCGCCACGGGCGGTTACAACGACCGCCTGGCGCGCGCCTTTGCGCCGCACTTCCAGCGTATCACAGGCCAGCCCTGGGTGGTGGTCAACCGCGGCGGCTCGGGCGCGCTCTTGGGCCATACCTACTTTCTGCAGCAGCCTGACGACGGCTACACCATTTGCTGCACGTCCGCCGCCCCTTACATCCCGCTCAACATCTACTTGCAAAACGCCACCTTCAAGCTGGAAGACTTCCACATGATCAACCTGCCGTCGCGCGACTACACGCTGATGGCGACGACGGCGGACAGCCCGCTCAAGAGCATCCAGGATGTTCTCGCCAAGCTCAAGGCCGACCCGGCGAGTCTGTCGATTGGCATCCAGCCGAACTCGGCCGACTATGTGAACCTCATGCTGTTCGCTGACGCTAACAAGATCCCGCGCGACAAGCTGCGGCTCGTGACCTACGACGGTGGCGGGCCGACGCGGAATGCGACCGCCGGTGGCGTCGTCAACATCGGCCTCGTCGGCGGCGAGGGCTTCCTGCCCATCGCCAGCAAGATCCGCCCGCTGCTCACCTTTGACGACCGGCGTCAGAAGCCTTTTGATGCGGCGCCTGCGGTGACCGAGGTGGTCGGCAAGGATGCCGAGTACGTGGCTGGCTCCCAGCGCGGTTGGGCGGTGCATGCGACCCTGCTCAAGAAGCACCCCGACGTATACAAGGCTCTGCTGGCGGCGCTCGAGAAGACGAGCAAGGACAAGGAGACGATCGAGTCTCTTGAGAAGCAGCAGCTGGCCACTGACTGGTTCGGGCCGGAGGAGTCCAACGCCTCTTTCCGGCGGACGGCCGAGATCATGAAGAAGCACGTCAGCCTGCTAAAGGCCTGACGACGCTTGTCCGGTGACCGGGCTGCCGCGGCCGGCTTCGGCCGATCGCGGCAGTCGTCGCATTTTTGTGACCGCGGAACTCCTCGCCATGCGCCGCAGCTTGGGTTTTATCGAGGTCGATTGGGGACATCTTCTGCTGCTGCTGTTTATCGGCGGCTGGATCCTCGCCTATCTCATCGACACGCGCGCGACCTCTCTTTCGGTCCATAACCTGCTGCTCGTTCAGCCGACGGCCATCATCGGGCTCATTCTCTGCCTCATCGTACTGCCGCAGTGTTTCCGGCGGGCAGGCCCGGCCCGTGCTGCCGCCTCGCCCGAGGGGCTGGTGACTGATCGCCGCCGCGAGCTTGGCGAGCTTGGCAAGATCGCGCTGCTCGCCACCGCCTTCGGTGCCTTTGTAACTTCGCTCGAGACCGTCGGCTTCGACGTGGCATGTTGGCTGTTCACGGCCATCGGCCTCTACATCTGCGGCGAGCGCCGGCTTTGGCTGATCGGGCTGTTCACCACGATCTTCACCGTCCTGCTGATTTACGGCTACCGCGCCATGATTCCCTTCCCGTTTCCGTTGAGCGTGCTCTGATGCCGGCCGTCATCGACATCGCCGCTACCCAGTCGGCCATCGGCATCCTCTCCTCGTCCTGGTCGGCGTGGGTTTGGGTCATTCCCGGCCTTCTTGTCGGTCTGTTCTTTGGCGCCATGCCGGGCATCTCCATCACCATGGCGATGGCGATCTGCCTGCCGATGACGCTGTACATGGAGTTTCTGCCCGCCATCATCTTTTTGACCTCGATCTACACCGGCGCCGGCTTCGGTGGCGCCGTGCCGGCCATTCTCATGAACATTCCGGGCACCTCGGCGGCGGTCGCCACCACCTTTGACGGCTATCCGATGTCCCGCCAGGGCCGCCACAACGAGGCCCTGGGCGCCGGGCTCGCGGCCTCCGTCATTGGCACGCTCGCGAGCTACGTGCTGCTCTACCTGACGGTGGTGCCGATGGCGGAGGTCGTGCTCAAGATGGGACCGCTCGAGATGCTGGTGGTCGCCATCTGGGGCATGATGCTGTTGGGCTCGCTCACCGGCGACAGCATGGCGCGCGGCCTGCTTGCCGGCACTTTCGGGGTGCTGCTTGGCACCGTCGGCATGAACACGGCCGGCTACATCCGCGGCACCATGGGCATTCCCTGGCTGCTCGACGGCATTTCCCCGATTCCGGCCATGATGGGTCTGCTCGCCGCGAGCCAGCTCTTTATCCTGATCAACACCCGCTATCTCGTCGAGAATGACGCCGGCCGCAGCATCTCGCTCGCCAAGATCCTACGCGGCGTGCGCTTCTCCCTCGGCTATCCAGGCGTGATCCTGCGCGGCTCGGTGATCGGCATCGGGATCGGTGCGGTGCCGGGCGTGGGTGCCTCGATCGCCAACTTGCTTTCCTACGCCGAGACCAAGCGCACCTCGCCCGATCCCAACTCCTTCGGCAAGGGCAACCCCAAGGGGGTTGTCGCCTCCGAGTCGGCCAATTCGAGCTCGGAGGGCGGCTCGATGGCGACACTGTTCGCGCTCGGCATCCCCGGTGGCAGCGCTACCGCGATTCTGCTTGCTGCCTTCGCCATGCACAACATCGTTGGCGGCCCGCAGTTCATCTCGGAGAGGATGGACGTCGTCTACGCCATCATCATTTCCAACTTCGCCCAGGCCATCTTGCTGTTCTTTGTCGGCATTGCCTTCGTCTACTGCGCCGCCTACATCGTGCGCGTGCCGATGCGCTTCCTCATTCCCGTGGTGCTGGTCGTTGCCACCTTCGGTTCGTATGCCATCGAGGGCAACTCGGCCGGCCCCATCATCCTGTGGGTGTTCTCGATCATCGGCTGGGCCATGGTGCGTTACGACTATCCGGTGGCGGCCACCGTCGTCGGCCTCCTGCTCGGGCGGCTGCTTGAGAACAACGCGATCAACACCTACCAGATCAGCGGTGGCGACGCCGCCTACATTCTTGAGCGGCCGGCCGCCATCGCCGTGCTGATACTCATGGTGCTGTCTTTTGGGGTCACCGCTTGGTCCCAGCACCGCCGGCAGAAGCGCAAGCTATCAGAACAGGCGGCGGCCCCCTAGGCATCGCGGAAGTTTGCGTACAGCCGCCGCTTTCAGCTCGATAGTGTTCCGAGGAGGCCGGCTCCCAGGCAGGCGAGCCCCAGCGCTAATCCGGTTGTCACCAGAACGGCGTAGGTGATGTCGAGCCACTCAGGACGCGTGTTCACCTGCCCTTCGCGGAACCGCACAATCTGCAGGATGGCAAGAGAGGCGGTCATTAGACCGGCTCCTGTGACCAACAAGAGCATTTGCTTTGCCTTCGTGTTTGAGGGGTTGAACATGCCGATTGCCGGGCGGGCCGACTTCTGCGGGGTCCGCCCGGTGCTCGCGCTGCGGCCGTCAAGTCCGAAGCAATTGTGCCACGATCATCAGCACAAGGATCGATCCGAACATGACGAGACCGATCACGATGCCCGTCTTGGAGTCGTCCTTGCCTCGCGGCACGTCGTTCTCCGAGGCTCCCGGCCTCGGCTGCTCACTTCCTTCGCTCATGGCTTTTGACCCGGCTTGCGACGTTGCGCGCACTGACGCGAGACCGCACGCAGTACGCGAGGCACGCCGCAGTTGTCGTTTTCAGGAGACCGTCATCGCATCGGCGGCACAGAGCGCCGGCCGTGCTAACGCGCTAGGCGACGATCGGTGGGGGTCGAGCACGCTCAGGCAGCACGCGCAGGATCGAGCCGGGCCGGAGCATCTCACGCGCCAGCGCCACTCCTCTCTCGATCTCTAAATCGAGAGGATCGGGGATGACGGCGGCGGCTGGGTCGGCTTTGTCGCTGTCCGGGGGACCTGCCTTGCGCAACTGCGGCGTGTTGCGGATGCACAAGGATTGCGGGCGGAGGGCCTTGGCCTGCTCCCCGCCCTTGCGCACCTCGACGGGCTCGGAGGCGTCGATGGCGAATGCCTCTGCCCTCGCCTGGCCCGGTACGATTAGGGCCGCCAGCGCGGCAAGCAGGCAAACGAGCAGGGCGCGTCGCATGACGCTTGGCATCCCATCCAGGGGAAGGTCATCGCTAGCAGAGACGGCCAACCACGGCAAGGGCGTGCCGGTTAGTCGGGACCCTCGATTTTGAACTCCGCCCGCTCCTCGGGGTCGAGTTGAGCGATCAGACCCTGCTCCCATGCCAGGTATTGGCGCGAGGCCGCGAGGTTGCCGTCGTGGCGGTCATGGACGAACCAAAGGTAATCGATGGCCTCCGCCTCGCTCGGACGATCCGCCGCCGGCTCTACGGGCAGACCGGCTCCGGCCCACGCCTCGAACCCGCCGGCGACCTCCATGACGGGGCCCGCGCCGAGTTCCGCAAGATCGATGGCGGCAAGCCGGCCGACGGCGACCTCGTCCGTGAACAACGCCGCTGGCCGGCCGGAAAGGGCGCCGATCGCGCCGAGGCGAGGCCGTATCGACCATTGAGCGCCGGCGGCGTGGCCTGCCCGATAGCGCTGGGAAGCCCTGAGATCGAGCAGCAGCCCGCCTCCGTCTCGGGCGAGCGACAGCGCCTCCGCCGGGCTCACCCGTTCGAGAGCGCGGTGCGAGGTCTCCTGCCTCGGCTCTGACGGCTGGAGCCTGCGCAAGGCATCATCGATGCGGACCACGCACGTGTCATAGCCGAGCTGGCGCAGCCAGAAGGCGGCGAGCGCGGCCCGCAGGCCGGTGTCGTCGGCCAGCACGATCCGCGCCCTGCGCACGCCGATCCAATGATCACTCGCCTGCACGAGCTGGCCGCTCGGCGCATGCTTGGCGATCGCTACCGGATCGCCTTTGGCTTCCGCCTCCGAGCGCACATCGAACACGTAGGTGGTACGCGCCGGCTCGCTGCACATCGCCTGCACGTTGGACGCGTCGATGATGGGAATGGCGCGCCGCCGGCAGAGCACGTCCGCACGCGCCATGCTCACCTTTCGCGCCTCGGCCTCCAGTTCCGGGAACGGATCGGCGCTATTGCCGCGCTCCAGCGCCAAACCTGCCAGCGCCCAGCCTTGGGTTCCGTTCTCGAGCGCATAGACCGGATTGGGGATACCGGCGAGCCGCAACCCGGCCGCCCCGATGAGACCTCGCGTGCGGCCGGCGCACGTGACGATGACAGGCGTGAGCCGATCCCCGACCACGGCCTCGAAGCGGTGGGCCAGCTCCCCGTTGGGCAGGCAACGGGCGCCGGGCACGCGCATCTTGGCGTACTCGGCGGGCGGCCGCGCATCGAACAGGCGGAACGCGCGACCCTCCCGCTGCCATTGAGCGAGCGCTACCGCCTCGATCATCGGCGGATGCAGCGCATGCTCGACAAGCTCGCCGAGCGTCTTGCTCGGCACGTTGACGCCCTTGAACAGGGTGAGCCCTGCCGCTTGCCAGCCCGCCGCGCCGCCCTCGACGATGGCGATGTCGGCGTAGCCCGCAGCCGCAAGCCGCTGCGCTGCCAGTTGGGCCACGCCGTCGCCTGCATCAAGGAGCAGGAGCGGGGTCGATTTACGCGGCACCAATCCGCCGATCGCCAATTCCAGCCGGCTGTAGGGGCAGGGCACCGCGAACAGCGGATGGCCCTCGCCGAACTGGCCGGCCTCGCGCACATCAAGAAAGGCAACCTCCTCGGCTCCGTGGATGCGCTTTCTGGCGTCCTGCGGCGTGACGTTGAAGATCATGAGCGAGTTGCGGACTGGCCTGTGGCTGGGGTCACCTGCTACTATGCAGTCATGGCGACGTCCACGCCAGCACGGACCGCTTTGCTCGGCTTTCTTGCCGGCGAGGGCCGCGACGGCGCCGGTCGCACGCTCGAGGAGGTTCTTGCCTTCGACGACCGCGCCATCGAGCGTCATCACGATTTCATCCAATGGTTGTTTCCTCTGCCTGAGCCGAGCGGGGCGAATCCGGCCGCGCCCGTACTGACTGCGGCCGAAATTGCGGCGGTGCGGGCCGATCCCGGGCTGCAGGCGGCCATCAAGCGGGCACTTCAGCGCATGTCAGCGTTCTACGCTGCGACTTCCCATTGGCTCGTGCCCGACGATCACAATCATTTGCGTATCACGCGCATCATAAGAAGCTCGGGCTTGCTGCTCGGCCGCGAAGCTGCCGAGCAGTTCTACCGCTTGGTCCTCGCGCGCAATGCTTCCACCGCTTCGCCTGTCTCCGAGAGGAGCCGGCAGTTCTGGCGCACCGCGCTGGACGGCCTGCCGTCTGACTAGCCTCACCGCGCTTGCCGCTCGCCTTTGCTGGAACGAACCTCCGACCGGAAGCGTTCAACGGCCAGGCAAGTCAAGGAGGCCGCCATGCCCTCGAACGGATCCGGCAGCGTTGGTATTCTGGGAGTGCTGGTTGGCGCCCTCATCGTCGCCGCCTTCGTGCTGATCGTGTTCGGCGACCGGCTTGGTCTGTCCGGCGACGGCACAACCACCAACGTAAAGATCGAAGCACCGAAGACTCCGGCGCCGACCCCCGGGCCCAAGACCAACTGAGCCCAACCTGAACCGATCCCATGGCGCGACGGGTCGGCCGGACTCATCATGAACATCGCAGATCGAAACCGAACCTGCTGCAGCGGTTTTCCGCGTCCTCGGGCGCAGTCAGAAGCGCCGCCATATGCGCGGCAAGTTCCGGCTCTCTGGCACAAGCGGTGACGCCGCACGTGTAGACCGTGGCGAGCCTGAATTCTCCGGGCAGCGGCCCGACCAGGGCCACGCCCGGCGTAGCGATGATCTCGGTCGCCTGCGTGCAGCCGATGGGCTGCCCGCCAGCCGCCGCCATGGCCTGCATCGCCGCATTGCCGTTGGGGAACGTCTTCAATCGGCCCGCGAGCGCTTCCCTCATCCCAAGGGCATCGAGGACCTTGGTGAAATGAATGCCGGCGGTGGCGAGCTCCGGATCAGGGAAGTAGATCGCGTCTGCCGCCGACAGCGCTGCGCTGAGCTCTGCCCTATTTCCGATGGCGACAGGCAGCGCACCGGAGCGTACGGCGATCGCGGTCTCGACCGAACCGATGCGGTGGCCCGAACCCGCCCTCACATGGCCTGAGCGCGTCAGCTCTTCGATGAGGGTGGCCGTGAGGATCAGCAAGTCCACCGGCGTGCCGCCGATGAGCTTCGCCCGCATCGCACCGACCGCGCCGTAGGTGGCCTCGATCTCGGCGCCCGTCTCTGCCGTGAACCGCGAAGTCAGCGCGGTGACGAGCCCCTGTGCTGCGCCGCCGCTCAGGATGGTAAGCCGCCGCATGGTGGTGCTCAGCCCATGGCCGCCAGGATGCGCTCTGCCGTGAGCGGCAGATCGCGCACCCTGACCCCCAGCGCGTCGTAGAGCGCATTGCCGATGGCCGCTGCGGTCGGGCCTTGCGCCGCCTCGCCGGCGCCCAGCGCCCGTTCCTTCGGACGCGCCAGGATCTCCACTTCCACGCTCGGCACCTCCGAAAACGTGAGGATGGGATAGCTTTCCCACGTGTCGCTTGTGATGCGCGTGTCGTTAAAGCGGACGGCCTCCTTGATCGTCCAGCTCGTCGCCTGAATGGCGCCTCCCTCGATCTGGTTGGCCACCCCGTCCGGGTTGATGATCTCTCCGGCATCGACCGCCGCCACCAGCCGCCGCACGCGGATGTCGCGCTCGGCTTCGATCTCGGCAACGACCGCACAATAGGCGCCCGCGTTCTTGTAGCGTGCAAAGCCGATACCGAAACCCACACCTTCGCGCTTCCGCCGCGAGCTCCAGCCGGCGCGCCGAGCCGCGGCTTCGAGCACGTCCTTCGCGCGCGGATCGCTTAAGTGCCGCAAGCGGAAGGCGAGTGGGTCTTCGCCGCGGTCGCTCGCCAGCTCATCCATGAGCGACTCGATGGCGAATACGTTGGCGTGCGCGCCGAGCGATCGCAGCGCCGAGGTCCTGATCGGCATCACCATCAGGCGATGGTTGACCACCTTGAGCGCCGGCACCGCGTAGAGCGGCACGGCGTTGCGCTCGGCCCCGCCGCCGCTGGCGAGCGGCGGGTTGATGGGCAGCAGTGCTTCGGCTGGTGGCGAGCGGTGCGCGGCGGCAAGCAGGGTCGGTGTCTTGGCCCGGCCAGGCCGCGAAGTGTGTCCGTTGCTCCACACCTGACAACGCCAAGCGAGAATCTCGCCCTTGGCATCGAGATCGGCCTCAAGCTCGATGGCCATCGCCGCGCCGACCGGCGACCAGGCGAGTTCGTCTTCACGCGACCACTGCACGCGCACTGGGCGTCCGCCGGCGGACCTTGCGAGCAGGACTGCGTCGAAGGCCGCGTCGTCGGCGCCGTTGTGACCGTAGCAGCCGGCACCCTCCACGTGCTCGACCACGATGAACTCGGGCCGCACCCCCAATGCGACGGCCAAGTCTGCCCGGAGGTTGAAGATACCCTGGCTGTGCGTCCACACCTTAAGCCCGCCATCGGTCCATTGCGCGACGGCACATGAGGGACCGATGGAAGCGTGAGCGAGGTAGGGCCGTGAGTAGCAGCGTCTGACGGTCCGCGACACGTCGGCCGGTGCCGGCGCGGCGCGCTGCGCAACAACCGTCGTTTCAACCGGCTGCCGCTTCATCCACTCGGCAAGGCCTGCCTCCTCAGGAAGCGCCGAAACCTGCCGCCAGGTGGCCGCCCTGCGCAGCCTGGCCAGTGCTGCGAGCGCCGCCGCCTCGCTCTCGGCAACCACGCCGACGAAGTCACCGTCGCGCACCACCGCCACCACGCCGGGCATGCTCGCGACCGACCCCTCTTCGAGCGCTGCGAGCCGCGCGCCCGGCGCCGGCGGCCGCAGGATGCGCCCGTGCAGCATCTGGGGAAGAACGAGGTCATGGATGAAGCGCGGTCTGCCGAACACCTTATCCGGAATGTCCGTCCGCGACGTCGAGGCGCCGGCGACACGGCGCTCATGAGGCGCCTTGGGCGGCACGCTCGCCGTTGCCTCGCGGTTGAGCAGGCCATCGTCGGCGAGCTCCCAATAGCTCGTGTGCAGGTTGTGCGGACCTGAGATGGTGCCGTCTTCGATGCTGAGGGTTTCGACCGCGACGCCAAGCCGCTGCGCCGCCGCTGCCAGGTAGATCGCGCGGGCCTCGGCGCAGGCGTGGCGCAGCGCCGAACCCGACTCCTGAATCGACTGGCTTCCCGAGGTCACCGCTTCGTTGGGGCTCGACGCGGTGTTCGCTCTGACCATGCGCACGCGGGAAAGATCGACGTCGAGCTCGTCGGCGGCGATCTGGGCAAGTGCGGTGAGGATGCCCTGGCCGATCTCGACCTTTCCCGACGAGACCTCGACGGTGCCCTCGCGCGTGAACCTGAGCCACTGGGAAAGCCGGCGGTTGGTATTCAGGCTGCCCGGCAGCCGGGCCGGTGCGTCCTCAGCAGGCGCGGCAGAAGGCGTGGTCATGCGGCGCGGCCCTCCCTTGCGGCCCTGAGTACGGCCCGCACCATGCGGTTGTGCGCCCCGCACCGGCACAGGTTGCGATCGAGCGCTGCGCGCACCTCTGCCTCCGAAGGATCGGGATTGCGCATGATGAGCGCCGCTGCCGACATCACAACGCCGGACACGCAGTAGCCGCACTGCATGGCCTGCTCGGCGATGAACGCCGCCTGCAGGGGGTGCGGGGCCTCGGGCCTGCCGAGGCCCTCCAGAGTGGTAATGCTCTTCCCTGCCACCGACCACAGCGGCGTGTCGCAGGCCGCCACCGCCGCCCCGTCGACGATCACGTTGCACGCGCCGCATTGATTGATGCCGCAACCGAAGCGGGTGGCCATGAGCCCCAGCGTGCCCCGCAGCACCCCGAGCAGCGGCGTCGCCGGGTCGCCGTCAACCACCCGTTCGACGCCGTTGACGGTCAGCCGGATCGATTGTGCCATGTCGGGTCTACTGCACCTTGATGTTGGCGGACTTGATGACCTTGGCCCACTTGTCGATGTCGGCCCTGAGGTATCTGTCGAACTCCTCCGGCGTCATCATCATCGGCGTTGCTCCCTGCTTGGCCCATTCCGCCTTGAGGTCCTCCCGGTTCAGCACCTTGCGGATCTCGGCGTTGAGCTTGTCGACGATCGGCTTCGGTGTTCCCGCCGGCGCCATCAGCCCGATCCAGATCACGGCCTCGTAGCCGGGCACTCCGGCCTCGGCGATGGTCGGCACGTCGGGCAGTACGGACGATCGCTTGGAGAACGTCGTCCCGAGCGCCACCACCTTGCCGCTCTGTGCGTTGGGCGCCATGGTGGTGACCGCGTCGAACATCATCTGCACATGCCCGCCGAGGATGCTCGAGCGCGCATCGCCTGAGGCCTTGTGCGGCACGTGCACGATGTCGGTGCCGGTCATCGATTTGAACAGCTCTCCGGCCATGTGATAGGGCGTTCCGGGCCCCGACGAGGCATAGTTGAGCTGGCCCGGCTTCGATTTGGCGAGCGCGATGAATTCCTTGAGGTTTTTGGCCGGGACCGAAGGGTGGATCACCATCAGCAGGTCAGAGTAGTTGACCGGCGAGACCGGCACGAAATCGCGCATCAGCTGGAACGGCTTGTTGGTGATCAGCGTCTCGTTGGTGGTGTGCGTGTTCGACATCATAAGCAGCGTATAGCCATCGGGCGCGGCTTTCGCCGCCTCGCTGGTGCCGATTACCGATCCGGCGCCTGGCCTCGGCTCGACCACGAACGATTGCTTGAGCGACTCCGACAAATGCTGGCCGACGACGCGCGCATAGACGTCGGCCGGCCCGCCCACGCCGAACGGCACGATGATCTTCACGGGCTTGGTCGGATAGTCCTGTGCCGCTGCGGGCGCGACGAAACCGGCCGCACCCGTCAGCATCAGTACAAGCGCAACGATCCGTGACATGCTGATTTCCTCCCGTTGGTGTTAGCGTTCTGCCGATCCGCGCTCCGCATTTTAGCGCGACGGCGCTCCGCTGGCGACGACGTGCCGCTTCGGACTAGCTCCCGGCCACCGCGATCTCGAGCGGGAAGTCGTCGACGCACTCGCGCCCCGTCTCGGTCACGATGAAGGTGTGGCCGAGGAAGATGCCGAAGGTGCCGTCCGCCGTGATCGGATTGGGCTCAGCCATGATCACCATGCCGGGTTTGAGCACCTTGTCGTGCTCGTCCTGGTGCACCTCCTGCGCGTTGACGTGGGGATGGTCGGTGACGAGGTCGATGCCGTGGCACTGGGTGGGGCGCGACTGCACGCCCTTCTCGCGAAAGAAGCGGGCGGCGAGCCGCATGTTCTCCGCGGGCTTGCCAGGCGCGATCTCGGCCACGATGCGGTGATACCCGGGCAGCACGATCTCGTTCCAGAACTTGCGCACCGTGTCGGTCGGCTGGCCGATGGTTATGGGTGACCCGATCTGGGCGGTATAGCCCCGATAGCCCGCCGCCAGCTCCATGATGATGATATCGCCCTTGGCGAGCACGCGCTGCGAGGGCCGCGGATTGCCGAACACCATGGCCGGGTTTGCCATCGGCGTCGAGCCGATGATGAGAAAGTCGATGTCGCCGCCGCCTTCCAGGATGGCCGAGCCAGCCGCCGCCTTGAGCTCCCACTCCTGCACGCCGGGCGCGGCGCGCGCGACCATGGCCTCCATCGCCTTCTGGCACAGCCGGCCCGCCTTGCGCACGCATTCGAGCTCCTCCGCGCTGTGCACGCAGAGGAGCTGGTGCAGGAAGCCTTTCGTGAACACGAGCTCTGCCTCAGGCAGGCTCTTGCGCAGCACCTCGTACTGGTTGACGGGCAAGTAGTCGTTGTGGCGGGGGTCGATCTCCATCAGCCCGATGCGGCCGCGCTCGAGCTTGAGCTCGCGCAGTCGCTCGACCATTACTTCGGCATAACGGCCGTTGCGGCTATGGCGCACGTCGGAAAGGGCCGGCGCCACCACCCGGCGCACGGCCTCCGCGTGCGTGCCGCCCATGGCATAGATGAGCGTCGGCTCCTCTTCGAGCGGCACCAGCACGTAAGCCGCAAGGGCGTGCCACTCCCAATGGCCGGTGAGCCACAGCATGCCCGCGCCGTAGCTCCAGTGGCTGGGCCCCCCCGGCACGATCATGCAATCGAGCCGGTGTTCCCGCATCTTGGCGCGCAGCGCCGCATAGCGCCGTCCGTACTCTTCTCTGGAGAACTGCTCATAGACCGCGTCCCGGTAGTAGGGCGTGCCGGCCATGTTGGCGAACGGGCGCGTCTCGTCGAGCCTGGTGCGCACGCTTTCCCAGGGCTGCGGACCGATCGGCCGCGATGTCTCGTTCATGGGATACCGCCTTTCCTCCCGGATGCCGGACGAATGGCCGGCGCTTTGCTTGCGGCGATCTTGAGAAGCCCTTCAAGGAGGTGTCAAGCCGTCAGCGCCACTGCTCGATCGGCACCGGGTAGTCGCGGCCACCCGCTTTGATCTGCTCGGCCATCATCATTGCCTGCTCGATGCAGTCGTCGATATCGAGGCCGTAGCGGTAGCTGCCGTTGCGCCCGATCGAGTAGACGTGGTCGGGCATCATGGCGAAGTACTTGCGCGCCAGCTCCTGCTCGCTCCTGAAGGGCAGCGGGTAGTGCTTGCCGTTGCGCGAAGGGATCTCCATGCCGACGAGGGAGGTCGGCGACTTGTGGTGGGTGAACTTCTTGTACTCAACGAGCCGGGTGAAGACCTCATCGTTGGCGTAGTAGAGGAAGTAGACGTGCTCGGGGAACACATGCTCGGTCGGGAACACGATTCTGTGAAAATCGCGGCCGATGTATTTGAGCTCGCCGTGGCAACGTTCGAACAGCTCGTCCGGCGAGATGGTACTGACGATCACGTCGAAGGAGCACTTCTCGCCCTTGATCCACACCGTGCGGCGGGGAATGTCGTAACGCTCGATCGTGGTTGCGAGCAGCACCGTCGCGCCCACTGTGGCAACGTCGAAGTAGCGGTTGTAGCCGTCCGCTGCTCGAGGGTAGGCGGAGAGTGCCGTGTCCCAGGCCGCACGCGGCCCGCTCTTGATGGTGACGCCCTTGGGGGACCAGTTGAAGGTGTCGATGCGGCGG
>DATLZB010000137.1:0-16573 GCA_035574175.1 Hyphomicrobiaceae bacterium
AAGTCCATCCCCAATTGGAAGAGGGCGTCTTGATAGGCCATAAGACCCTCCCCAACCAGCAGACAGATGTGACCCGCCCGCTCCTTACCTTCAGGGTTTCAGGATGACCTTGACCTTTGGGGCAGGTGGACGAACGGAGGAGTCCGATATGGGACCAACGTTTCCTCGGCGCAAGAAAAAAATTGCTGAGGGGCGCAAAAAATCGCGGCGCGAATTCACCGCATCTTAACGATCCCCGAAGGCAGCTCGGCTCATTTGAAGAGGTCGTCCAGGAAGCTGCCGGACTTGCCCGACTTGCCGGCGCCCTTATCGTCGCCCAACAGCTTGCGCAGCACTTCGCCGAGGCCGCTCCCGTCGAGCTGCTTGCCGATCTCTTTGATCGCCTCCACCGCCTTGTCGGGATCCTTCAGTACGGCATCGATGTCGGCGCTCAGTTGCGGCTCGCTCCAGGGGCCGGACAGGCGGATCGGCAACTCAAGACCGGCGAGGTCCTGCGCGCCGCCCTGGCCCGACAGGCTACCGACGAGGCGAGGCCTCAAGGTCGCATCGAGCTGACGACGACCCAAATCCACGGTGCCGGTGGCGGTGAGGCGCATGAGCGGGCTCAGCATGCTCAAGTTCTCGGTCTCGGCGACACCTCCCTCGATCCGGAAGTTCGCCGTCATCTCGGTGAAATCCGTCTTCTCAGTGCCGACCTGGGTGAAGTCGGAGAAGCGACCCTGGCGAAGGCTGCGAACGACCTGAGGAATGTTGATGCCCACAATTGCCCCGTCGACGACGCGCACCGCAGCGCTGCCGCTGAGACTTTCTACGATGGCGCGCTCGGAGGCGCCGCGCCCGGCCAGTCTGAGCTGCAGATTTGTGCTTCCCGCGAGCCAGTCGAACCCGGCGGCATCGGTCAGCATTGGCAGCATCGAGACCTGGTCGAACACCAGGTCGACGCTGACGGCGGGCTCACCACCTGTCCCATCGATCGAGATCACGCCGCGGCCCCGACCCTCGTAGAGCCGTGCGTCATCGAGGCTCACGCGCAGCACGCGATTCTTGAGCGTAACCGTGGCCGAAGTCTGGCCGACGTGCATGCCGCCGTAGGTCAGACGGCCAAGAGCGAGCTTGGCATCAATGTCGGCAATACCGAACGGACCGAGGTCGATCGTGTCCTCGCTCCAACCCTGGGCCGACGGCGGGGCGGCTCCGGCCGCTGTGGGTGGCCGTCCAGCGGATCCCGGCGCCGCGGCGGCGGGCTGCGAGTAAGCGTCGAGATCGAGCGCCGATACCTTCAAGTCGGCACGAACGTGAGGCCGAGTTCCCGAAGTGTCGACGTTGATGGTTCCCGTTGCGGACGACCCCGCAAGGGTCAGCTCCGCGCCCATCAGTGCCAGCGAGGCGGTGCTGCCTCTGATCCGGCTTTTGAATGCGACCGCCCCGAAGTCGCGCGCCGGCGGCCCCGCCCCAAGCCAGTCGGCCAGCCCCTTGAGGGAGGGGGCGCCGATGGTAAGCGTGCCATCGAGGTGCGGTGAATCGCCGAGCGCTGCCATGCCGCGGTAGTCGACGGTCAGATGCGGTGATCGCACTGCGATGGCGGCATCGACAGGGCGGTTCTGCTGGCCGGACGGCGATGTACCAAGTCTGGCGCTGAAGCCGAGCCGCTCGGCGCGCCACACGAGGTTGCCCTCCGCCTTGATCGGATTACCTTTGGAGCCGCCGCTGATTGTGAGATCGAGCCCGGTTGCTTCGTGGCGCATGCCGGTCCGCTCATCGGAGTAGCGCACCGCTCCGTTGACGATGCGGATTTCCTCGATGTCCGTATCTTCGATAGAGCGTGACCGCGGGGCACGCTGGTGGCCCGGAGGCGAACTTCCCGAGATCGACGGCGGAGCGCCCCATTGGTCGGTGTGCTCCCAGCTTCGGCGTCCCTGTCGGTCAACGCGGAGGTCGAACACGGGGTCCGTGAGCAGGAGACTGGTCACGTTCACGCGGCTCGTGAACAGGGCCGAGAGCGGGACGGTGGCGTCGACCCGGCGGATACGGACCGTCGGCTCGCCCGCCATGCCCGGAGGAGGCGAGAGCGAGACGTCCGACATGGTGACGGCAAGGGAGGGAAAGAACGATACCGATGTTTGGCCGGCCACCACCAGGTCGCGGCCGGTCTGCACCTTGACGTCGCGGACCAGCTCATCGCGGACCAGCGTCGCCGGCACCATGCCGAGAAGGAACCCGACGGTGATAGCGGCAAGAGCGGCAAGGGCGAGGCCGCCGAAAAGGAGGGTGGAGCCCAATCGCGAGCGGCGCGGGGGGCTACCGATGTGGCGGCCGGCGGACCAGCGGCCCGGCACCCGCGCACCGTCGCGTCCCTGAGATCGCATCTCGTCGCGCCGGCTCGACGCAGCGGACGGGAATGGTCGCTTCATCATGGCTGACCGCCGTTGGGCTGCTCGCCTTGCCTCACACATCGATCGGCGCATGTCCAGCGGACAAATGTGTCAATTGCGCGCTTGGCATGCGCCAAAGTTGTTTGATTATCCACCTGCGGTGACGCTAGCGTGATCGTGGCGACGGCGGTGTTCCGGCCGAAACAGGCTCGCGGATAAGGGTTTGGCCGAGTCGAGTAAGAAGGAAGGCGGGCTGGTGCAGGAGGAGCGCAGCGACAAGTCGGACAAAGCGCACGAATTAAGCACTCGCGGGGTGCCCGTTGCGCGAGTGGCGAAGCTCAGCCAACAGCTTCTCGGCCGGACCGGCCTCACTTTTCGCAAGCTCGCGTGCATCGGCATCGCCTACGGCGTCGCGCTGGTCGGCGGCCTGCTGTTTAGTGCGCTCAGCGTCCCACTTGCTTGGCTGCTCGGTCCGCTGGTCCTTTCGCTGGTCGCGACCGCGATCAACAGGCCGTTGGAGCGGCCGGCCTTCCTTCAGCTGCCGATGCGCGCACTACTCGGGGTGGCGATCGGAGCATCGTTCACGCCGGAGCTCTTGGGTAGGATCGGGGGGCTGGTCGGCAGCCTGGCGCTGCTCGTGCCCTATACCGCGGCCGTCACTTTCGCCGGGACGGTGTTCCTCGAGCGAGTGGCAGGTTTTGACCGTCCGACGGCGTTCTTCAGCGCCGCCCCGGGCGGCCTCGCCGACATGGCCCTCATGTCGGGCGATGCCGGTGCAGACGCGCGCAAGGTGACGCTGGTGCAGGCCTCGCGCGTGCTGATGATCGTGTTCATCGTGCCGTTCTGGCTGCAGTTCGTGTCCGGCCTGGCGATTGGCTCGGCGGCCCCGCGCAGCCCGCCCATCTCCCAGCTCACCGTTATTGATGCGGCAGTGATCTGCGCCTTAGCATGGGCGGGATACCAGATCGCCACCCGCATCGGCTTGCTTGCCGCATCCATGGTCGGGCCGCTCATCCTGAGCGGGCTGCTGCACGGTTTGGGGTTCACCACCGTCAAGGTTCCCCAAGAGGTGCTGATCGCCGCGCAGATGACGCTCGGCATCATGATCGGAGGCTACTTCATCGGCGTCACGCTGCGCGAATTCGTAACCGTGCTAAGCTGGGGTATTGCCTTCGGTGCCATGCTGTTGTTGGTCGCCGCCGCGGCGGCGATCGGGGTCTCCAGCGTCACGGGTCTCGATCCGACGGTCGTGTTGCTGAGCTACTCGCCCGGCGGACAGAACGAGATGAACCTGCTGGCGCTGATCATCGGCATCGACGCGGCCGTGGTTGCGCTCCACCATCTGCTGCGCGTCGCCATGGTGGTGATCGGGGCGCAGCTCGTCTTCAGGTGGCACACGAGCTGGGGCCCATCGAGCGGTCGCAAGTAGGGGACTCGTCAGGCCGCGGCCGCCACCTTCTTCGGCTTGTCCCCGCGGACGGCGTGCACGATCTCGGCCATTACCGCGAGGGCGATCTCGGCAGGCGATTGTGCGCCGATCTCGATGCCGATCGGAGACTTGATGCGTTTCAGCTCGGCCTCGGTGAATCCCGCCGCTTTCAGCCGGTCCAGGCGCTTAGCATGGTTGCGGCTCGAGCCGAGCGCGCCGATGTAGAGACAGTCGGAGCGCAGCGCAACCTTCAGGGCCTCGTCGTCGATATGGCTCACGTGGGCGAGGACGGCGAGCGCCGTGTAGGGATCAAGCCCCAACCGGGCGAGCGCTGCCTCCGGCCAGTCAGCCTCCACCCTGACCCCGGGGAAGCGTTCGGGCGTGGCAAACGCGGTGCGCGGGTCGACGACGACGATCTCGTAGCCTGTGAGCCGCGCGATCTGGGCCAGAAGCTGGGCAATGTGCGTGGCGCCGATGGCAACGATGCGTGCCGGCGGAATCAAGGCATGGATGAAAACCGGACCATCGGGCGTCTCCTGCAGCGAGCTCTTGCCGGTGCGAAAACGGGCGGCGACGTCGGCGGGGAGGTCGCTATCGTCGCGTTCGAAGACTTGCCGCAAACCGTCCGCAAGCCGGGTTTTCATCACCAGGCCGCGGCGGCCGTCGCGGGCGGCGAGGGCGCGATCGAGGATCGCCAGGCCACCGTCCCGGTCGAGCCGCTCCAACAGTATCTTCACCCGTCCGCCGCAGGGAAGCCCGACGCGCCAGGCGGTTTCGTCAGCGACGCCGAACTCGAGCGTCTTGAGCTTGCCGCCGGCCAGGATCTCCTCGGCTTCGGTGATGACCTCGCCCTCGATGCAGCCGCCGGAGACCGAGCCGGCAAAGCTTCCATCCGCCGCTATGGCGAGCTGGCCGCCGACCGGCACCGGGGCCGACCCCCAAGTGTCGATCACGGTAGCAAGCGCCACGCGGCCGTCGCGGGCGAGCCACTCCCGCGCTGCGCCAAGAACGTCGTGCTCGGCTGGCGAGACGGTGATTTCACAGGTACCGGCCATTGCTCTTCTCTAAGCCCAATTGGATCACCGCAACTACAGAAGCACTAGCACATTCAGGGGGCCGCCGCAGGCGGTCAGCCGCGCACGACGGCGTTTAGCGCACGGCGGCGTCGCGGCTGCAGGCAGGCCAAATCGGGCAGCGGCACGATGGCAACTCCAGCCCTACGCAAGGCGCCGGCCACCGCCTCCGCCACGGCCACGGCTCCTGGCACGTCACCATGTACGCATATGGTGTCGACCTCGATCGGCACCACCTTGCCGGTGCGGGTGACGACCTCGCGGTTGACGGCCATGCGCACCGCCTGTTCGGCCGCGAGTTTGGGATCGCGGATGAGGCCGCGCCCGTCGGTGCGCGGGGTCAGCTGCAGGTCCTCCTCGTAGGTGCGGTCGGCGTAGCCCTCGCGCGCCCGCCTGAGCCGCAGTTTGCGGGCCGCCCGCTCCATGGCGCTCGCCGGGTGCACCACGTAGATGAGCCGCGGGTCGACCGCCTTGATGGCTCGGCCGACGGCGAGGGCGTAGGATTCGTCCGCCACAGCCATGTTGGACAAAGCCCCGTGCGGCTTGAGGTGGGTAACGCGGAGGCCCGAATACCGGGCGATCGCCTTCAGTGCGCCGATCTGATAGGCGACCATGCGCTCGATATCGGTCGGACTCATGCGCATCGGGCGGCGGCCGAATCCCCACAGATCGTTGAACCCTGGGTGGGCACCGATGCTGCAGGCGTGCGCCTTCGCAAGTTCGCACAGCCGGTGCATGGTGTTCCAGTCACCGGCATGGAAGCCGCACGCCACGCTTGCGCTTCGAACGACCCGGATCAGCGCGGCGTCGTTACCGATGTCATAGACTCCCCAGCCCTCGCCCATGTCGGCGTTGAGGTTGATCTCCAGTGGCATGGTGCTAGGTCCGGTTGATCGAAACGTCAGTGCTGTTGTAGCCGATGCCGGGGCTTGGCGGGAGCCGACAGTGCGAGGGCCGACGTGGTTAGGATTCTTTCCGCAGGTGATACGGCGCTGACGGTGGAGTTCGGCGAAACGGCCGAGCGTCGGCTCTCCGAGGCCGTGCTGGCGCTCGATGCTCGGCTCGCCGCCAGCCGGCCGCGGGGTGTCGTGGAACTAATACCGACGCTCAGATCCCTCACCATCCACTACGATCCCTGCGTCACTTCCGCCGCGGAACTTTCGTGCACGGTCGAGCCGTTGCTCAACGGGCTCGAAAGGCAGCCCCTCCGGGGCCGGCGCTGGGTTATCCCGGTCTGCTACTCGGCAGACTTTGCGCCCGACTTGAAGGAAGTGGCGGAACGAAGCGGCCTTTCGCCAAAGCAGGTCATCGACCTTCACACCAGCGTCGATTATCGCATCTACATGTTGGGCTTCCTGCCGGGTTATCCCTACATGGGCGAGGTGCCGCAGCAACTCAGACTTCCGCGCCGACAGAGCCCGCGCACGTCGGTGCCGGCGGGCTCAGTCGCCATTGCGAGCATGATGACGGCAATCTATCCGCTGGAAAGTCCGGGCGGATGGCATCTGATCGGCCGCTCGCCGGTGCGGCTGTTCGAGGCTGAGCGCGATCCGGCGGTGCTGCTCGCGCCCGGTGATCGAGTGCGCTTTGCGGCCATAACGCGCGCCGAATTCGACGAACTCGAAAAGAAGAGCCGGGCCGGGTCGTGGCTGCCCACTGCGCAGGAGGTCGAATCGTGACGTCCGCCCTTAAAGTGGTCGCGCCGGGCCTTAGTACGACGGTGCAGGACGGCGGCCGGGTGGGCTGGCGGCGCCTCGGCGTTCCCGTCTCCGGTGCGCTCGACCGGGTGGCGCTGGCGGCGGCCAATGTCGTGGCAGGCAATAGGGCGGATGCGGCTGCGCTCGAATGTCTCTATCAGGGCCCGGTCGTTGAGGTGGACGCCGACAGTGTCCGGCTGGCCCTGGCCGGCACCGGGGCGAGCCTGGAGGTGGTAGGGGCCGACGGCGCACCCGTCCAGCGCGTCGGCGCGTTGGAGTCGGTAACGCTTAGGCGCGGTGCGCGAGCCAGGGTGCTCGTCGGTGCTGGCGGCGTGTCAGCCTATCTCGCCGTTGAGGGGGGCGTGCGCGTTGCGCAGGTGCTCGGCAGCCGCTCGACCTACACGCGGGGGAAGTTCGGCGGTCTCAACGGACGGGCGCTTGCGGCAGGCGATGCGTTGCCAATCCAGAGTGCGGCGAGCGAACGGGGTGAGCGGCGCTTGCCAGGCGTCAGTTTTGCTCCTGTGCCCGCCGTGAGGGTGACGCTCGGTCCACAGGACGACCACTTCACGCGCGATGCCATCGCAGCTCTGCTCGGGGGCACGTTCACGGTAACGCCGGCCTCCGACCGGATGGGGTTGCGACTCGCCGGGCCGAGGCTTGCCCATGCCAAAGGCTTCGACATCGCCTCCGACGCCACGGTGACAGGGGCAATCCAAGTACCGGGCGACGGCCAGCCCATCGTGCTGCTCGCCGACGGCCAGACGACCGGGGGGTACCCCAAGATCGCGACGGTGATCTCCGCGGATGTGCCCGCACTCGCACGTATAAAGCCAGGGGCGAAACTCGCCTTTCGCGCCGTCACCGTGGCCGAGGCCGAAGCCGCGCGGCAGGCGCTCGAGCGCGACATCGCTTCATGGCCGCAGCGACTGGAGCGGGCGGCGGCCGACACTGATTCCGAGCGTTTGCTCGAGGTGAATCTGATCAGCGGTGTCGCCGACGCAGAGAGCTGAGTTTGAACATCCGCGTTCATTGGGGTCCGCGGTTGAGCTATGCTGAGGCCATGACGCGAACGAAGCGCAGCATGCGCAAGGTGGGGGTAGCGGCTGCAGTCGGTGGGGCTATAGCTGCCATCATCTGCCAGGCGGCGGCCGGGGAGCGCGAGGATTGGGCCGACTGCGCGGCACTGCACCGTTCGGCGAGCGTCGACGCGTGCACCCGAATCATCGCGCGCGGTAACACCACGCAGGCCAATTTGGTTAGTGCCTACTACAACCGCGCCCGCGCGCTGCGCGCGGCCGGAGACACGGCCCGCGCCATGGCCGACTTCGAGATGGCGCTCAAGCTCAACCCCCGCCATGCGAACAGTTACTATTATCGAGCCATCGCCTGGCTCGACACCTTGGATGTCGACCGGGCGATTGCCGACTTTTCGAGCTACATCGAGCTCAAGCGCGACGATTGGACGGCTTACTACGCCCGAGCGCGCCTGTGGAGACTGAAGGGTGAGCCGGACAAGGCGATCGCGGACTACGATGTGGCCGCGGCGTTCAAACCCAACGACCAGCGGATCATGCTGATGCGCGGACTGGCGTGGGGCGACAAGGGCGATCACGCTAGGGCCAGGGCGGAACTCGACAGGGTGCTTGCTCGCAACCCGCGCAATGCCGAGGCTTTTTACGCGCGCGCCGCCGTTGCGTTTCGGCGGCAGGACTATGCTGCGGCGACCAAGGACCTCGATCAGGCCCTAAAACTCGAGCCGGAGTTTACTGCCGCGCACACCCTCTACGGGCGCGCGCTCGAGGCGCGCGGCGATGTCGATCAAGCGCGATCGCGATATCAAGCGGCGCTCGCTGGGCCGGGCAAGCTCATCGATGCAGGCTCGGCGCGAGAGAAGGCGCGCGAGCGGCTCACCGCGTTGGCCGCGGGAGCCGCGCAGTCCGCCGCCACGGGGCGAGGTTGCAGCCGCTACATCCCCACGGCAGCAACGACAATCTCGGTCGATTGCGCGGAGTGAACGCTAACCCTCACGCACACGAGCGTTACTTGCGGCTGGTTGGGCCGGCCGGTAATGTCCCAACCCGCGTAAGCGTCCGCGACCCAACCGATATCCTTCGACATATAGATAGCGAGTGCTCTGATGTTGTTGCGATCCGTGCTGCGTAATGGGACCACTCCGGCCTTGATCGCACTTGCCTCTGTGCTGGCATTGGCGGCCGACCTGTCATCAGGGCAGGCACAAACCACGCCACGACTCGACGTGCCATACGTGCCGACCCCGCAGGAGGTGGTGGATCGGATGCTCGAGATGGCGCAGGTCGGACCCAACGACTATCTGGTCGATCTCGGATCGGGCGACGGGCGCATCCCCATTACGGCGGCGAAGCGGTTCGGAACGCGCGGCTTCGGGGTGGATCTCAACCCGGTGCGCGTCAAAGAAGCAATCGCGAACGCCAAGGAAGCTGGCGTCTCGGACAAGGTCCGGTTCGTGGAGGGAGACCTCTTCAAGACCGACTTCAGCCAAGCGACAGTGCTGACGCTCTACCTGCTGCCGACGGTGAACCTGCGACTGCGTCCGGTGATCCTCGATACGCTCAAGCCGGGAACCAGGGTGGTTTCCCACGCCTTCAATATGGGTGAGTGGAAGCCCGACAGGTCGGACGTGGTTGAGAACAAGGACATCTACCTGTGGATCGTTCCCGCCAAGGTTGCCGGCACGTGGCGGGTGAGCGACATGCAGGGGGGCGGACGAACCTTCGCGCTCCAATTGAACCAGGAGTTCCAGGAGCTGTCGGGCAGCGCCGCCATCGGCGGCAAGAACCTACCCGTCCACAACGGCCGGCTCGAGGGGGAGCGCATCTTCTTCGAGGTCGCCGTCGACGGTCAGAGCAGGCGTTACGAGGGGCGCGTGAGCAACGGGCGCATGGAGGGCGAGGGCTGGAAGGCATCGAAAGGTTAAAGGCGGCGCGCTGTGCGCTCTTACCACGCGGATAGAAGCCAGGGCCGGGGAAGGCGCGCTCCGGCCCAATTCATGGGGTCTCAGGGTGGCTGACGCATGAGCCAGGACGCAGGCGGAGCACGGCTGCCTACTTTGTCGGTGCTGCAGGCGAGCGCCATGCTGGTCGGCATGGTGATCGGCGTGTTCATCTTCAAGGCGCCGTCGCTGGTGGCCTGGAATACAACCGGGGCTCTCGAATTCCTCGCGCTATGGGCGGCTGGCGGGCTGATCACGCTGATCGGCGCGCTCTGCTATGCAGAGCTTGCTACCTCCTATCCCCATTCCGGCGGCGAATACCATTACCTGACGCGCGCCTACGGGCGGCCTCTCGGCTTTCTTTTCGCCTGGGGCCGGATGACGGTGATCCAGACCGGAGCAATCGCAGCCGTCGCCTTCGCCTACGGCGACTATGCGTCGGTAATTCTACCCCTCGGCCCCCAGGGCCCCGCCATCCACGCCGCCATCGCGGTGGCCGTACTGACGGCCGTCCACCTCCTCGGCACAAGGCAGAGCGCCCACACCCAGACCTTGCTCACCGCGCTCGAAGTGCTGGCGCTGCTGGCCGTCTCCGTGATCGGGTTCATCATAGCGCGCGGGCTGCCCTCGGGCGCGACCACGGTCGCCACCGGAAACGAGCAGGCCGGCCTGGCGATGGTGTTCATTCTGCTCGCCTACGGCGGGTGGAACGAGTTGTCCTACATCTCCGGCGAAATGCGCGACGTGAAGCGCACCATCGCGCGCGTGCTCATTCTTGGCACGCTGGCAATCACGCTGCTCTACCTGCTCGTCAACTGGGCGCTGCTTTCGGTGTTCGGGCTGGAGGGGCTGCGCAAGACCGGGGTGCCAGTGTCCGACCTCGTCGGGCAGGCGTTCGGGCAGGCCGGCGCAGTGGTCACCGCGCTCATGGTGTGCGCGATGGCGTTGAGCACCATGAATGCCAGTATTTTCACCGGCGCCCGGACCAACATGGCCCTCGGTCAGGAGTTCTCGGCGTTCTCCGGGCTCGGACCGCGCAATCAGCGAACCGGCACGCCAACCAACGCCGTCCTCGCTCAGTCGGCGATCGTGCTGGCGTTGATCGGGTTTGGCGCCGTCACCCGCAACGGGTTCCAGAACATGGTCGAGTACACGGCACCGGTGTTCTGGGGATTCATGCTGCTCGTGGGGGTCGCGCTTTTTGTCTTCCGCGTGCGGGAGCCCGCCCGCGAGATGGCGTTCCGCGTGCCGCTCTATCCGCTCACGCCGGCGCTTTGGTGCGCGGCAGCGATCTACATGCTCTACTCGAGCGTCGCCTACACGGGATGGGGCGCCCTGATCGGGATCGCGGTGCTGGGGCTCGGTGTGCCCGTCTACCTTGCCGGACGCGGCGCAGGGGCGCGAGTCGCCAGAGCCGAAGGCTCCGGCTGAGCATGTTTCCGTTTCATGCGATCAGACCTAGCCGGCACGCCACGCGGCGGTCGATTTGCACTTGCGGCATACCCGCTCACCAGCCCAGGCGCTTAGGAACGGCTGCCGGCAGAGCAGGCACTTGCGGGTCTTCGGCTCGGTCTTGACCTCCACCTCGATCTCCTCGGGCGGAGTCTTCAGATGACTGCGCATTTGCCCAATAGATGGTGGTCGTCAGCTTCGGAATCAAGCACCCATCAAGATGCGTCAAGTATTTCCGGTGCCTCACTCATCATGTGAGAGTCACCTGTCGTCATGGACAGGGGCATCGACGAAGGGGAGGATGGTGGGCGGTACTGGGATTGAACCAGTGACCCCACGCGTGTGAAGCGTGTGCTCTCCCGCTGAGCTAACCGCCCATCCTGCAGCTTCAACTAGGGGCTCGGCTAAATTGCTGTCAAGCGGTTCACGGGGTGCGCGTCGGGGCGAACGGATCCGGCCCGTCCGGCGGCACGCCAAAAGCATTGATCGTCATTGAGATCAGGCCATAGTAGCCAAGGATACCGACGAGCTCGACAAGGCCGCGCACGCCGAGTTCGGCCCTTGCGCGGCTGAGCGTCTCCTCCGAAACCTGGCGCGTCTCGAGCAGCTCGCGGGTGAAGTCATAGACGGCGGCAGAGTCCGGCTGGTCGAAGCGGGGTCGCCGGTTCTGGCGAATGGCTTCGATGACGGCGGGATCGATGCCGGCGGCCAGTGCCTCCGGCGCATGTACCGTCCACTCGTATCCTGCCTTCCACACCGCAGCAGTAGTTAGGATGGCGAGCTCGGAGAGGCGCGGAGGCAGGCTCGAGTGATAGCGGCAGAAGGCGCCGAGGTCCTGCGCGCGTTCAGCGAGCGGAGCACTGTGCAGCCAAATGCGCAAGGGTCCCCGCACTACGCCACGAGGACCGGCCACGATGGCGTCGTAGACCTTGCGCTGCTCGGGAGAGAGCCGTGATTCGTCGATGTCGGGTATCCGAAACATTCTCGCTCATCCTGGGCGGTCAGCGACATGGCGCGGACTGCCGTCGGCGGCCCGCGGGCAAAACGGATACAACCTCAGCGAAGGCAAGGCCACACCAGACATATGGGACGTTCGGCTCGGTTGGTGCGGCGGATCGCCTTGAATCAACATGCTTGGACGGCTAAGCACCGGGCAGGCGATAGACGACAGGAACGCTTTGCGCTGCGACGATGCACGATACCGATTTCCTGCACGAGCACGACGCCATGTCGGAGGCGGACCGCGCCGAGCTTGCGCGCTACATCTGGGCGCAGGAGACGGTGGAGCTCAAGACCGTCGGCATCGATATCGGCAGCTCGACTTCGCATCTCATGTTCGCGAAGGTCACTCTGCAGCGGCAGACGCAGGGGCTCTCCAGCCGCTTCGTCGTGGTCGAACGCGAGATCATCTGGCGCTCTCCAATCATGCTGACGCCCTTTCTCACCGACGGCACGATCGATGCCGGTGCGCTCGATCGGTTCATCGGGCACTGCTACCGGAGCGCGGGGCTGCAGCGTAGCGATATCGACACTGGGGCCGTGATCCTCACGGGCGAGGCCATCAAACGCAGAAATGCGCGCGCCATCGACGAGCTTTTCGCGCAGGAGGCCGGCAAGTTCGTGTGCGCCACGGCCGGGCACAAGCTCGAATGCCTGCTCGCCGCGCACGGCTCGGGCGCGGTGGCGCTGTCGAAGGCCAGAGGTGCGTGCCTGCTGCACGTCGATATCGGCGGGGGCACGTGCAAGCTTGCGCTCATCGATCGCGGGGTCGTGCTGGGGACTGCCGCTTTCGCGGTGGGAGGGCGGCTCCTGGCCAAGGATGCGGCCGGCGCGTGGAGCCGGGTGGACCACTCGGCGCGGCTGGTGGCGGAGGAGCTCGGCCTTGCCACGACGCCGGTAGCGCTGGCCGATCCCTCGGTTCGGGCACGGATCGCGGCGCGTCTTGCCGATATCGCGGCCGATTACATACTCGGTGCCGCTCCGGACGCTCTCGCTGCCTCGCTGCTGCTGACCGAGACTTTGCCGCGCACCGTCGAACCGCAGGCGCTGAGCTTCTCAGGGGGCGTTGCGGAATACGTGTTCGGGGCAGAGGAGCACGAGTACGGCGACATCGCGAAATTGCTGGCGAGCGAGCTCTGCGACCGGCTCTCGCAGCGGTCGAAGTTGCCCGTCATCGATCCAGGCCAGCGCATCCGCGCGACCGTGATCGGAGCCTCGCAATTCACCGTCCAGGTCAGCGGCAAGACGATCTTCCTGCCCGAGCCCGAGGTGCTGCCTGTACACAACATTCCGGTGGTGCCCCTCGGCCTTGATCTTGCCGGGGCAATCGAACCTACGGCGGTCGCCGGGGCGATCCGCGCAGGGCTGCGGAAAATGGACTTGGCCCCGCAGGCGCGCCTTGCGTTGGCCTTGGTCTGGGACGGCGAACCCGAGTACGTGCGGCTCGAGGCGCTGGCCCGCGGCATCGCCGACGCATTTGGCGGCGGCTCGGACCGGGACGAGCTACTCGTGATGATGATCGACGGCGATATCGGCAAGACGCTCGGGCGGCTGCTGCGCCACGAACTCGCGTTCACCCGCAAGCTCGCCTCGATCGATGGCGTGCAACTGCGCGAACTCGACTACGTCGACGTCGGTGCCCCGATCGATCCGCCGGGCGTGGTGCCGGTCGTCATCAAATCGCTGCTGTTTGCATGATGGAGACGACAATGGTGACCGACGCGGCAAGATCGAGATACGGCATCGATGCCTACCTCGAGTGGGTCGAGAGGGAGGGTCTGCGCGTCACGGAGGCGCTTGGCATTGATCTCTTCTCGGTCGAGACCGCCGAGTGGCCGCGCTACGGCATCAAAGCCGCAGCCGTACACCTCAAGGGGCGCGGCGACTTCTGCAACATGTTCGTGTACGACCTCGGCCCGGCCAAATCGTCGAGCCCCCAGCGCCACCTCTACGAGGAGGTGATTTACGTGCTCGAGGGCAGCGGCAGCACGCAGATCGAGGCGCTCGACGGCCACAAGTGGAGCTTCGAGTGGGGGCCAAGGAGCCTGTTCGCCATCCCGCTCAATGCCCGCCATCGCCATTTCAACGGGAGCGGGCGGGAGCGTGCCCTGCTCGCCAGCACCACATCGCTGCCGCTGATGATGAACCTTTTGCACAACGAGAGGTTCATCTTCGAAACGGAGTTCGACTTCGACGACCGCTTCGGCAGGAGCGAGTATTTCGCAGGCGCGGGCGATCTCATCACGGTGCGGCCCGGCAACCACATGTGGGAAACGAACTTCGTTCCAGATCTTGCCGCCATCGAGCTCAAGGCGTGGGGCGACCGCGGGGCGGGTGGCACCAATATCATGTTCGTTCTGGCGGACGGCAGCATGCACGCTCACATCTCGGAGATGCCGGTCGGCACGTACAAGAAGGGGCACCGGCACGGTCCCGGTTTCCATGTCATGTGCGTGACGGGGCACGGCTACTCGCTATGCTGGTATGAGGGCGATGCGGACTTTATCAGGATCGATTGGAAGCACGGGACGGTGTTTCCTCCAGCGGATCAACAGTTCCATCAGCACTTCAATACGAGCCGCCAGCCGGCCCGCTACCTCGCCACCAATCTGGGGGGGCTCAGATACCCGGTTACCTCGACCCACCGCCGTTCACTGCTCGGCCTCAAGCCCGGCGAGAAGGGGGCAGTATCGACCGACATCAAGAAAGGGGGCGATCAGATCGAGTACGAGGACCAGGACCCCCGCATCCATCGCATCTGGCTTGAGGAGATGAAGAAGCACGGCATCGAGCCGCGCATGGCGGCCTTCATTCCGAGTGGGGCCTAGGGCGGCATGCGGCGCTTAGGCTCAAACCCCTGACGCCCGTCATCTTTTTACCATAGCACCCGGCAAAGAGCGGGGCGGGGTGCGTGGGCGCTGTGCAATCCGCGGACTTTTCCGACGATTGCGCCGTTGTTCCGACGAACTGCGGGGAATGCCAGTGTGACGGACCAGATCCGGGCCGAAATGATCCGGCTTCTGCCGCGCCTGCGCCGGTTTGCGCACGCGCTGACGGGAGCCCGCGACCAGGGCGACGACTTGGTGCAGGAGACGTGTGTGCGCGCACTGACTCATATCGATCAGTGGGAGCCGGGAACCCGGCTCGACAGCTGGATGTTCCGCATCGCGCAAAACCTCTGGCTGGACAGCGGACGTGCCCAGAAGGTTCGTGGCGAGAAGGTGGACCTCGAGGAGGCCTACGACGTGGTCGGCTCGGACGGACGGCAGGTCACCGAGCAGCGCATGGCGCTCGAGGCGGTTCGCGAGGGCCTGCAACAGCTTCCTCCCGAGCAGCGCGTGCTGGTGGCGCTCGTGTGTATAGATGGGCTTTCCTACAAGGAGACTGCGGCAATCGTCGATGCGCCGATCGGTACCGTGATGAGCCGCTTGGCTCGTGCCCGGCGCGCGCTGCACGAGTACCTCAACAGAGAAGTCGCACCGCAATCCAAGGACGAGAGGCGCCATGAGCGAAATCTCCGATAGTACGCTGATGGCCTATGCAGACGGCGAGCTCGACCCGGCGCTGCGCAGCGCGGTTGAGGCAAGGCTCGCCGTTGATCCAGCGATGCGTGTGCGGCTCGCCGCCTTCACGCAGACGGGACGGGAGGAACTGTCGGCGCTGTTCGACCCGACGATGCGGGAGGCCGTACCGGCGCGGCTGCACGATGCGATTGCCAACTTCCCCATGAGGAACGGGTCTCGGCAGAGTACCGCCCCTCGGTCGGGTGAGGTGCGGGGCGCGGCCTTTGGTACTTTGCTGCAGGGCCTGCTCGGCGTCTCTGCGATCAGTTGGGCGAGATTTGCATTGGCTCTGCTCGTCGGCGTTTCGGCCGGGTGGGTGCTGAGCCGCGCAACGCTCGGTCCGGTGCCGGAGGGCGGCCAGGCACCTCGCTTGGTCGGCGCCGACACGGCCTCGGGAGCGCTGCTGCTGCATGTGCTCGAGAGCACTCCGAGCGGAACGGTGGTGTCGGCAACAGGGGCCGACGGCACCACGGTGTCGTTTAAGGTGGTCCTGTCGTTTCTGAGCCGCAATGCGGAATACTGTCGCCAATACGAGATGGTGGCGGCAGGCGGGGCGGAGTTCGGCGGGCTCGCCTGCCGCTCGAAAGATGAGACCTGGCGGATCGAGGTCCATACGCGGGCTCCCGCAAAAGGAATATCCCGGGGCGGCAAGAGCGTGCCGGCGGGAGAGGAGAACGCGGTCGATGCGGCTGTACGCGGGATCATGCCGGAGACGGGGGAGGTCCTGGTTGGAGAGTCGGAGAAAGAGCTCATCCGCAACCGCTGGCGGGTGAAGGGGTGAAGCGCGCGAACGGTTGCTGTAGCGCAATCCGTCCGCGCTGTGTGTGTTGCTTTCGGGCTGATGGGAGTTGGGGCAGGTTGGGGTTGAAGGAGAGTGGGGCGCGGGCGAGGCCTCGCCCGGCATCAAACCGACTGGAAGGAGATATGGCCAGGCTGCACCGTCCCGCCACCCCGCAACCGGTGTCGGTGCTGCCCTGGACATAGGCGGTCGGCGGATCCGCTCGCGCGGTTGCTGCC
>DATLZB010000138.1:0-9622 GCA_035574175.1 Hyphomicrobiaceae bacterium
GGCTCGGCGATGGCGTGGGCGGCTTGGCCGCCGACGCCTTTTGGCAAATTAGCGACGCGGCGGGCCGCCTCGTGTGGCGGACAAGCCAGTTCGAGCCGGACTTGGTGCTGGCCGCCGGCCGCTACACAGCCAGAGTTGAGCTCAGGGAGCGGGTGCTCGAGCAGCGTTTCGAGATCAGAGCCGGGGAAACCCGGCGAGTCGACATCGCCGGTGGCTGACCAAAGCCATCGCACCCGAACTAGGATGGGATGGGCGCATGAGCAAATTGCACCGGTCTTTTAAGTGCCTCGCCGGCATCGGCCGGCTCGTCGCCGCGACACTTGTGGCGGCGCTCGCCGCACCGGGTACGCTCGCGCAGCAGAGCCTAGGGCAAAACTACGGCATCGAGATCCGGGGCGCTATTCCCGACCGCATCGACATCGACCTGCTGGGGTCAGCCAACACGACAAACATTCCACCCACGCCGGCGGAGCCCAAGGCGGGAGAGAAGCAGGGGGCCGGCCAGGTGACCCTCGTCGCCGTCATGAACGAGGAAGGCCGGCGTATCGAGCAGGGCCTGCTGTGGCGCGTGTTTGAAGGCAAGCCCGCAGCTGACGGCAGGATCAGGCTCCTCTCCCAGCACCGCGATGCGACGCCGGTGCTCCGCAATCCGCCAGGCGATTATCTGGTGAACGTTTCCTTCGGTCGCGCACATACCTCGCGCAAGATTACCATTCCGGCCACGGGCCATGCCGTCGAGCAGTTCCTGCTGAGCGTCGGCGGCCTGCGCGTGACCGCGCTGCTCGCCAACGGCGATCCAGCGCCGCCGGGCAGCGTCACCTACGAGGTGTATTCGGACGAGCGCGACCAGTTCGGCCAGCGCGCTCGGATCGTGGGCGGCGGCAAACCGGGCGTGATCCTGCGCCTCAATTCGGGGCTGTATCATCTCGTCTCGGTTTACGGCGATGCCAACGCGACAGTGCGGGCGGACTTTACGGTGGAGCCCGGCAAGCTCACTGAGGCCAAGGTCGTGCACGCCGCCGCCAGAGTGACGTTCAAGCTGGTCAGCCGGCCAGGCGGCGAGGCGCTGGCCGGCACGCAATGGAGCATCGCCACCAAAGAGGGCGAGGTCGTCAAGGAAAGTGCCGGTGCGCTGCCCACGCACACGCTGGCGCCAGGCTCATATGTGGCGAGCGCCAAGTCGGGCGGCAGAGTGTTTCGGCGCAGCTTCTCGGTGCGCCCGGGCGAGACGACCCAGGTCGAAGTCCTCATGCAGTAGCCGACGAGCGGCAACCCGGCCGGAGGACGGCTTGGCCGCCCGCGTCGGCGGCCGGGCCGTTTGTCAAATGCGGAAGATGGCGCCCGCAAGCGAGCGGACGCGCTCGCGCACGCGGCCCCCGTCGTTGCCCGAGCGCACGATCCAGCGTCCGTCGGCCGTCTGCCCAACGATCTCGCCCACGTGATGGCGCCAGACGACCACGGCGCCGATCTGAGGCCCTGGGATCGGCGACCCGTAGTTGCGCCAGTTCCAGGCAACGTTGAACTCGGGCCCGCCGCCGCGCTGCGTCCTCATCCACCAGCCGCACCATTTGCGCGGGCGCGGACCGACGTTACTGTAGCGGGCGCCAACGTCTGCCACCGAAATCTCGCGCTCGAGGGAGGCGACACGGACACGCTGCCTGGGTTGGGCGCGCGCGCTCCGCCGCCGCTGCGGCTGTGCATCCTCGAGCGTATCGGAAACCGACTCCAGGGAGGCGAGGCGTACGCGCGTCTGTCGCTGTTCGCTGCGAGCGGCGCGCTTGCCCTTGACCGTGGCTTTCGCACTCGCCTCGAACTGCTCGAACATCCACGCAATTTCGGAGCGTTCGGCCCTCGCGGAAGGCGATCCGACCAGCGCGGCAAGAGTTCCAGCTAGTACAAAAATGCCAAGTCTGATCATGTGCTTTCCCCTGCTTATTAACACCGCGTGAGATCGGGACAAACAATCGGGCAAAAAGTGGTGCCGGGCTCGCGTCAAATTGACCCTGCAAGCCAAAGTTGTAACGCAATCGTCCGTACACGCTGCCTAAGCGGAGGGGAAGTAATCCGTATTCATCTTTTCTGGCCTGCGTGGCGCCGCGCGAAGGGGGCTCGAGCAGGCTGCTCGGGCGTTCCGCAAGGACGGACCGGGGCAGCGAGACTCAGTTCAACTCGCCGCCGTCGGCGCGTGGTGCGGCGACACGCGGTGCTGCGGGCCTCGATGTCGAGACCGTGCGTGGAGCAGGCTCCTCGCGGAATTTGTTGACGATGGGGTAGCGGCGGTCGCGACCGAAGTTGCGGGACGAGATCTTGACGCCCGGCGCCGCCTGCCGCCGCTTGTACTCGGCGAGGTAGAGCATGCGCTCGACGCGCTTCACGGTATCGAACACATGCCCGCGTGCGACGATGTCGGCAAGCGGCATCTCGTGCTCGATGAGGCACTTGAGAATGTCGTCTAGCACGTCGTAGGGCGGCAGGGTGTCCTGGTCGGTCTGATTTTCCTTCAGCTCCGCGGTCGGCGCCTTGGCCAGGATATTGTGCGGAATCACGCGGCCGACGGGACCAAGGCCGCCCTTGGGTTGATTGGCGTTGCGCCAGCGGGCCAAGCGGTAGACTTCCGTCTTGTAAAGGTCCTTGATCGGGTTGAAGCCGCCGTTCATGTCGCCATAGAGCGTGGCGTAACCCACGGACATCTCGCTCTTGTTGCCGGTGGTCACCACCATGCCGCCGAACTTGTTGGAGATGGCCATCAGCGTGGTGCCCCGCACGCGGGCTTGGATGTTCTCCTCGGTGATGTCGGGCGCCGTCCCCTCAAACATGGGAGCGAGCGCGCGCATGAAACCCTCGACCGGTTCGTGGATCGGCACGGTGTCGTAGCGCACACCGAGCGCCCTGGCGCATTTGGCCGCATCCTCGAGACTTGCTTGCGAGGTGTAGCGATAGGGCATCATCACGCAGTGCACGCGCTCGGGGCCCAAGGCATCGGTGGCGATGGCGGCGACGAGCGCCGAATCGATACCGCCCGAGAGCCCCAGCACGACGCCCGGGAAACCGTTCTTGCCCACATAGTCGCGCAAGCCCAGCATGCAGCCGTGATAGGCCGCCGCCTCACCTTCCTCGATGAGCGCCCTCGGACCCGGGCTGCAGCGCCACCCCTCGGGTCCCTTAACCCAGTCGGTGACGAGTAACGCTTCCTGCCAGGCGGGCATCTGCACGGCGAGAAAGCCGCCTGGGTTCAGCACGAAGGAGGCGCCGTCGAACACGAGTTCGTCCTGCCCGCCGACCTGATTCAGGTAGGCGAGCGCCAATCCCGTCTCGGCCACGCGCGCGACCGCAACGTTCATGCGCACGTCGGGCTTGCTCCAATCGAAGGGCGAGCCGTTGATGACGAGGAGCAACTCGGCCCCGCACTCGGCGAGGCACTCGGCGACCTCCTCCCGCCAGATATCCTCGCAGATCGGCGCGCCAAGACGCGCACCGTTGAAGTTGATCGGGCTTGGCAGAGCGCCGGCGGTGAACACGCGCTTCTCGTCGAACACGCCATAGTTGGGCAGGTCAACCTTGTGGCGAACGGCCGTTACGCGGCCCGCCTCGAGCAGCGCCACGGCGTTATAGGTGTGACCCTGCTCGGGCCAGACCGTGCCAATGAGGATCGCCGGGCCGTTGTCGAGTTCGGCGGCCAGCGCTTCGGTGGCCTCGCGGGCGGCGCGGGCGAAGGCCGGCTTTAAGACCAGATCTTCCGGCGGATAGCCAGTGACGTAGAGCTCCGGAAACACGATGAGATCGGCGCCCTGAGCGCGAGCTTCCGCGTGGAGCGCGCGGGCCTTGGCAACGTTGCCCACGATGTCGCCGACCACCGGGTCGACTTGGGCCAGCGCAATTTTCATGCGTTGTTGGCTTGGCTTCGTCATGGCTCAATCTAGGGCGCGGGCAAAGGGAAACGCAACGCAGGCCAGATAAGTCCCCCACCTCCTAGACGTGTTCGCGGCCACGGCCTCACCAGCGGCCGCGATGCCTCGCTGCGCGCGGTGCCCGCAACGAGGCAGTGGGAGGGTTGTGGCCCGATCCCGGCGTCTAACCCATAGCCGCCGTCGCGGGGGCGGGCTGGGCGCGACTGGCGCGCTCCTGCTTGAGCCGCTCGGCGATAAGAAACGCCAGCTCGAGCGACTGGTCAGCGTTGAGGCGCGGGTCGCAATGGGTGTGATAGCGGTCGGAAAGGTCGGCATCCGAGATTGCGGCGGCGCCGCCCGTACACTCGGTTACATTCTGCCCGGTCATCTCGACGTGGATGCCGCCCGCGTGCGTGCCTTCGGCGCGGTGTACGGCGAAAAAGGTCTCGACCTCGGACAGGATCCGATCGAAGGGCCGCGTCTTGTAGCCGGTCACCGAGGTGATGGTGTTGCCGTGCATGGGATCGCACGACCACACCACGGTGCGGCCGGCCTTGCGTACGGCGCGGATGAGCTTGGGCAGACAGGCGGCGACCTTGTCCGCTCCGAACCGGCAGATCAGTGTGATGCGGCCGGCCTCGTCCCTGGGGTTCAGGATGTCGAGCAGACGCAAGAGGGTGTCGGCCTCAAGCGTGGGCCCGCACTTGATGCCTATGGGATTGCGGATGCCGCGGCAGAACTCGACGTGGGCATGGTCGGGCTGGCGGGTCCGGTCGCCGATCCACAGCATGTGACCGGAGGTGGCATACCACTCTCCGGTGGTGGAGTCGGTGCGCGTCATCGCCTGTTCGTAGCCAAGCAGCAGCGCCTCGTGGCTCGTATAGAAGTTGGTGGTGCGCAGCTGAGGCGTGTTGTCGGAGGTGATGCCGCAGGCGCGCATGAAGCCGAGCGACTCGGTGATGCGGTCGGCGAGTTCCTGGTAGCGGTGGCCCTGGGGCGAGTCGGCGACGAAGCCCATGTTCCACTGGTGCACGCGCTCAAGATCCGCATACCCGCCCATGGCGAAGGCACGGATCAGGTTGAGGGTTGCGGCCGCCTGCCGGTAGGCCTGGAGCTGGCGCTGGGGATCGGGACGGCGGGCCTCGGCGGTGAACTCCGCCGAGTTGATGATGTCGCCGCGGTAGCTCGGCAGTTCCACCCCATCCCGCTTCTCGGTATCGGAGGTGCGCGGCTTGGCGAACTGGCCGGCGATGCGGCCGACCTTCACCACGGGCGAGGAGCCGGCATAGGTCAGCACCACGGCCATCTGAAGAAACACGCGGAAGAAGTCGCGGATATTGTCGGCGCGATGCTCGGCGAAGCTCTCCGCGCAATCCCCACCCTGCAGGAGGAAGGCGTCTCCCGACGCCACCTGTGCCAGGCCGCGTTTGAGATCGCGCGCCTCGCCGGCAAACACCAGCGGCGGGAAGGTCGCAAGCCGCGCCTCGACCTCGGCGAGCGCTTTCGGATCGGGGTACTCTGGCACCTGGAGAATGGGTTTCTCTCTCCAGCTGTCTGGCGACCAGGGTGCCGGCATGCGGTATACTCCTAGAAGTCTAAGGCTTGAGGGCCTGGAAGCGGCAGCCCAGGCGCGGGCCCAGTGGGCCGCCGGCCGCAAACAGCATGCCACGATGCGTGCGGGCTGCGGATCGGCTTATAGGCCATGTGATGGGTGCGGGCTAGGGGTGGGCCGGCGCGCAGGGGTGGGGCTGCACGCGGCATCGAACGCGAGCACTCCTAAGCCGGCATGGATGCCGACCGGCGTTGGGATGCCGTTGGAGAGAGGCGCAAACGTGTGCCCCGAGCAAACTCGGGGCGGCCCGTGACCTGTCCCACCATTGCCATCGAACAAATGGTGCGCCGAAGCGGGCGCGGATTCCGACCTGCGTCGGGAAGACTCAAGAAGACATTGAGTGGGTACGAGGCTCTCAACTTGGCCAAAACTGTATAGGGCGTTGTCAAGTTTGGGCCTGGCGAAAGGGCGTGTGGTCTTCAGCATGGCGTTGAGGGCGACGACCATCTCGTGCCCCAATAAGGCAGCGCCGTCGCGCTCACCTCGTGTGGCCGTCGAAGAAGTCGAGCAGGGTCCGTGCAGTGTTCAACTCGCCTGGGAGTTGGTGCCCGATGCCCACGATCGAATGGAGGACGACGGGTCCGCCCGGGCATTCACTCCAGCGGTCGATCACGACCTCCGGGGCCTGTCGATCGCGAGCGACCATGCGCTGCTCGCTGCCACCGCAGCCGTTCAGTCGACGGAAGAAGGCGACCAGACGCTCGGTCGACCACAGTATATCGCGTCCGCCGCTCCGCTCCCCCTTGTAAGGCAGCACGCGGTCCTTGGTTGCGTTGAGGACAATGACGGGGATGGGGCGCGCCGGGCGGCACTCGGCACCCACCACGTCCGGCATCGCAGTGGTGAGCAATCCTATGGCCGCGAAGCGTTCCGCGTCCGTGCAGGCTAGCCGCAACACCATGGCGCCGCCCAGCGAGCGACCGATAAGATAGATGCGGCGCGGATCGGCTATCCCGTCCCGGACGAGACGGTCCGCGAGCTCCCTCAGGAACGAAAGGTCGTCGGGTACGCCGCCGCTCGCGCGGAAGAAGTGCGTGAAAAAGCCGTTCTCCCGACCGGACGGAAAGAAGTTCCAATAACCGGCGACGGCCTGTGGGAACACCGTCGCATAGCCGCGCGCGATACCCGCCTCAGCGAGGCCCGAGAGTTGCAGCTCCTCCTGGGCCGTCCCGTTG
The DNA here is from genome assembly GCA_035574175.1 of Hyphomicrobiaceae bacterium. GTDB lineage: Bacteria > Pseudomonadota > Alphaproteobacteria > Rhizobiales > Hyphomicrobiaceae > DATLZB01. The sequence goes on from DATLZB010000138.1 coordinate 6,675, forward strand.
CCCCGGTGCAGCACGATGATGGTCGGATGCGGACCATGCGCGGGCCGCCGCACCAGAAATGTGCGGGCCCGCTCCTCGACCATGACCTCTGTCGGCTCGGCGGCGGCCGAGGGCAGTGCTGTCAACAAGGCCAGCCAGCACCACAGCACGCGACCCACGGCAATTCTCCTGCATGCAAGCCGCCAGCGCGGCCAGGGAACGCGGCCAAAGCCTAGCACGTCAGGGCTGCTTGGTGTGTGTCGCCAAATGCGGGCCGATCACCATAACGTAACCAGAGTTGCGTGCGCATCCGGCGGCGGGTGTTGGAGGCGCGCGGTTCGGCCGTTGGCGGCGTCCAAACCGAGAACGGGCGAAGGCAGCGGCCTTGCTGCTGCCGCTTTCACTAAGCTGAAATCGCAGTCTGCTTTGACGTCTGTGCCGAGCTGTGATTCATAGAACGCACGCTCGGTGCGCAGCCACTGCGGTCGGCGCGGCGTGCCGGAGGGTGGGCCATTGCATGATGAGGGCAGCGACATGATGGGTCGTGATTTCGGCTCGGCTTTGCTTCGTTCGGCAACCACCCTGATCGTCGCGACAGGCCTCGTACTCGCCATGGCTGTGAAGCCGCCGGCGGCAGCCGCCCAGGAGCCGGCGGTCGAATTCATGAAGCGCGTGGCAAAAGATTTGATCGCGGCTGCCAACTCGGGCTCCGCGCAAGCCTTCGCCGATGCCATCAACCGGTACGGCCATTTCCGGGCGATCGGCGATTATGCGCTCGGTACCTACAAGCCGCGACTGCAGCCGACCGACAGGGAAATCTATTATTCGGGCATGGTCCGCTTCATCGCCCGCTATGCTGCTGGCGAAGCACCCAAGTACCCGGTCTCGCACGCGGAGTTCTTCTCGCCCCCGACCCACACCAGCAAGGGCGTGTTCGTGGACAGCCGCGTGCACCTCAAGGACGGCAGTTCCTATGACGTGCAGTGGCGGCTGATCCCGCACGGCGGCTCCTACCGCGTGTTCGATGCGCAGGTTTTATCGTTCTGGATGACGCCGTTTCTGAAGGACCTGTTCGAGCGCTACGTCAACGACAACGGCGGCAACGTCCAGGCGCTGGTGGTTGCGCTCAACCGGTGAATCGGGCGGGGTTTTCCTCCGAGGTTAGTTCCGCTCGAAGCGCTTGAACTTGATGCGGTGCGGCTCAACGGCGACGTCGCCGAGGCGGCGTTTCTTGTCGGCCTCGTAGTCGGCGAAGTTGCCCTCGAACCATTCCACGTGACTGTCGCCCTCGAAGGCCAGGATGTGAGTGGCCATGCGGTCGAGGAAGAAGCGGTCGTGGCTGATGATGACGGCGCAACCGGGAAAATCCTCGAGTGCCGCCTCGAGTGCGGACAGTGTCTCGGTGTCGAGGTCGTTGGTGGGCTCGTCGAGGAGGAGCAGGTTGCCGCCCTCTTTGAGCATCTTGGCCAGGTGCACGCGGTTCCTCTCACCGCCTGACAGGAGCCCCACCTTCTTCTGCTGGTCAGGCCCCTTGAAGTTGAACCAGCTCACATAGGCGCGGGAGTTCACCTCCATCTTGTCGCCGAGCTTGATGACGTCGAGGCCGCCCGACACCTCCTCCCACACCGTCTTCTTGTCGTCGAGATGGTCGCGGTTCTGGTCGACGTAGCCGAGCTTGACCGTCTCGCCGAGGCGGATGGTGCCGGCGTCGGGCTTTTCCTGGCCGGTGATCATGCGAAACAGCGTGGTCTTCCCGGCGCCGTTGGGGCCGATGACCCCGACGATGCCGCCGGGCGGCAGTTTGAAGGAGAGGTTGTCGATGAGCAGACGGTCGCCGTAACCCTTGGTGAGGCCCTCCACCTCCATGACCATGCCGCCGAGCCGCGGGCCCGGCGGAATCTGGATTTGGGCGCGGCCAACCTCCTGGCGGCCGGCCTCCTCGGCCAGCTTCTCGTAGGCGGCGATGCGAGCTTTCGATTTCGCCTGCCGGGCCCGCGGGCTCGACCGGATCCATTCGAGCTCGCGCTTGAGCGTGCGCTGGCGGGCCTCCTCCTGGCCCTTTTCCACCTCGAGGCGTTTCGCCTTCTGCTCGAGCCAGCTCGAGTAGTTGCCCTTGTAGGGCACGCCTGCCCCGCGATCGAGCTCCAAGGTCCACTCGGTGATGTTGTCCAGGAAGTAGCGGTCGTGGGTGACCAGCATAATGCAGCCTGGGTATTCCTTCAGGTATTTCTCGAGCCAAGCTACCGACTCCGCGTCGAGATGGTTGGTCGGCTCGTCGAGCAGCAGGAGGTCGGGCTTGGACAGCAGGAGCCGGCAGAGCGCCACGCGCCGCTTCTCGCCGCCGGAGAGCTTGGTGACGTCGGCATCTCCCGGTGGGCAGCGCAAGGCATCGAGTGCCTGTTCGACCTGCGCCTCGAGATCCCACAGGTTCTGGCTGTCGATCGCGTCCTGGAGCTTGGCCATCTCCTCGGCGGTGTCGTCAGAATAATTGGCGGCGAGCTCGTTGTAGCGGTCAAGCAGAGCTTTCTTCTCGGCGACGCCCTCCATGGCATTGCCAAGCACGTCCTTTTCCGGATCGAGCTCCGGCTCCTGCGGCAGATAACCGATGCGGACGCCCTCGGCAGCCCAAGCTTCGCCCGCATAGTCCTCGATCTCGCCGGCCATGATCTTGAGAAGGGTCGACTTTCCCGCACCGTTGAGACCCACCACCCCAATCTTGGCGCCGGGGAAGAACGACAGCGAGATGTCCTTCAAGACCTGCTTGCCCCCCGGATAGGTCTTGGAGAGCTTGTGCATGTGGTAGACGAACTGGGGGTTCGCCATGGGGCGACTCCTACATCAGCCTCTTTGGTCGGAGATGGCGGCCTCTTAGCGCATGGCCCGGCTGCGCCTCAAGCCCCGCACGCTCAACGCTCAAAGAAACCGCCGTCTACCAGCGCCCGGGTTTCAAATGGCGGGGGGCTCGGTGC
>DATLZB010000139.1:0-7753 GCA_035574175.1 Hyphomicrobiaceae bacterium
CCGCCTCACCCGGCCCGCGCTGGTCGAGCTTGCTCGCCACATTCGTGAGCTCGGCGCCGATGCGGGTACCCACGTCATCGTAATCAAGTCGCGCGGGGAAACCTTCTGCGGCGGCCGCGACGCCAGGGGCGAAGATCGCTCGGGACTGTCCGCCTACGAGATTCGCAAGACGATGGACGCGATCCTCGGCGTCTATGAGGCGATCAACGCCGCGCCGGTGCCCGTAATCGCGCTCGTCCAGGGACCCGGTCTCGGCTTCGGTGCGGCGCTTGCCGGCGGGTGCGACATTACTCTGGCTTCCGACAAGGCGCGCTTTGCCTTCAACGAGATCAAGCACGGCACCCCGCCGACGCTGGCCATGTCCGCCGTGCTTCGCAAGGTACCCGCGAAGGCACTGACCTATCTTATCTACTCGGGGGCCGAGATCGACGCCAAGGAAGCGCTCGCCTTCGGTCTGGTGAGCAAGGTCGTTCCTGCCTCTGAGTTCGCCGCCGAAACGGCGGCCTTTGTGAGCGAGCTTGCCGGTCGTCCGCGCCTGGTGCTCGAGACGATCAAGAAGTTTCAGAACAACGCGACCGGGCTCTCGGCGGCGATGGCATCCGAGTATGCCGGGACGCTGTTGGCCCTCGTGCGCGCCCCAAAACCCAGAGGCTGAGCAACGAGTATGCGTTTTCGGCTGCAATCTGGATTGAGCCTGCGCTACAAAACCCGTGGTGCTGGCCGCACGGTTGTGCTGCTCCATCCCGTCGCCATGCGCGCCGAATTCTGGGATCCGGTGATTGCCGAACTCGAAAGCGACGTTCGCCTGATTGCCATCGACATTCGTGGCCATGGCGAGAGCGACGTCCCGGACCGGCCCTTCTCGCTCGACGAGCTGACCGCGGATGTGATCGAGCTGGTTCGCGCCGTGGGGTCTCCGCCGTGCGTAATGGTCGGCTGCTCGATGGGCGTGATGATCGCGAACTGGGTGGCCGTGAAGGCGCCGGAGCTGGTGCGGGCGCTCGTCCTCTCCAACGCCACCCACACGCGGACTGAGAAGGGCAGGGCGGCGCTCCAGCAGCGAGCCGACGCTGCGCTCAACGGCATGCCCGCGGTGCTTGAGGGCACGCTTTCACGCTGGTTCAGTCCGCAGTTCATGGCGCTGAACGCCGACGTGGTGGCGAAGGTGCGCGCCTGGTTTCTCGACAACGATCCGGTTGTGCACTGCTGGTCCTGGCTTTGCATGCGTGATCGCGACTACGGTGACAAGCTGGCCGGCATCAGGGTACCCGTGCTGGCGATCGCCGGCTCGAACGACGACTCGGCCACGCCTTCGATCGTGAAGGAGATGTCGCAGGTTTTTCCACGCGGCTCCTTTTACCTGATGGAGGGGGTCGGCCATTTTGCACCGTTGGAGAACCCGCGGCTCTATGCTCGTGTACTCCGCGACTTCATCAAGGGACTGGCGGACGAGAACACGTAACGGCACAGCGCAGCACAGCGGGCTGGTGTGCGCAGGTTGCACCTTGCACATGAATTGAGGATCGGGAGGACGAAATGCTTCAGAAGGCGGACGGCCAATCCAGCGCCCGGCAGAAGCCGGTGCTCGACTTCCAGGACCATCTGGCCCAGCTCGATGCGGCGGGCCTCCTCGTCAAAGTCGATCGGCCGATCAACAAGGACACCGAGCTGCATCCACTCGTCCGCTGGCAATTCATCGGAGGCATTCCCGAGGACGAGCGCAAGGCCTTCATCTTCACCAATGTCGTCGATTCCAAGGGCAGGAAGTACGACATGCCCGTGGTGCTGGGCGCGCTCGCGGCCTCCGCGCGCATCTACGCCATGGGCATGGGCTGTGCCGTATCCGAGATCGGCGATGCGTGGCTCGCCGCCATCGCCAACCCGATCCCGCCGCGGGTGGTGGACAGCGGGCCGGTGCACGACGTGGTGATCAGCGGGGATGATTTAAAGAAACCCGGCGGCGGCCTTGCGCGGCTCCCCGTGCCCGTCTCTACGCCGGGCTTCGATTCCGCACCCTACCTGACCGCAACGCTCTGCATCACCAAAGATCCTGAGAGCGGCATCCACAACATGGGCATGTACCGCGCCGCCCTCAAGGCCACTGATCGCATGGTCGTGCGCATGGGCGCCCGCCCTGGCGGCGCCGGCGGCTGGCTGCATTGGCTCAAGGCGCGCGAGCGCGGCGAGAACCTTCCGATCGCCATCGCGCTGGGCGCGGCACCGGTCGTCGCCTTCACCTCGCCCCAGAAGCTGCCGGTCGATCTCGACGAGTTTGCGGTCGCCGGCGGTCTGGCCGGCGACGCCATCGATGTCGTCAAGTGCAGGACCATCGATCTTCTGGGTCCCGCCAATGCCGAGATCGTCATCGAGGGTCTCATCGACCCGAACGTGCTCGAGCCTGAGGCGCCCTTCGGCGAGAGCAACGGTTACGTGGCGCTTGAGGCCTTCAACATGCCGATGCAGGTGACGGCGATCACCCACAAGAAGAAGCCGGTGTTCAGCGCCATCATCAGCCAGGTGACGCCGAGCGAATCGAGCGCAATCAAGCGCGTCGCCTACGAGCCGCTGTTCCTCAATCACCTGCGCAACACGATGGGCATTAAGGGCGTGAAGCGCGTGGTGCTGCACGAGCCGCTGACCAACCTGCGCCCGGTGGTGTTCGTCCAGTACGAGTACGGAACGAGCAAGGCCGAGATCTGGCGCGGGCTTTACGGCGCCACATCCTTCCTCTCTGGTATCGGCAAGATCACCATCGCGGTGAGCGACGACATCGACCCCACCTCGGTGGACGCGGTGCTCTGGTCGCTGGCCTACCGGTCGAGGCCGGCCGAGGACGTCCACGTGCTTCCCTACCGCAACCGCGTGCAGGGCGCACACTACGGCCCCAACCCGACCGATTCCTGCCTGCTCATCGACGCCACCCGGAAATATCCGATGCCGCCGCTTGCCTTGCCGGCCAAGCCGTTCATGGAGAACGCCTACCGGATCTGGCAGGAGCTCGGGCTTCCCCCCGTGAAGCAGACGCCGCCCTGGCACGGATACACGCTGGGCGATTGGAGCGAGACCTGGCAACGCTTCGCCGACCGGACGGCTGCCGGCGACTGGGAGGAGAACGGCAAGGAGACGCTTGCCCGCCAGCGCACCGGCCTCGAAGCGGAGACCTCGGTCAAGCGCGTCGAGGGCGACCCCGTGCAACAGGAGATCGCCAAGGCCGCGCGGCGCACGCGATGAGCGCCGCTCGCATTTTTCCGGGAGCCGGCGACTAACCCTCACGTTCTGAACGGAGCTGCGGATGGCGCGCGTGCCGCTTTGCACGGCAGAAGACCTGCCCGAGGGTTATCGCGACCTCTTCGAGCGCACCGAACGCAGCCGCTCTCTGCCGCTGAGCAATCTCGTGCGCGCGCTCGCCCACATCCCGCTCGTTCTCGAGCACCGCACCGCCTACAGCAACAGCCTGCGCCAGCATACCAAGCTGCCGCGCCGCGACTGCGAGCTTGCCATCCTGGCGGTCGGCCATTTCACCGGATGCCGCTATGAGTTCCTGCACCATGTCAAGCCCGCGATCGCCGCCGGCCTGCGCCGTGAGCAGATCCGGGCCCTCGCGGATTTCCAGACCTCGCCGGAATTCGACGAGCGCGAGCGGGCCATCGTGCGCTACGCCTACGAGGCCACGGTCAACATCAAGGTGAGCGACGACACCTGGAACGCCGTGGCCTCTCATCTTGAGCGCAACCTGTTGCTTGAGCTGGTGCTGATCGTTGCCTGGTACAACCAGACAGTGCGGGTGGTAGAGCCGCTGCAGATCGACCTTGAGGACCGTTACAGGGACATGGAGCTGCCGTGAAAGGAAGAGGAAAGCCGCCTCGGCCGACTGCAACAAGCTATCCGAAGTCCTCTACCGCTCTTGAAGGCCTCGTCGTGCTCGATCTCACCCATGTACGTGCCGGGCCGGTCTGCGTGCGCCAGCTTGCCGATTGGGGCGCCAACGTCATCCGCATCGAGCGTCCGGGGCATTTGGACGACTTCTCCGCCCGGAGCGACTCCGACTTCATCAACCGGCACCGGAACAAGCGTTCGGTCAGCATCAACCTCCGCGACTCGGCCGGGCGCGAGGTGCTGTTGAAGCTCGCGCGCCGTGCCGATGTTCTCGTCGAGAACTTTCGTCCCGATGTGAAGCATCGCCTTGGCATCGACTACGAGACATTGAAGGTGGTCAATCCGCGCCTCGTCTATGTCAGCATCTCGGCATTCGGCCAGGATGGGCCCTATCGCGACCGGCCGGGAGTGGACCAGATAATCCAGGGGATGAGCGGTTTGATGTCGATCACCGGGGAGCCCGACCGTGAGCCGATGCGCGTCGGCTTTCCCATCAGTGACGTCATCGCCGGGCTGTGTGCGGCTCTCGGTATTTTCGTCGCCCTCATAGAGCGGCAGAAATCCGGAGAGGGCCAGTGGGTGCAGACCTCGCTGCTCGAAGCACAGATGTTCGCTCTCGACCTGCAGGCGGCGCGCTACCTGGTCGATGGAGTTGTGGCCCAACGGGTTGGCAACGAGCACCCGACCGGTGTGCCGACCAACACCTATCGCACGAAGGACGGCTACATAAACGTCGCCCCGATCCCGGCCATGTGGCCGCGGTTTTGCCGCGCGCTGGGCCGCGAGGACCTGATCGATCATCCCGACTACAGCACCCGAGAACGCCGCCGCAAGCATCGGGTGGAGGTCAACGCACTCGTTCAAGAGATCATTGCACAGATGGACAGTAAGACGGCGATCGCGCGGCTGATGCAGCATGAGATTCCCTGCGGTCCGATCTACACGATCGGCGAGGCCTTCGAGGATCCACAGGCGAAACACTTGGCGCTCAGTCAGACCGTGACCAAGGACGGCAGGGAGCTTGCGCTGCCGCGCCAGCCCTTCACGTTGAGCCGCACGCCGAGCAGGCTCGCGTCCGGCCCGCCGGAGTTCGCCGAGCACACGCGCGAGGTGCTTGCCGAGTTCGGTTTTTCGCCGAACGACATCGAAGAGCTCGCCGCCAGGGGTGCGATCCAGTGAGCGGCGAAGAGACATCGAGAACGCCACCGGCGGGAGTCCGGACGGAGATGAGCGAGATCACGCCTTTCGCGCGCCATCTGGGCGTTACCAGGATCGCGGCCGCGGACGGTCGCTCGGAGGTAGAACTCGAGCTTGCCGCGGCGACGCGCAACCAGAAGGGCGACGCCCACGGCGGCGTGATCGCGGCACTCATGGATATTGCCATGACGCGAGCCGTGCGGTCCGCCGATCCCGGCGCCTGGGGCCTTTCCACCATCAGCATGACCGTCAATTATCTCGCACCCGGACGCGGCGCGCTCGCTGCACGCGGGCGTCTGGTGCGCGCAGGCACGACCATTGCGGTCGGCGAAGCCGAGGTCGAAGGCGCGGACGGGGCGCAGGTCGCGCGCGCGAGCGGGATTTTTCGCATCATCAGGAATGCCCCCGCGCCCTAGCAGATTGCCCCCGCGCCAGCCTGTGCGCCGTTCATTCGATCCCAAAGCATGCATACGACAGGTCGCAAACAGCATGATCAAGCTCAGCACCGACAAGATGCTCGCCGAAAAGGACGGTCCGATCGGCTGGATGATCTTCAACAATCCGGCACGCCGGAATGCCGTCTCCCACGAGATGCGGCTCGCGGTCATGGAGATTCTGGACGATTTCTCGCAGGACGACAGCATCCGCGTTATCGTGATGAAGGGGGCGGGCGACAAGGCGTTCGTGTCCGGTGCCGACATTTCTCAATTCGAGGGCACTCGAGTCACGCCGCAGGACCGAAAGCACTACGGCGCCATCTCCAGGAAGGTGCAGGAGCGCTACGCCACGCTAGAGAAGCCGTTGATCGCCATGATCCAAGGCTTCTGTCTGGGCGGTGGTCTGCGCACCGCACTCAATGCCGACATCCGTATCGCATCGCACGACGCCCAGTTCGGCGTCCCGGCGGGGCGCCTGGGGATCGCCTACGATTTCGACAGCGTGCGCAAGCTCGTCGAGGCAGTCGGCCAGTCGCGCGCCAAGGAGATCCTGCTTACCGCGCGTCGCTACGGTGCCGAGGAAGCGCTGCGCATGGGGCTGGTCAATCAGGTTGTACCGCGTGCCGAGCTGGAGAGCACCGTGCGGAGAACCGCGTTGACGATCGCCGAGAACGCGCCGCTCAGCGCGCGCGCCGCCAAGGTGGTGGTGGCGGAGATCGCGAAAGACCCCCAAGAGCGCGATCTGGGCCGTTGCGCCGAGGCGATCGAGGCCTGCTTTGCGAGTCAGGACTACGCGGAAGGCCGCCGCGCGTTCATGGCGAAGCGAAAGCCCGTATTCACGGGTCGCTAAAGTTCAATCGCCGGTCGTCCCCAAGCGACCCGGGCCAAAAAGCAGCCATCACTGCAGCGGGCCGTCCACCGGCCTCAGGAACTTGCCGTTCTCGATGCGTTTGTCGCCGTCCACGTAGAGGGTCGGCTCGAGGATGACGCCATCCATGTGGATGTTGGACATCACCGTTCCGCCGACGTCGATGTTGGTGCCGAGGCCGAAATGCATGGACCCCAGAATATTCTTGTCCTCGCGCTGCACGCCGCGGATCAAGGCCTTCGAGTTTATGCCGACCGACGCTTCCGCCGGGCACAGGTAGGCGTTCTTGTCGCCGTAGGTTGCGAGATAGGTGCGCAGCGTGAAGGCATCCGCCCCGCCGTCGATCTTCACGATGCGGCCCTTCTCGATGGTGAGCTCGATCGGGCTCTTCAGTGCGCCGAGATTGTGCATGCACAAGTCGATCACGAGCTTGCCGTTGGCGGAGTCCTCGATCGGCGGAATGTTGAACTCGCCGTTCGGGAACAGGAAACGCTTGCGCCTTATGTGCGACTTGGTGGCGTCCACCATCTTGTAAGGAACGAAATCGTTGCCGGGAAGCTTGGGGATGCGCACGCGCCCTTCGATGCGATAGGTAAGATCGGTGCCGTACTTGGAGGTGACGCGGCACTCCTTGGCATTTTGGCCGAAGATGTTGGTCGCAACGTAGTGCTGGCGGATGGCGAGTTCGCGCTGGTCCTCGGTGACGGCGCCGGACTGGAACATCTCCAGCGTCATTCCGCCATCCATGCAGATGCAGGGCACGCCTGCCTCGTTCATCGCGTTCATGTTGGCCGGGGAGTGCAGCATGCCCGTGGACGCCACCAGAATGTTGACGTCGACGCGCTTCATGGCCTCGCACACGGCCTGTGGCGGATCGTAGTAGTCGGCGGGGCGGGGATCGAACAGCGCCAGAGTGGGATCGGCGCCGAGCTCCGTGACGGTTGCCATGATCACCTGCCACACGCGCGGATCGTGGGCGGTGTCGGTGACGATCAACACTTTCATGCCCGGCGTGATGTTGGCGAGCAGCGGCCGCCGCAAGTATTCGAGAGTGCCGGTGATCATCGTGCCGAACGTCATGCTTTCCTCCAGTTCCGGTGGATGTACGCTTCAGCCGCAGACATGCTCGCCCGATCCGCCCTCTTCGGGTGGCCGCATTACGGGTTTGAGCTCAGGCATCGATGACGCCGGCTCCCAGCGGCGCACCAGGGCGCGCGGCTGCGACGGCCTGGCGCGCGCCGGCGCACTGACCGGCACCGGCAACCGGCGGGCGCCGGACAGCATGGTGAGCCGCGCCGCCGCAGCCGTGAGACAAGATTTGATCGACTCGAACACGCGCTCGTTGAAGCGGCTCGTAGGCACGATCACGCACAGC
>DATLZB010000140.1:0-4078 GCA_035574175.1 Hyphomicrobiaceae bacterium
TGTGCGGGCGTCCGTCGGGCCAAACCACCTCTACGCGCTCGAGCACCGCCTCGCTGATCGGCTCGCGACCGAGCCACAGCGGCGCTCGCCAACAGCTGATCGAGCCGAGGAAGCGGTCGACGGTCGGTTGCGCATGAAGCAGCGGCAGCAGGAGCGCCTCGAACTTGGCGATCCGTCCTTCACCCGCGCGACCCTCGAAATCGATCACCGCCGCGCCGCCCTGTTCGGCAATGAGCTGGAGCTTCTGGGCGAGGCACGCGCGGTCCCCCGCGCTCCACAGGTCGAGGAAGTTGCTGCCGCGGAATTCGGCCTGGAACTGCTCGCAGATGCGGGTACCCGCGAGGCGGAAGGGGTAGCTCGTAGCGCTCACCCTTTCGAGGATCAGCGTCTCGGCGAGGATACCGGCGAGCCGAGCCGGCTCGATGTCGAAACGGCGTGGCGCCAGCCGGCCGCGGCGCACCTCGTTCCAGTAGGCGTAAAGGATTTGGCTCGTCCTCTGTCGCATCGCTCGGCTCTTGCCCCTGTGGCGGTACGGCCTTGTCCCGGAGAGCTCCTGAACGGCCGTCCCAAACCGGTACAACGCCCGCACCGCCGTGGTCTCTGCCGGCTGTGGAGCAGCTTTTGTGCCAGCTCGCCGCGGTCGCCTCATGGTGCGGCCAAGGCTTGCCGGCCCGGCCATGGGCGACTAGGGGTTGTGCCGCCGACGAGCCCGGGGGTTGCGCGTGCAGTCGAGGGAACCTTTGTTGAACGTCCCGGCCAGCATCGTGTGGATGCTCGCCATTCTGGCGCTTGTGCACGTGGGCCGCGACCTGCTCTCTGTCGAGGATGACGCTTGGCTGGTTCGGGCGATGGGTTTCATCCCGGCCCGTTACACGCAGGCCGGCCACTACCTGCCGGGGGGTGCGACTGCGGCCGTCACCTCGTTGCTGACCCACATGCTGCTGCATGGGGACTTGACGCACCTTCTCGTCAACGGCGCCTGGCTGCTGGCGGTTGGCAGCCCGCTCGCGCGTCGCATCGGTACCCTGCGTCTTCTCGGCCTCGGCCTTTTGAGCGGCTTCGCCGGGGCGCTGACCTTTCTCGCCGTTAACCCTGACCTCGCAGCGCCAGTGGTGGGCGCGTCGGGGGCCATATCGGGTCTCATGGGGGCCCTGTTCCGGCTGCTCTTCGCCGCGGGCAGCGGCCGCGATCGCCACCTGCTGCGCGAGGAGCCCTGGAATGCGCCGCGGCTCGGGCTGCGGGCGACCTTCGCCGATCGCCGGGCGCTCGCCGCGGTCATGGTGTGGATTGTGCTGAACCTGGTGTTCGCTTTCTGGCTCCGCGGCCTACTCACGGACGACGGCATTGCTTGGGAGGCCCACATCGGCGGGTTTCTCGCCGGCCTGCTGACGTTCGGCGCGTTCGACACGGGGCCCGTCAAAGTCTCCGGGGCGTCCGCTCAAGACCAGGAAGGGCCGTCTACCTGAGCTGCTTGCACACCCTCGGGACTTAACGGATACTTCGACAATTAGGGGTTGAGACCCCATTCGAGGATCAGGCAAGGCAGCGCAGGCTGGTCAGGCTCAGGCACGTATTCGACGCTCCGCGTCCACCCTTGGTCCTCGCCCCGTGCCGCACTCCTCACCGCCCGGCGCGCGGACCTGGGAGGTTGCGCAATGAATGTCGCCGCCATTCTCAAGGGTAAGGGTCGCTCCGTTGCCACCGTCACGCCGGACGTGACGCTGGTGGAGGTCGCCCGGCAGCTCGCGGCCCGCAACATCGGCGCCATGGTGATTACTGGCGTCGACGGCCGGGTCATCGGCATCGTTTCCGAGCGGGACATCATCCGGGCGATCGCCGAGAAGGGGGCCGAGTGCCTCGAAGCGCCTGTGTCCAGCATGATGACCCGGTCGGTCGTGAGCTGTCAGGAAAGCGATACGCTCGAGCAACTGATGGCCACCATGACCGCGGGCCGCTTCCGTCACCTCCCCGTGGTGGAGAACGGCGCGCTCGTCGGCATTGTTTCGATCGGCGACGTCGTCAAGCACCACATCGCCGAGGTCGAGATGGAGGCGAGTGCACTAAAGGGCTACATCGTCGCGGGATGAACGCCGGACGAGACGCCGCGTGCACGCAGCGCGAGCGATTGCTTCATGCCCACTGAGGGACGCGACAGCAGTTGCAGCCGAAGGTCGCCAACCGCGCCTGAAGGGCGCAACGAAGGCCGCACCCCACTCAGTTTGGCACCGCCACCTTGGGCGTCAGCCGCGAGCGCAAGTTGAGTTCGTGCGCCAGGTCTTCCATCTCGCGCTGGGCCGCAGCACGCCCGCGCGCGATCAGTTCGTCCGCCCGGTAGAAGTCGAACGGGCCGATGCCGCCAAGCCGCGGGGTAATGATGGCGTCGGGCGGATCGCCCGCGAGCCGCGAGCGGGCGATGCGGTCCTGAACGATGTTGAAGGCATCGATCATGACGGTGGAGATGCCGGGCACGTCCTCTCCCCTGCCGAACACCTGGCGCTTTAGCAGCTTAAGCGCCGAACGAGTGTTGCCCTTGGCCTCGGCGAGAGTTTCCGCCGGCGCATCCTCGACCTCGCGGGCGGCGATCTCGGGCAGCACGCTGCCGCGTCCGTAAAGATCGGTGTTGAGGTTGACGGCGATCACGTAGCGCGCGCCCATCGCCCGGCACACGGTGACCGGAATGGGGTTGACCAGCGCACCGTCGAACAACCAGCGCCCATTGATCCTGACCGGACGGAAAATGCCGGGAAGCGCGTAGGAGGCACGGATCGCGTCGACCATCGGTCCCCGCGACAGCCACACCTCGTGGCCGGAGCCGATCTCGGTCGCCACCGCCGTGAAAGGCACCGGCAAGTCCTCGATCGCCCGATCGCCCAGGTGCTCAAGCAGCCGGTCGCACAGCCGCTGCCCGGTGATGAGCCCGGTGCCGGCGAAGTTGAAGTCGAGATAGCCGAACACCTTACGGCGCGTGAGCCCCCGTGCGAAGGCCTCAAGCTCGGCGAGCTTACCCGCGGCGAAGCAGCCGCCCACCACCGCGCCGATCGAGGTGCCAGCGATCACGTCGGGGACGATACCAGCCTCGAGCAACGCCCTGAGTACGCCGATATGAGCCCAGCCCCGGGCAGCTCCGCCACCGAGCGCAATGCCGATCCTGGTACCAGCCATCGGTCAACCCATCCGCGTGCAAACCTGTGCGGCCGCCGCTTCCGCCTGGCCTCACAACCCGCCACTGCAACAGACGTACCAATAAGGTGCGTGCGGAACCCTGGATAGCAAAGTCACGACCTCGCTACCATGATTCCACGCTAGGAGCCTGTCCAAGTAGTCCCTGGTCAAGAGGGGACGAGTCTGATTCCTTGCGTGAACATGAGCAAGGATTTTCGTCCCTGGAAGATCGATGAGGCACAGCTTCTGCCGCCGAGCGTGCAGGACTACGTGCCGAAGGAGCACCTGTCGCGGTTGATTGTATCGTTGGTGCGAGAGAGCCTCGACCTGACTGCGATCACCGCCAGCTATCGGAGCGGGCTTGGGCAGCCGCCGTTCGATCCGCGGATGATGACGGCGCTGCTTCTGCACGGCTATGCGAGCGGGCTTTATTCGTCGCGGCGGATCGCCAAGGCGGGTCGGGAACGTGCCGATTTCATGATGATCGTGGCGGGCGATCCGCCGGATTTCCGCACGATCTCGGAGTTCCGCAAGCGGCACCTGCAGGCGCTGGCGGACCTGTTCGTGCAAGTGCTGAAGCTGGCCGAGAAGGCTGGATTGGTGAAGCTGGGGCACGTGGCGCTCGACGGGACCAAGATCAAGGCGAACGCATCGAAGCACAAAGCGATGAGCTATGAGCGCATGAAGAAGCGGGAAGCGGAGCTGAAGGCCGAGGTCGACCGCTGGCTTGAAGCGGCCGAGGCGGCCGACGCCGAGGAGGATCGGCTCTACGGCGACAAGCGCGGCGACGAGATGCCGGCCTGGGTGGCCGACAAGGAGAAGCGGCTGGCCAAGATCCGCGAGGCCAAGGCCGAGCTGGAAGCCGAGGCCAAAGCCGCTGCCGAGGAAGAAAGACGACGCCGGACCGAGGCGGAAG
>DATLZB010000141.1:0-12509 GCA_035574175.1 Hyphomicrobiaceae bacterium
CGCCACACAGCGAGATGGCGAACGCCCGCAGATTGGGGATCGAGGCGACGAGCGCCCGGCGCAACTCACCCGACGGACGCCCTTTGCGCTTGCCGGCCGGCTCACTCAATTGCGCCTCTCCTGTCGCTCCAGCTCTTCGAGCAATTTCACGAACTTTTCGGGCGGGGGCTCGAGCAATGCCGCATACGTGATGCCAATCATTCGCCCGAGGTGATTTTCGACGTTAGGGTCGAGCCCAGGCAAATTGGGAGCCGGCGCATCCGATCCGTTCTCCTGGCCTTTTCCGGTCTTCTGGCCTTTCGTCCCGATCATGTTCATGAGCGCGTGCATGGCGCTCGTTACCTCTCTTGCACGAGACCAGCGCACGCGAAGGAACGCCCGGCTCGAAGCAAGGTTCCCGGAACCCAAACGCGCATTGACGCTAGGCCGCGCAAGGGAACCAACACGGCTGCGGAGCGTTGGCACGTCATGCCGTCACCTGGAACGGCCCTTCCGCAATCGAGAGGTTCGAGATGAGGAAACTTCTGACGACGATTTCAGTCGCGAGCATGCTCGCTGTTGCTCCGGCGCTGGCCCAGCAGATCGGCCCGGGGTCGCAGCCGAGCTCTCCTCCATCGAGCATGCCGGATAAGAGCTCGCCTCCGTCCAGCATGGACAAGTCGGCGCCGGACAAGACCGCTCCGAAGACACCTGGCGCGGCGGCTGAGGCTCCCGACGCCAAGGCCAGCATGGGCGACTATCGCGCCAGCAATCTTCTCAACGCGAGCCTCAAGAATGCCTCTGGCGAGAGCGTCGGCGACATCAACGACCTGCTGCTCGACAGCGACGGGAAGATCACCCATGTCATCGTCGGCGTCGGCGGCTTCCTCGGCATCGGCGAGCGTGACGTTGCGTTGAGGTTCGACCAGGTGCAGTTGTCGCGCGATTCGAACAACCGCCTGTCCGCCACCGCAAGTGTGACCAAGGAGAGCCTGAAGACAGCGCCGGAGTGGAAGGACCCCAACGCGAACACCTCGCAGACCTCCTCGCCGTCCTCGACCCCGTCGAAGCCGAGCAAGTAACATCCAAGCGGTGCGCAACAAGCAATGGCTTGACTGCCATTGCCCGCACCTGGACCCGGCCGCGAGCGCGGCCGGGTCGATTCCTGTCGCTTCCTGGCCCTGCACCGCATCTCCGTAAGGGAACCATCCCTGCGTGCGTAGCGTTCCGGCAACATGCCGGCCGTCGACCGCAATGACGCCCATCGGATCGTTGTCCTCGTCGTCGAGGACGAGCCGTTAGTGCGCTTGCTGATGGTCGAGGTGCTGAGGGAGGCCGGGTTCGACGTGATCGAAGCCAGGACGGCTGACGAAGGCATGAAGCTGCTCGACCGGGAGGGCGCGATCCGGGCCGTCGTCAGCGACATCGAGACCCCCGGGCAACACGACGGCTTTGCCTTGGCTTGGCATGCCCGCCTGAGACCCTCCGCCAAACCGGTCGTACTCGTTTCCGGCCAGCTCGTGCCTGCCGCCGACGAGCTTCCATCGGGAACGCGCTTCATTCAGAAGCCGGTGGACCCGCCCATCCTCGTGCGCGAGGTTCGCGAAGCGGTGCTCTCCCAGCGCGCGGCGTGAGCCGGGAACGAAACGCGGCATCGCCACGTTGATCACTGGCTAAGGCTCACAGAAAGGACAGTGACCGATGCGCGGCGTGCTCCTTTGGCTCATCGGCATTCCATTGCCGATCATCCTTCTGCTTTACCTGTTCGGCTATCTCTGAGGAAGCTCGTTCGGCCGATCCGCTGCGCAAAAAGGACGATGATGGATCATGGGTAATCTGCTTCATTATGCGATCGTTTTCCTGATCGTGGCATTGATCGCAGCAGCCGTCGGCTTTGGCGGGGTGGCGGGCGTGGCCATGGAGGGCGCGCGCCTGTTGTTCTGGATCTTTATCGTCCTCTTCGCCATCTCCTTGGTCGCGGGCGTCCTGCGCCGCGGCTAGCTCGGTCAGCCGCGGCTGTAGCCTCCGATGATACAGCTCGCGCAAGCCGGCGCCATAATGACGAAGGAGGGGGCAACCTCTTCGGACTGGCCGCACGTTTCATCGGTGTGTCGCTACCGAAATGGGGGATCTGCTCGGCCGGACGGTCGGCGGGATTGAGCGGCGTCCACACCGGCCCAAGCGCAACGGCATTGACGCGGATGCCGCGATCGAGGAGGTGAGCCGGCCCGGCGCTCCAGGTCCCGCGCTCCACGACGCGCTAGCTCACCCGTGCTTGCGCTTGGGCACCTTCTTGCCCTTGCGCCGGGCCTGCGAAAGCCCGATGGCTATCGCCTGCTTGCGGCTTTTCACTTTGCGTCCGCTGCCGCTTCGGAGAGTGCCGCCCTTGCGCTTGCGCATGGCTCGCTCCACGTCCTTGGAGGCACTTTTCGAGTATTTCCGCGCCATCCTTGTGTCCTTTTTCGATGAGGCCGGCCAGGTCCCGAAGCCCGGCCGGACCTGCTGTCAGCCCTCGCTACCTACCGCTGCGGCGCTCCGCGTTGCGGCCGCCGCGATGGCCCCTGGGCTCTGCCCGAAACCCACGAGCACCTGACGGTCGCTCACGCCGCTCGGTTCTGAGCTGCGCGTGGCCCGCATCTCCGCGCGGCTCCGCGCGGAGGAAGGTGCGGCGTTCCACACCCACTCTTCGCTCGGCACGATCGGCGCGTCGCTCCTGCCGCCGCTCGATGAGGCCCTCGCGCCGGCTCTCCCGCCGCTCGGTCCCCTCGTCCCGCCGCTCCCGGCGCCGATCGGCCCGTTGATCGCGGCGCTCGTCGCGCCAGAACCGGTACCATCGCACGCGCTCGCGATACCAAGGGCGATGCCGGTAGTGACGGTCCCAGTAGGTCTCGACCGAGAACGTGACGATGGGCAGCCCAACAGTCGGACCGTACTCAACGATCGGCACATAGGTTCCATCGCTCAGGTGTTCCAAATAGCTTGCGCTCACCCAGCCGCGGGCATCCCGCCACACGACGTCGCACCACTCGTAGTCGCGCACGCACCCGAACACGGTCACCTGCGAGTTGTCCGGAATGACCTCGACCACCGGGAAGCTGATCGAGGGTCCGGCGCGCATATTGAGGTCGGTCGTCACGATGGCCGTCTCCTGGGCCGCTGCGACGCCGGGAAGCGCCGCAAGCGACAAGGCTGCGGCGGCCAGCGGCAGTACCTGTCGTCGCATATCTGGTTTCTCCGTCATCCTGATGTGTCTGGATCTCAGCGTGTGGACTGGTGGCGGTCTCTTGCGAGCCCGACTGTCGCAGCCCGTCGCAGGAGAAACTGCAGCGGCGCCCGATGGTTCCTGCCTCGGCATGTGCTGACGCCTGCATTCGGTGGCGGCACTTTGGCGCGCACCGGGGCGAGAATGCGGACTGATTTGGGCAGGGATCGCCGGCCGGCTAATCGGTGATCGCGCTGAGCCGGCTCCTGACCTCGTAGCGAACGCCCTCTGGATCGAACTCGATCTGAGAGGGCGCCTCCGAGTAGGCAGCCATCACATGCTCAAGCACGGCACTGCCGAATCCCTTGCCGGTCGGTTGCTTGACCGGCGGGCCACCCCGCTCCTGCCAGCGTAAGGCAAGCACGCGATCTTGCTCGGGTCCCTCGATCGACCAGGTGATGTGCACCTGGCCGGTCGCGTTGGACAGCGCGCCGTACTTGGCGGCGTTGGTTGCGAGTTCGTGCAGCGCCAAGGCGAAGTCCTGCGCGGCGCGGGCGCTGAGCACCAGGCTCGGCCCTGCGATGTCGGCACGGCCCGGATAGGGGCTGAGCTCGGCGCGCACGACGTCGGCGAGATCGGCGCCCTGCCACTCGGCCTCGACAAGAAGCGCGTGGGTCTGAGCGAGCGAGCGCAGCCGCGCCAGCACGCTTTCCTGGGCTTCCTCGACCGTTCGCTTGCCGGCAAAGCTGCGCGCGACCACCGCCTGTACCACCGAGTAGATGTTCTTGGTGCGGTGCTGTATTTCCCGGGCGAGCAACTCTTGGCGCGCCTGCGCCCGCTTGCGCTCACTGATGTCGCGGGCGATTTTGGACGCACCGATGACGTTGCCAAGCGCGTCCCTAATCGGCGAGACGCTGAGCGAAACGTCGATCAGGCTGCCGTCCTTTGCGACCCGCACCGTTTCGTAGTGAGGTACGCGCTCGCCGCGCCCAATGCGATCCAGTATCTCGGGCTCCTCGTTGTGCCGGTCCACGGGAATCAACAGCGTGCCGGGCTTGCCGATGGCTTCCCGCGGAGTGTAGCCGAACAGCCGCTCCGCTCCGCGGTTCCAGCTCGTGATGATGCCCGACAGGTCCTTGCTGATGATGGCATCCTCCGACTCCTCCACGATCGCGGTCAGCAACTTGACCTCCGCCTCAGCCCGGGCGCGGGCCTGCTCCGCCGCGATCCGCCCCAGGCCGAAGCTGAGCTGGCGGGCTATGGTGAGGGCAGGTTCGATCTCGTCTGCCGAATAGGAGCGCGGAGCCTCATCATACATCATGATCTTGCCGATAAGCCTGTTGTCGGCAACAAGCGGAATGAACGCCACCGCGCGAATGCCTTCTGCCTCGAGCGCCCGCGTCAGCTCCGGGGCAAGATTCGCAGCCTGGGCGTCTTCGATCACGATCGGCTGCGGATCCGTCGCCTGCGGCGGCCACGGCGAATGGCCTTCCACGGCACGACGGTAGGGCTCGGAGAGCCCGCGCGAGACTGCGAACCGCATTACCCCTCCCCCGTCCAAGAGCAGGACCGAGGCGCGATCGCAATCGAGCGCATCGGCAACCGCCTCAAGGGCGGCATCGACCATCTCCTGCCGGGTGGCCGCGCGATAGAGCCGGTCGGTGAAGCGGTAGAGCGCGGTCTGCTGTTGCGCGCGCTTGGCGAACCGAGCCTCCCAGCGTTTGTGCTCCGACAAGTCGACCAGCATGTTGACGGCACCGACCAATCTCCCGGCAGGGTCGAAGAGGGGGCTCGGATAGGGGAGAAAGGGTACTCTCGTGCCGTCGGGGCGCTCGGCAACCGCCTCCATACCGTGCACGGGACGCCGCTCGCGGAGGGCAATGGCCATCGGACACAGCTCGTGCGGCATCGGCGTACCGTCCGGGTGGTAGAGCCGCCACGACCCGCAGAACTCGCTCTCGCCGAGCTCGGGGCGGCAGCCCCAAAGCTTGGCGGCCGCCTCGTTGTAGTAGGTGATGCGGCCTTCGGGGTCGGTCGTGTAGATGGCGGCCGGCAACAAGTCGATCAGCGATCCGGCCGCGAGAAAGGTCGGCATCACAAGCGCGGCGCCACTTGCGCCCTCATCGCCGGTAGGCGAACCGTTGTGCGGTTCGCTTGTGCACAACCCAGCCTCATTCTCTCCCGCCGCTGAACTTCCGAACGCATTGTTCACGGCCGATCTCCGGAGGGTGTGCGGCAAAAGGTGCCTACTTCTGCGCTGACTTGGATCACCCTAGTCCGCCCACGACACATGGGCAATCCTGAGCGCAAGTGAAAATCGATCAGATATCAATGGCTCCTTGTGCTGTATGCACGATCGATTTCAGCAAATCCGTGTCGTTCAGCAAACGCGTGCCGGGTCCCCGTTTACGCGGCCTCCGCCCGTCAGGGAACCGAGCATCCGATTGAGCCGTTGGTGAGTAGAAGCCCCAGTTGTCGAGCGCACGAGCGGCGCGCGGAGCAGGCGAGAAAAACGTCGATGTCGCAGCGCGCACCGAAGCACAGCGATCCGCCGGCTGAACCTGTCCGGATCGCGATTGCCGCGGCGTCCGATCTCTTGGCGCGATCCAGCCAGGTCGGGATTGTTGGCCTTTTTCTGATTGCCATTGTTTGGTGCGCCCATGTCGCACAGCCCGTCGTCGTCCCGGTTCTTCTGGCCTGGGTGATCGCCACTATTGCCGGTCCGCCTATTGGTTTCCTGCAGGAGCGCGGAGTGCCCCGTGTCGTTTCCGCCATTTTGGTTACCTGCTCGCTTGTGGTGGTGTTGCTCATATTGCTGTTCCTGCTGTCGGCGCCTTTGACCTATTGGATCGGCCGGGCGACCGAGCTGGGTATGCTGATCAAGCAAAAACTCCAGGTGATGAGCGAGCCCCTGGCTTTTCTTGATGAAATACGAAAATCGGTGAGCGCGGTGGCCGGTGCAGAACCCGGCGCGATAAAGGTCGAGCAGCCCGCCGCCAACGTGTTCTCCACGCTCTTCGCCATTCTGACGCCCGCCGTGGGCCAGACCATCCTCTTCGTCGGCGCGTTCCTGTTTCAGTTGATCTACTGGGAACGAATCCAAAAAGCGGCGGTCCTGCTGCTCCGCGACCGGAGCACTCGGCTTGCCGCCTTGCGGACGCTGAAGGAGATCAATGGCAACATGTCGACCTACTTCAGCACATTGACGATCGTGAACGTTTGTCTGGCGGCGGTGACGGTGCTGCTGACTTGGCTCGTCGGTCTCCCCAATCCACTGCTTTGGGGCGTTCTCGCGGGATTGATGAACTACATCCCCTATTTGGGCCCCGCGATCGTCGTCGGGACGCTGTCGGTGGTCGGTCTGATTGCGCTTCCCACGCTGGGTGAGGCCGCCGTCGCCCCGCTCATCTACGTCGCCATCGCAACGCTGGAAGGTTATTTCATCACGCCGGCCATAATGGGCAAGCGCCTCGAACTCAACCCCTTCGGCGTGTTCTTGGCGATTGCCTTCTGCGCCTGGCTGTGGGGGCCGATAGGCGCCTTTCTGGCCGTCCCGCTGCTGATCGCCGTTACCGTTGCGTCCGATCACCTCTTCCTTGACGAGGCACCCGATCTTCCTGAATGAGCGCCGAACCGCCACGGGAACTTCCGCCTCGCCTCGTGGTTTCCCGTTCCCATTAAGGATTAAGGATCTGGCGCGACAAAATGCGGCTTTTCCAGCCGGCAGGCGCCTCACAGCAACGAGTTGAGAAGCTTCATGTCACCCTTTGCACCGCGCAAACTCGCGGCGGACTTCTGGACCGACACCTATCGCGGGACCCGCATCTCGATCTTTCGGCGCCACGGCGCATGGCATGTGTATCTCGACGACGTGCTGCAGCACGACATCGTGTTCGACTCGGCCGGCTCAGCCGCGTTCTGGCTGATCAACCGGGTCGATCTGCGAAACGTTCCGCCTCTCCCCTCTGTCGGAAACCGAGCCGTTAGGCCGCGCCCGCCCTGCGATTAGCCGAGGACTCGGCGATTTTAGTCAGAAGCCTATCGGCGTTCTTCTCCTGCTCGAGATTCTGCTTGAGCGCCGTTAGCGCGCTCTGGTGGCCGAGCTCCCGCGCCCAAGCGATGAGCGTACCGTAACGGCTGATTTCGTAGTGCTCGACGGCTTGGGCGGAACCGATGATGCCGGCGTCCAACACACCGTTGTCGGCGATCTCCTTCATGTGTGCCTTGGCCTCAGCGATGATGCCCTCGACGGCCTCGCACCTCTTGCCGCGGGCCGGCGCATCGAGCAGCTTGAACACCTGCTCGAGCCGCTCGAGCTGACCTTCGGTCTCTTTGCGGTGCTTCTCGAGCGCCTCCTTCAGCTCCTGGGACTTGGCCTTGTTCGCCATGGTGGGCAATGCCTTCAGGATTTGCTTCTCGGCATAGTAGATGTCCTTCAGGGTCTCAACGAACAGATCGTCCATCGACTTGACGGTCATGGCTCTGCTCTCCGTATCAGTGGGTTCAACCGGAGCACAACGCGACAGCAAAAGGTCGGTTCCGGGGTCGCCGAGCAGCCGGCTCGAACCAAACGGATTGTGGGCGCGTTTCCTGACCGGAACCGACCGCCCGTTCGAACCTCATCGTCCCCGAGGCCATGCCATGCTCATGCCATCCACCGGCGTCGGCGAAATCATCGCCCGCGTACTGATCGTCTATGCCTTTCTCCTCATCCTGCTCAGGTTCATTGGGAAAAAGCACGTTGGAGAACTGGCCCCGTTCGACCTCCTCGTGCTGCTTATCCTCAGCGAATGTGTGCAGGGCTCGCTGACAGCCGGCGATAATTCGCTAACCGGCGGATTGATCGCGGTCGCTACGCTGTTCGCTGCCAACCAGTTCATCGACTACGTGTCGTGGCGCAGCAAGCGGGCGGAACGCACGCTCGAGGGAACGCCGCGCATGCTCGTGCGCAACGGGCGCGTGTACCGAGCGGTCATGGCGCGGGAGCGGATCACAAACTCGGAGCTGCTCGAGGCCGTGCGCAAGGCGGGTTGCACCTCGATTAGAAAGGTGCGCTATGCCGTGCTAGAGAACGACGGCAACATCACCGTCGGCCTGCGCGGCGAATGCTCGTGACGACCTGCGCAAGTTCCGGGTTCCGGGGTCTCATTGGGCCCGGTCATTGGGTCCGGTGGCCAAATTCCCAGCTCGATCAACGACCCGATGGAGACGCGCTCGGCGCCGAGGAGGTTCATGAGGACGAGCCTCGCGCCCGATCGGCTTGAGCCGTCGCTCGCAGCGCGTGTAAGGGTGCGCCGCACCGCGCGCGTTCACCGCGCTGCGAGGACCTCCAATCCAGACGCAGTGAGCTTCACGGCGTCCCCGTCCTTGAAAGTCACGAAGCGCTTGCGCTTGAGGCTGCGCAAGGCCGTGGCACAGTTCACCCGCGGCGCATCATCCAGCTCTACGAGCAACTTGCCGATGCTCATGAACTCGCCACGGTCGCAGGCGGACCTCGCCAGCACTCGCAGCACTTCGAGCTCTGCTGCAGGAACCTGACTCATGGTTGCCCTCCTTACCAGCGCGTGGGAAAGGTCGCGGGCCGGCGCGGCGGCCTCGATGCTTAGCGGCGTACTGCCATGACTAATTGCGCCCGGGCTGCGGGCCCCATCTACCGGTGGCGGAAGGGGTGGATCGGGCATTGGCACGTCGGTCGGGTCGCGAACGGGATCGCGCTCCGGCTCACCTTGCGGCGGCGGAGTAAGCGACCGGTCCGCACCGGGATCGCGACCCGGACCGGGCGGCCGGTTGACAACCCAGAGAGGCCTATGCGCGGTCACAAGCATGTATTCGCTCCGCTCGCCCGACATTGGGCTAACGAGCGGATGCACATACGGTTCCCAGTGGCTCGCTGCTCAGCAGCGCGCCTCTCGCGCAGCACCCTCCTGGGCAGCGCGGCTGCCCTCGGCAACAAGTCGCTCGATGGTCTGCCGAATTACATCCATAGCGTAGGGCTTGTTGAGCCGTGGCACGTGGCGCAGGTGTTCCGGCAGTATGGTGGAATCAGTGTAGCCGGTGGCGAATACGAAGGGGATTTGCCGCGCAAGCAGAATTTCCGCGATCGAAGCGCTGGTCTCGCTGCCGAGGCGCACATCGACCAAGGCCGCGTCGATCTGCTCGCTCCGGGCAAGGGCAGCGCCCTCCTGCAGCGTCCGACCCGGTCCCACAACGTGATAGCCGTTTTCCTCAAGATCCATTTGCAGTTGCAGAGCGACCAGACCCTCGTCCTCGACCAGCAGAACGCGTGGACCTCCAGCGGGCCCGCAGCGCGCCTCGGGCTCAATCACGGTCAACGCCGATGAATCGCTCGTCACGGTCGGCGGAGCACTCGCCTCAAATGTACCCTCGAGACGGTAGATGAAGCCGTCCTCGGCAAACCGGCACTCGGGAACGGCGCCAATCTCGCGGGCCGCCGTTTTCAGCACGCTGAGGCCGAAACCGCTCGTCACCGGCTGCCTGACCGGCGGCCCGCCGCTCTCCTTCCAGAGCAAGCTGTTCATCGGACCGGCCCCCGAACCCTTCGACCAAGAGACACTGACGCGTCCAGTCGGCACCGACAAGGCCCCGTGCTTCATGGCATTGGTGGCGAGCTCGTGCAGAATGAGCGTCAGCGACTGGGTGAGCTCCGGCCTGACGACGATGGGCGGGCCCTCGATGCTGATGCTGCGTTCGCCCTGTACCTTAAACGCGGCCAGGCACTCGGTGACGAGATCAAAGAGGGTGGTCCCGCTCCAAGCGCTGCGCCGCAGCAGTCCATGGGCCTTCGACATGGCGTGGATGCGGCCTTCGAGCATCTTCACGAAGTCTTCCACCGAGGTGGCGCTCAGGCTCGACAGGCGGGCGATGGCGTTGACGTTCTCGAGAATGTTTTTTACCCGGTGGTCAAGCTCTTCCATCAGGAGTTTCTGCCGCTCCTCGGTGCGCTTGCGGGCGGTGATGTCGAGGATGGTCCCCATCAGCCTGCACCCTCCTGCACTGCCGGCTGCGGTGTGCATGACCTGTCCGCGGTCGAGCCACCAACGGGTCTTGCCGTCGCGGCGGATCACCTTGAACTCGATCTCGCGGCGGCCCTCCCCTTCGGCGGTACCCAGCATGTGCTCTCGCACGCGATCACGGTGGTCGGGATGGACAAATTCGAGCGCCCGCTCGAGCGTGAGCGGCTCGTCCTCGGCCATGCCGACCATGCGTCTCAGGTGCGACGACCAGTAGAACTGCCCGGCCGCGGCATTGTAGTCGTAGGTACCAAATCCCGCCGCCTCGCTGGCCAATCGCAGCCGCTCCATCGAGGTCTCAAGCGCAGCGGTGCGCTCCAAAACCCGCCGCTCCAGCTCGTCGTTGAGCTGCTCGAGCTGACGCGTCTTGCGGTAGAGCTCGACGAAGATCTTCACCTTGGCGCGTAGGATTTCGGGGATGACCGGGACCGGCACATAGTCGACCGCCCCCGATTCGTAGCCGCGCACCCGGTCCAAATCCGACAGGTGAATGGCCGATATGAAAATAATCGCCGTTTTCTGGTAGCGCGGATGCTCCCGCAGCATTCTCGCGAGCTCGAAGCCATCGAGCTCGGGCATGCAGACGTCGACCAGAACGAGAGCCACTTCGGTCTTCAGCAGAAGCTCAAGCGCCTCCCGCGCGGAGCCGGCCTTTATCAGATTCTCGCCAAGCTCCTTGAGGATGACCTCGTAGCTCAGAAGCTTCGACGGCTGGTCGTCGACCAGCAGAATGTTGACGGGAGCGTTCGTCGTCATGGCGAAAGTATCCGCTAGCGATGCAGCCACATCCGCAGTGCAGCGAGCAGCTGCTCGGTGTTGACCGGCTTGGCGAGGTAGTCGGAGGCGCCGGCTGCGATGCACTTCTCCCTGTCACCCTTCATCGCCTTGGCCGTGAGCGCAATGATAGGCAGCTTGCGCAAGGCCGTATCCTTGCGGATTTCGTGCATGGTCTGATAGCCGTCCATATCTGGCATCATGATGTCCATCAGCACCAGCGACACCTGCGGCGTCGATTTCAGGATGTCGATCGCCTCTTTTCCGGTGGTCGCTATGAGCACCCGCATCCCACGCCGTTCCAGCACGCTGCTCAGCGCGAAGATGTTGCGGGCATCGTCGTCGACGAGCAGCACGGTGCGACCCGCCAGATCTTCGTCTGACGTGTGGAGCCGCTCCAGCATGCGCCGCTTCTCCGGAGGGAGATCGGAGACGAGCCGGTGCAGAAATAGGGCCGTCTCATCAAGCAGCCGGTCGGGGGATTCGACACCCTTGACGACCACGCTTCTTGCCATGCTGTGCAGGTGCGCATCCTCCTCCGGTGTCAACTCGCGCCCGGTAAACACCACTACCGGGATGTTGCCGAGCTCCCGGTCGCAGCGGATCTTCTCGAGCACGTCGAAACCGCTCATGTCCGGTAACTTGAGGTCGAGCACAACGCAATCGACCGCCTGCTCGCGCATCTTCTCCAGGGCGGACGCTCCGCTGTCGGCGACGAGGATGTCGATGTCGTCGTGACCGAGCAGTTCGCTGATGCTCAAGCGCTCGGCCGGGTCGTCCTCCACCACCAGCAGGCGCTTGCGCCGCGGCTCGGTGAACTCCCTCAAGCGGGCGAGCGCCTGCTGCAGGTCTGCCGGGCTGGCCGGCTTGGTGAGGTAGGCGAAAGCGCCGCGCGACAGGCCGTGCTGGCGATCCTCCTCAAGCGTGACGATCTGGACTGGGATGTGGCGCGTTGCCGGGTTCTGCTTGAGCTGGCTCAGCACCGTCCAACCCAGCATGTCGGGGAGGAAGACGTCGAGCGAGATGGCCGTCGGGTGATAATCGTTGGCGAGGGCCAGACCCTCCTCGCCGGTAGCGGCCACCAGCACCTTGAAGCTGCAGTCGCGCGCCAGATCGGCCAGGACGCGGGCGTAGTGGGGATCGTCCTCGATGATGAGCAACACCATGTCGCCGGGCTTGAGGTTCTGCCGGTCGTCCGCAACGCTGCCCGCCGGTGGCTCTTGCAGAAGCCGGTAGCCAGTGGCCTCGGCCAGGGCCGGCTGCTGCGGCATCTGTGCCGCAGCGGCCGAGGAACCCGCGTAGCGCAAGGGTATGTAGAGCGTGAAGGTACTGCCTTTCCCGGGTGCGCTGCTCAGTTGAATCTCGCCGCCGAGCAGGTTCGCCAGTTCGCGGCTGATGGCAAGGCCGAGGCCGGTCCCGCCGTACTTTCGGCTCGTGCCCGCGTCTGCCTGCTGGAAAGCCTCGAAGATGATTTTCTGTTTCTCGGCCGAGATGCCGATCCCTGTATCGGTGACCTCGAAGGC
>DATLZB010000142.1:0-4048 GCA_035574175.1 Hyphomicrobiaceae bacterium
CGACCGGCGCCCTGCCGTGCGGCCCGCCGTGCCGGCGACGGCCGGTGCCAGCGCGGCCGCCGGTGCCGCGCCGCCCACCCGAGGGCGCGTCGGCAGCCAGCAGTTGCCGGCCAGTACACTTCGTTTGCGCCAGCGGCCGCCACCGGGACAGGCGCGTTTCGCAAGCCTCACAGAGAGGCTTCCGCTGCGGCCGCCGCCGCTGCCCAACGGGGCCGGTACGGCTGCGGTATCAGGGTCGCCGCCGCCCGTACGATCGCCGCAGGACCCCAACCACATGAACGGGATCAACAGGCTGGCTGCCCTGCTCAAGAGCGCGCAAGCCGGGAGGCAGCCGGAAGGCGAAAACTCGGGCGGGAAAGGAGCACCGGCCTGGACAAAGTCGCTCACCGCGACGCTGGCGGCGGCGTCCAGCGGCAATGGAACGGGTGTGGGTGGCCCCGGCACACCGCTTGCCTCGCTGCCACCGCTGCCGCTGCGTGCAACGCCGGCACCGCTTGCCGCAACCAAAGGGACGGCGCCCGACCTGCCCGACCTGTCACCGCTACCCCCTGCCATAGCACGCAGCCTGGCGAAGCTCGGCTCCGTGACGCTCCCGAACGCGGCGCCGGCTGCCGCAGGGGCCCCCGGCCAACAGAACGCGAACGCCGGCAACGCCGACAATGGCGGCCAGGATGGGGAGAAATGAGGCGGTTCCGCACGCGGCCGTGAATTGACCGCAACGTCTATTGCCTTTAGCGTTCACACGCATGCGCGTCGTTCGCTTGGTTCTCGCACTGCTGATCGCCGCCGGATTGGTCATGTTGCCGGTCTCCGCCGCGATGGCGATGTCGCATGCCTCAAGCACCGCTATGCACATGAGCGCGGCTCAGGACGATGGGTCCTGCTGCGACGATACCGAGGGGCATGGCTGTCCTTTCGCTCTGTGCTGCCATATCCAGTTGTCGACGGCAGAGCAGCCGCAGTTGGCAGGTCGCCCGGCAAGCCCGCTTGCGCCCGTCCCGCTGACCGTTGAGCCGGGCGCCACCTGGGGGCCGGACCCGCCGCCGCCCCGATCCTGACGGCGGCCCGCTTTTGAAACGCGGCTCGCGCGGCGCGCGATGCCTGCCATCCTTGTCAACGACGAGGCCCAGCATGGGTTGCCTATTCGTGTCGCGTCGCGGCTTCCTGAGTGGCGCTGCCGCGGCCGCATTGCTCCCCGTCATTGCGCCAGCGCGAGCCGCCGGATCGGCCAAGCAGGTCCGCCTGTTTGCCGGCGTCACCAGGCTGCCCCTCGCCGGAAGCGGTTATCCGCAGACCGGGGTGTGGGCCTACGACGGGATCGTGCCTGGGCCGGAGATCCGCGTGCGCCAGGGCGACCGCCTCAGGGTCAGCGTCGAGAACGGCCTTGCCGAGGATACGACCGTCCACTTCCACGGCATTCGCCTGCCCAATGCCATGGACGGCGTGCCCCATTTGACGCAGCCTCCGATCGCGCCCGGCTCGACCTTCGTCTACGAGTTCGACCTGCCGGACGCCGGCACCTACTGGTACCACCCCCACATCCGCAGCGCCGAGCAAGTTGGGCGCGGCCTCTACGGAGCCCTGATCGTGGAAGAGCGCGAGCCGATCTCAGTCGATCGCGATATCGTTTGGATGCTGTCGGACTGGCGGCTCTTGCCCGACGGACGGATCAGCGACGATTTCGACAACCTGCACGACATGAGCCACAACGGCCGCATCGGCAACACCGTGACGGTCAACGGCCGGGTCGCGGACGTCTTTTCTGTTCGCGCGGGCGAGCGCATTCGCCTGCGCCTCGTCAATGCCGCCAACGCCCGCATCTTCCAACTGACGTTCGCCGGGCATCGGCCGCGCGTGATCGCGCTCGACGGTCATCCGGTGGAGCCGCACGAGCCGGAGGGCGGACGCATCGTTCTGGGGCCCGCCATGCGCGTGGATCTCGTGCTCGACATGACGGGCACGCCGGGCGAGCGGTTTGACGTGATGGATACCTTCTACCGCGGCCTCTCATACCGGCTGCTCGAGTTGGTCTATGACCAGGAGCCGTTGCGAAAAGCGCCGCCCGAAAGCCCGATTGCGCTGCCGGCCAACACCGTGCCGGAGCCCGATGCGGCATCCGCCGTCCGGCATGAGATCGTCTTCAACGGCGGCATGATGGGTCAGATGATGATGCGCGAGCGCGGTATCGGCGGCGGCGACATGATGGAGATGATGGCATTGATGCGGTCGGGCCGGATCTGGTTCATCAACGGAAAGGCCGCCGTCGGCCACGTGATGGAGCCCATGCTGACGCTCGAGCGCGGCACATCTTACGTGCTCGCGATGACCAACGAGACGGCGTGGCATCATCCCATGCACCTGCACGGCCACGCCTTTCGCGTGATCGCCCGCAACGGCGCCCCGACGCGCTACCGCGAGTGGCAGGACACGGTGCTGGTGGCGCCGCGGGAGAAGGTCGACATCGCCTTCGTCGCCGACAATCCGGGCGACTGGATGTTTCACTGCCACATCCTGGAGCACCAGGAGAGCGGTATGATGGGTGTGCTCCGCGTGGCCTGAAAAGGGAGACGGACCAATGATGCGTGCCTTGGCATTTCTGACTGCGGCCTTGCTGCCGGCGTTGGCTCTCGCCGAACCGGCGGCGGTCACCATGTACGTCAACCCGCAATGCGGCTGCTGCGAGGGGCATGCCAAGCATCTGCGCGAGAATGGGTTCAAGGTCACCGTCACCCCGACGCACAACATGTCCCTGATCCGCAGGCAGCATGGCGTAGCTGAGAAGTTCGAGGGTTGTCACATAGCCTTCGTCGACGGCTATATCGTCGAAGGCCACGTGCCGGCGGGCGTGATCAAGAAGCTGCTCAGCGAGCGGCCCAGGATCAAAGGCATCTCGCTGCCGGGCATGCCCGAGGGTTCGCCGGGAATGGGCGGGGTGAAAGCGGCTCCGTTCGAGATCATGGAAATTACAGACGGACCGCCAAAGATCTTCGCGGTCGAATAAACCTTGGGCCGCCGCGGTGCGACCGGGTTCGCGCTCCCTCAAGGCTCGGCGCCGAGCCGCCTTAAGCCTTCGATACTCTCTCTCAAAGATGGATCGACGGCCAATGCTGCGCGAAACGCCTCGACCGCCTCCTCCCTGCGGCCCATGGCCTCGAGGATGTGAGCCAGCGTGTCGAGCGAGAAAGCCTCCTGCGGCCGCAGCTCGAGCGATCGCCTGGCATCCGCAAGACCCAGCGCCGCCTTCCCCGCCTTGAGATGGACCCAGGCCCGGTTGTTGTAGGCGATGGCATTGCCCGGATCGATGGCAATAGCCCGATCGAGCTCGCCGATGGCACGGTCGAAGTCTCCCTTCTCGAAGTGAACCAGGCTGCGCCCGAGGTAAGCGTCGACGTTGTTCGCATCGAGTTCGATCGCCTTGGTGAAGTCGGCGATGGCCCGCTCGTAGTCCTTTGCGGCATGATAGGCGCGGCCGCGGCTGTTGTAGGCTGCCGCCAGCCTGCCATCGATGGCGATGAGCTGGGTGTAGTCTGCGACCGCTCGATCGTGCTCTCCCTTCGCCATGTGAACGGCAGCGCGGCTCGCGTAGGCAAATGCAAACCGGGAATCGAGCTCGATCGCCTTGGTGGCGGCGGCCGTGATCAGGGCGTAGTCGCTTTCGGCGTCTTTAGCGACAGGCGCAGGCACCCGACCGTCTTTGAGCAGCTCGCGCAGCGCTCCCTTGCGATCGTGGGCCGATGTGCTCGCCAAGCGCGCCACCTCGATCAGGCGCGAGGACGGCCGGCCGGTCACAAGCTGACCGTGGGCCCGCTCAAGGTCGAGCACGGCTTGGCGCAGATCCAGCCCGTAGCGCCCGGTAAGCTCGCCCTTGTAGTAGCCCGTCTCCTTCAGCACGCCCTGGAGCAGCCTCAGATCGTCCTGCGACAGAGCGTCCGGCATGCCCTGAAGCAGCGGAATCTGCCGGCGGAAGGCATCGATCAACACGGCGCGATTGGCGGACACCCGCTTGTCCCACTCCTGTCGCTGGCCGGGCTGGCGACTTATTCCTTCC
>DATLZB010000143.1:0-3753 GCA_035574175.1 Hyphomicrobiaceae bacterium
GGGCGGGCGCTCGTCCACGGACACTGCCACCGCAAGGCGCTGGGCGGCATCCAGGCCGATATCGCGCTGCTCGAAGCCGCCGGCCTCGACGTGCACGCCCCGGACACCGGTTGCTGCGGGATGGCGGGCGCCTTCGGTTTCCGGCGCGAGACTTACGAGGCGTCAGTGCGCATCGCGGATCTGGCGCTGCTTCCGCGGGTGAGGGTGGCGTCGCCGGCCACCCTGATCGTCGCCGACGGGTTTTCCTGTCGGGAGCAGATCGAGGACCTCACCGGGCGCGTGACGCTGCACCTTGCCGAGGTGCTCGCGCGTTCGTTGCCGCGAGGCGCTTCATCGCTGCCACTTGCCAAATGAGCCGATCCGGCTTGCCGCAAGCCTATCATCGGTGCGGCGCCTGCCTCCGGGCTGGATGCCTGCCGGCGATTCGAGTCGGAAGCGATTGCGACAGGTTGTCAGCTTGGCGCGACCGTTGCCGCCGATCGGTCAGGCGGCAGCGCCAAGGCGCGGGCATCGAGCTGCCGAGCTCGAGGGAATCTGGCGCAAAGATATGCGCGAGGAGCTCAGAACTCGTAGCCTGCCGTCAGCCACAGCCGCGGCCTGCGATCCACCGAATCCGACTCGGGCGCGCCGCCGTGGGTGCGCCAGGCGGCCGCCGCTTCGAGCGCCAAGGGGCCCTGCTTGTAGCGCAAGCCCAGCCCCGCTCCAGCACGGGAACGGCTGTTGTTCGCCACCGGCGGAACGATTCGGCCGGCATCGGCATGGATTCGCACGCGCCCGGCGTCGTAGAAGACGAACGGTTCGGCCGCGCCGACCCGGTAACGCGCCTCGAGCTGGAGAAAATGCCCTTCGTCGCCCGCGCCCTCGCCTTGCGGATAGGCGCGCACAGCGCCGGCGCCGCCGAGAATGAAGCTTTCCGAGGAATCGAGGTTCTTGCCTGCCCATTGCGCCGACAAGCGGCCAAAGAGGCGGAGCTTGGCGATGGGCGTCGTTTGCACTCTGGCCAAGTCGAGATTCCACTTGTCGAAGCGCCCGCGCGTGTTCGTATTGCTCGCGATGTCGGCTGCTTCGAGCGTCGCATCCAGGCTCAGCCGCCCTACGGTGTAGCCCAATGCGCCGTAGGTAATGCCGCCGCCGTCGCGCCGGTCGAACTGAAGGACAATGGGCAGCGTCCAGCTCGATTTGGTGTTGCGCGTGTCGGTGGCATCCTGCCGGTCTTCGAGGGCTTTGTGCTGCCAGGAGACGCCCACAGCGAGATTGGCCATCTGCGAGCGAATGATCGGATACGACAGCCCCAGGCTTGCCACATCGGCCGTGCCATGCGCCTGGAGATTGGCGAAGTCCTTGCCGAGCTGGTAGTCGGTGCGGCTGTAGCCCAGACTGCCGCGCAGGCCGCTTGCGCCCAAGGGCAGGCTATAGCCCAGACTGCCCAGCCATAGGCCTTCGTCGGTGTAGAGAAGTCTCCCCAGGAACTGGTCGCCCAACATGAAGGGACTGTCAGCCTGCAGGTTGGCTTTCGCCCGCATCTGGCCGGTGAAGCGATTGCCATGATTGTCCAGGCTCAGCTCGCCCTTGAGCAGCCGATCCCGCGACACCTCGACCAGCAGATCGCCCGTGCCCACGTCCTGCCCGGGGCGCAGCCGCGCATCGATCTTCACGCCCGGCTGATCCGACAGGATCAGCATGGCACGCTCGAGCGAAGACGCTTCGATGAGGCCGCCCGAGCGCAGATCGGCAAGGAAAGGCTGCGCCGGCTCAGCCAGCTCGCCTTGCGCGGCTACCCTGCCGTAGCGGCCTTCGACGATGCGGATCTCCAGCAAGCCGTCGGCAAGCGGCTGCGCCGGAATGATCGCGCGCGCAAAAGGATAGCCCTGCGCCCGATAGTGCGCGCTGATCCTGCCAGCCAGCCGGCGAAGACCCGCCAGATCAAAGGACTCGCCCGCAACGTTGCCCAGCACCGCAGCCAGCTCGGCATCGCCAAAGACAGTGTTGCCCGTAAACCGGACGGCCTTGAGCATCACCGTGGGCCCGCCGGCGGCGGCCGCGTCCGCCGCGGGCGGCTCGACCGACACGCCCGAGGCAGGACGCGGCAGAGTGGGCACGGTCGGGACTGCTTCCTGCAAGATCCGGCCGGCGTCCGGCGCCTGTTGGGCGGCGGCGGGGAAGGCGAGCGCCAGCGCAGCGACGAGCGGCAAACCCGAGAGCATTGCGCGGGGCGAGGGAGGTCTTTTCATCATCAACGGTTGCGTTCTTAATCATCGGATAGGGAGCCTTCGGGCAGGCGGATGCCGCTGCCTTCCACGCGCACCGACGAGGCGATCGAGGGGAGGCCGGGGGTATCGAGCCTTGGCGCAGGCGCATTCGGCGCTGGACTGATGGGCGCGCCGGAACCACCGCCGGTGCCCCCCTCCTGCCCGCCGCTGGCCACCTGCTGCGCGCTGACCAAGGCGCTGCCCGCCGCCCCAGTGAGCTCCACCGCCGCGATGCTTAGGTCGGCCCCGACGAAATCGATGGCGTAGTTCGGATTGGTGGCATCGGTCACCGTGCCTTGCTTGATGGCATAGCTGCCCACCGCCTCACCCGCAACGCGGGTAAGGCTGCCGGCGAGCGTCTCGCCGTTGACCAGGCCGCAGTCGGCGCTCATGCCCGTCGGGCAAGCAGTGGCGTAGGTGAGCGGCGGGTCACTCTGGCCGACGAGCTTGCTCTTGGCCTCGGCCGTCACCTGCACCGGGCGGGGGGTGATGTCGGCGCTATGCGTGGTGTTGGCCAGGCTGTAGTTCGATGCCAGCCCGCCGTTTGTGCCATCGGCCAGGGTGTAGGCCACCGTCACGCTCTTGCCCGTGCCGGCGTTCTTGTCGGCAAAAGTGCCGCTGGCCGATGCCACGCTCACCGTCTCGCTGCCCACAAAGCCCGACAGCGTGCCGGGCGTGACCGTGGCCGCTGTCGTGCCGTCATAGGTCTTGCCGGCGACCGTGGTGCCGGTGATCGAAAGCGCCTTGGGCGTGATGTCGTAGGCCGCGCTGCGCGTGCCGATGAGGTCGTAGCCCGCCTGGTCGGAGTAGATCGCGGCGGTGTAGCTGCCGGCGTTCTTCCGGCCGGGAAGCGTGCCGCCGAAGAGGACTTTGCCCGCATCGTGCGCGGACGAGATGGTGAAGAGCCCCGCCGGCAGGCTGGAAACGGCTACGCCGTCGTAGGTCTTGCCGCCATTCGTGGCGCTGTCGATGGTAAGCGGCGTGAGGAAGGCGCGCAACAGCGGATACGTGTCGCCCTCGTAGATGCGCCAGACCTTGCCCGTGCCGCCGGCGTCGTCGATGTCCCAGCCGGCCGCGGTGTAGGTGGAAAGGCTCTTCATCTGGGCGGTGGTCAGCCCCGTGCCGCCGGCGCTCGTCGCCTGGCCGGAGGTGTCGGTGTCCCAGAAGCTGGCGGTGACCGTGCCGAGACTGTCGTACCCCACCAGCCCGCCGACGCTGCTTGTGCCCGACACGCTGCCCGTGGCGTAGCTGTACCCGATAGCTGAGCTATAACCGCTCAGGCCTACCAGCCCGCCGACAGCTGTCGAGCCGCTTACAGCACCCGTGGCGTAGCTGTTCGAGATCTGGACACCATTGAGCCCTGCCAGTCCACCGACGTTATCGCGGCCAGCTACAGCACCCGTGGCATAGCTGTTTTCGGTGAGGCCGGAGTTATCCCCCACTAGCCCGCCGACGTAGTCATTGCCCGACACGTTGCCGGTGGCGTAGCTATTACGGATAGAGC
>DATLZB010000144.1:0-15069 GCA_035574175.1 Hyphomicrobiaceae bacterium
CAACCCTGTTCTCCGCGCCCGGGAGCACACGAGAGGTCGAGAGCGGAGCGCTCTTTGCTCCCCGTTTCGACGCCGACGGCCTGATCGCCGCGATCGTGACGGATGCGGCCTCCGGCGAGGTGTTGATGTTCGCCTTCATGAACGCCGAGGCATTGGCCCTTACGGTGAGCAGCGGGGTCGCTCATTTCTGGAGCCGGTCGCGCAAGCGGCTGTGGCGCAAGGGGGAGGAAAGCGGCAACCAGTTCCGCGTTGTCGAAATGCGCACCGACTGCGACCAAGACGTCGTCTGGCTCCGGGTCGAGGTGGAGGGCGCGGGACTTGCCTGCCACACCGGCCGCCGCTCCTGCTTCTATCGGCGGGTGGCGGTAGGGAGTGGTGCCAAGCCTTTGCCGCTCGAGTTCTGCGACGAGAAAGGGAAGTGATCGATCTCGAGGCGGCCATTCGGCCAACCCGGCATTGGTCGAGACGCACGGAGTGGCGCCACCGCTTGTTGGCCGCCTTCAGCGCGGAATCATGGCATGGTAGCGAGGTCGTGACTTTGCTATCGAAGCTCCCGTAAGCACCTTACTGGTATGTCTGTTGCAGCGCAGCGGATTGTCAGGCTGGGCGGGAGCGGCGGCCGCGGAGGTTGTGCACGCGGATGGGTTGATCGATGGCTGGAACCAGGATCGGCATTGCGCTCGGTGGCGGAGCGGCCCGGGGCTGGGCGCATATCGGCGTCCTCAGGGCGCTGCTCGAAGCAGGTATCGTGCCCGACCTGATCGCCGGCACCTCGATCGGGGCGGTGGTGGGCGGCTGCTTTGCCGCAGGCAAGCTCGCCGAGCTCGA
This sequence comes from Hyphomicrobiaceae bacterium, assembly GCA_035574175.1. Taxonomy (GTDB): domain Bacteria; phylum Pseudomonadota; class Alphaproteobacteria; order Rhizobiales; family Hyphomicrobiaceae; genus DATLZB01. Next base: position 829 of record DATLZB010000144.1, read on the forward strand.
GGCCTTCGCTCGTGGGCTCACGCGCCGCAAGGTGTTCGGCTATCTCGACTTCAACTTCGCCGGCACCGGGCTCATCACCGGGCAGCGACTGTGTGACCGCCTGCTCGAGCACCTGGGCGATCGGACGATCGAGGACCTGCCCGTGCCGTTCACGGCGGTGGCGACCGAAATTGGCTCGGGCCATGAGGTGTGGCTGTCGCGCGGGCCGATGGTCGACGCCATTCGTGCCTCCTACGCGCTTCCCGGCATTTTCCGGCCGGTCAGGATCAATGGGCGTTGGCTGTTCGACGGTGCACTGGTCAATCCCATCCCGGTCACCGTGTGCCGGGCGATGGGGGCGCGCTACGTGATCGCCGTCAACCTCAACACCGATCTTTACGGACGCGGCACCGTGCTGCCCGAAATCGCCGCCCGCGAGGTCGAGGATGCACCGGCGGAGACCCTCGCCGAGGCTAAGGGTAACGGTCGTTCGGCGCTCAAGCTGCTGCAGCGCCAGCTGTTCGGCCGGGGTGAGGATGTGCCCGGCATCTCAACGGTGATGATCGACGCCTTCAACATCGTTCAGGACCGCACTGCCCGCTCGCGACTTGCGGGTGATCCGCCCGACGCCATCATTACCCCGAGGCTCGGCGGCATCGGCCCATTCGACTTCTACCGGGCGGATGAACTGATCGCGCGCGGGCACGCTGCGGTCCAGCGCGAGCTGGAAGATCTCGTGCACGAGCTCAATCTGCGCTCGCGGCTCGCACCCAAGGTGGCAGTGCCAAACTGAGTACGGCGCGAGCTTCCTTGCGTCCTTCAGCGCGCTTGGCGACCTTCCGTTGCGCCTCTTCCCTCCGGCAAGGGGCATGAAGCGGTCGCTCGCGCTGCCTGCACGCCAGCGTTGCCCAGCGTTCATCCGGCGACGATGTAGCCTTTCAGCGCACTCGCCTCCATCTCGACCTCGGCGATGTGGTGCTTGACGACGTCGCCGATTGAAACGATGCCGACGAGCGCGCCGTTCTCCACTACTGGGAGGTGGCGGAAGCGGCCGGCGGTCATGGTGGCCATCAGCTGCTCGAGCGTATCGCTTTCCTGACAGCTCACGACCGATCGGGTCATCATGCTGGATACGGGCGCCTCAAGGCACTGGGCCCCCTTCTCGGCGATCGCCCGGATGATGTCGCGCTCCGAGACGATGCCGACGACCCTGCCATCGACGCCCGTAATCACCATGGCGCCGATGTTGCGGGACGCAAGTTGCCGGGCGACCTCCTCCAACGTCACGTCCGGCGTAACGGTGGCAACCGCACGACCCTTACCCTTGAGAATGGCGGCGACATTCATTGCGCAACCTCCCAGGTCCGCGCGCCAGGCGGCGAGGGGTGCGGCACGGGGCGAGGACCAGGGTGGACGCCGAGCGTCGAATACGTGCCTGAGCCTGACCAGCCTGCGCTGCCTTGCCTGATCCTCGAACGGGGTTCTCAACCCCTAATTGTCGAAGTATCCGTTAACTTCCGAGGGTGTGCAAGCAGCTCAGACAAACGGCCCTTCCTCCCCAGCGGATGCCCCGGTGACCTTCACGGGCCCCGTGTCGAAGGCGCCGAACGTCAGCAGCCCGGCAAGAAACCCGCCGATGTGGGCCTCCCAGGCGATGCCGTCGTTAGTGAGCAGGCCGCCGAGCCAGGAAGCGAACACCAGGTTCAGCACGATCCACACCACGACCGCCGCGAGCGCCCGGCGGTCGGTGAAGGTCGCCCACAACCCAAGCCGCGGCGCGTTCCAGGGTTCCTCGCGCAGCAGGTGGCGATCGGCCCCGCCGCCCGCGGCGAAGATCAGCCGGAACAGGGCCCCCATCAGACCCGATATGGCCCCCGACGCGCCCACCACCGGCGCTGCAAGGCCTGGGTTAACGGCGAGAAAGGTCAGCGCGCCGGCAGAGCCGCTCACGAAGCCGAGGCCGAGAAGACGCAGGGCACCGATGCGACGCGCCAGCGGGCTGCCAACCGCCAGCAGCCAGGCGCCATTGACGAGAAGGTGGGTCAAGTCCCCATGCAGCAGCATGTGCGTCAGGAACGAGGTGACGGCCGCAGTCGCGCCTCCCGGCAGCTGGTGGCCCGCCTCCGTGTAGCGGGCTGGGATGAAACCCATGGCCCGCACCAGCCAGGCATCATCCTCGGCAGTCAGGAGGCCGCGGCTCACGTGCACAAGCGCCAGAACGGCGAACATCCACGCGATGCTCGGCGGGACGTTCAACACAGGTTCCCTTGAATGCACGCGCAACCCCCGGCTCGTCGGCGGCACAACCCCTAGTCGCCCACGGCCCGGCCGGCAAGCCTTGGCGCGCATCAGGCGAGCCCGGCGAGCTGGCACGGAAGCTGCTCGGCAACCGGCAGAAACCACGGTGGTACGGGCGCAGTACCGGTTTGGGACAGCCGTTCACGAGCTTCTCCGGGACCGGCCGCACCGCCACCAGGGCGAGAGCCGAGCGATGCGACAGAGGACAAGCCAAATCCTTTACGCCTACTGGAACGAGACGCGCCGCGGCCGGCTCGCGCCACGCCGTTTCGACATCGAACCGGCGCGGCTCGCCGGTATCCTGGCCGAGACGCTGATCCTGGAGCGGGTGAGCGCCACGAACTACCCATTCCGCCTCGCCGGCACCCGCATCTGCGAGCAATTCCAGGCCGAGTTCCGCGGCAGCAACTTCCTCGACCTGTGGAGCGCGGGGGACCGCGCGTGCCTCGTCCAGAAGCTCCAGCTCATCGCCGAACAGGGCGGCGCGGCGGTGATCGAATTCGAGGGCCGCGCCGGCGAGGGACGGATCGCCAAGTTCGAGGCGCTGCTGCTGCCGCTCTTTCATGCGCAACCGACCGTCGACCGTTTCCTGGGTTCGATCAGCTGCTTTCGAGCGCCGCTGTGGCTCGGTCGCGAGCCGATCAGCGAGGTGGTGCTGGAGCGCGTGGAGGTGGTATGGCCCGACGGGCGCCCGCACAGTCTCATCGACAGGATGGACCGTCAGTCGCCGTTCCTGCCAGCGGAGCGGCAGGGCCGCCTGGTGCGCCTTGAGCGACGCGCGTTCCGCGTCTTCGACGGCGGCCGCAGCGGGGGAGTCGGCCGCAAACCATGAGGGCCTTAGCGCGACGCCCGCTCCGCGATGTCCTGAAATCGATGCTCCGCTTAGCCCTTCGTTAAATCCTCCACGCCATAGTTGTCGCTCGAGCACCGCACCCCGGGCCACCGCCGCGGGCGGTCGGTCGCCGCCCATTTTGCAGCGTAGGGCGCAACACGTGCCATGCAGTCTCCGGCACCCCGCATCGCACAACCTGCCGCGAGCGCGCCCGCTTGCCTGGCCGCCGAGCGCCGACGGCACCGCCGCGTCGAGATAACTCTGCTCGGCCGCATCATGCGCGCCACCAGGCAAGAGTATCCCGCGAAGCTCATCGACATCTCGGTCGGCGGCGCGGCGATGATGTCGGCAGCAGCGGTCGAGATCGGCGAGCGTATCGTCGCCTACTTCGATCACCTCGGCGGCATCGAGGGGCCGGTCGTGCGCACCTTCGACGGCGGCTTTGCCATGACCATTGCGGCAAGCCGCCACAAGCGCGAGAAGCTCGCCGCCCAGCTCACCTGGCTCATCAATCGCGATGAACTGCCCGAGAGCTTCGGTCGCCGGCACGAGCGTTACACGCTCGAGTCCTGCACGGCGACGCTCCGGATTGATGCGGAGACGCCGGCGGAGGCGCACGTGCGCGACGTTTCCATTTCGGGCGCGCTGCTCGAAACCGAGGCACGGCCCGCGCTCGGATCGGAAGTCATGCTCGGCAAGCTACGCTGCCGCGTGGTGCGCCACCACGCCAAGGGCATCGCGGTCGAGTTCAAGGATGTGCAGGGATCGGAGTCGCTGCGTCGCCATTTCGGCCGAGGTCACGCATAGCAGCGAACCGATCTGGATGCGGCGGGGCAACCGGCACTTTCCGCAGCGCGTTGAGAACGCAAGTGCCGCCCGGAGCCAGGTGCGGGTGTGGTGTCTGATTGGGAGTGGTGTATGAGAGCACTGCGTTGTTTGTTGCAGGTGGTCGTGCTCGGGCTGTTGCCGGCAGCGGCCGGCGCCGATCCGGTGCGACCGGAAGCCGGCGGCGTGCCATCGCCCTTCATGCGGGTGTACTCCAGCGCCTACCCACCATACGGGTTCGTCCAGTTCTGCCGCCGCTCGCCGGAAGAGTGCGTCGCCGGACTGCTCACCGAGAGTCGGATCGCGGCCACGCCGGCTCGGCTCAGCGAGCTCGACGAGATCAACCGCGCCGTCAACAGGGCGATCGCGCCCGCTACCGACCTCGACCTCTACGGCGTGCAGGAATACTGGACGCTGCCGGCGGATCGCGGCGACTGCGAGGACTACGCCATCCTCAAGCGCCATCTGTTGATCGCGAGAGGGTGGCCGGCGGGCGCGCTGCTGCTCACCGTGGTACGCGACGAGATCGGCGAGGGCCATGCCGTGCTCACCGTGCGCACCACGCAAGGAGACTTCGTGCTCGACAACAAGAGGCCTGAGATCCGCATCTGGCACAAGACGGGCTACCAGTTCGTCATGCGCCAGTCCTACGTCGATCCCAAGGCCTGGCTGTCGCTCGAGCCCAACGACGCCTACGGGCCGGCGCCGCTTACCGGCATGCCGCGCGAGGAGTAGCGGCATCACTTCGACACACCGAGCGGGCGCCAACCGATCAGACGCTCGCCTGCTAGACCCGCCAGTGGCGCGATGACCGCAACACTGCCGACGTGCCAGATGAGCACCATGATGCTGGCGTCCCGGAAGTGGAAGATCTGCATGCCGAAGTTGGCAATGGCGGCGACCGCCAGCGCGCCGAGCAGCAGGCTCGTCCGCGGATAAAGCGGTGCGCCGCGCCGCAGCATGAGGACCATGATGGCGGCCGGCGCAATGCCGATGACGGACGCAGCCGGAAGACACTCCCAATCCGGCCGGATGGCAAGCCCTTCGGGGCCAAGGCGGAGCCAGTCATCGATGCAACCGGCACCGACGCTTGCAAGCCACACTGCGAGCGGCGCGAGAGGCAGCAGCAGGAGGCGCCGATCGAAACCCGGGACAGTGCTGGCGAAGGCTGCGACCGCACCGGTGGCGGCGGTGGCAAAGGTGGCGGTCTGCTCGATCAAGAAGCGGACGTCGGCGAGCACATGTGCAGCGTCGACAATGGCAACCTTGCCCCAAACGACGGCAGCCACATATGGAAGAGACAGAGCGAGCCACAGCGCCGCCCTTCGCCACGGCGGCGCAAGCCGGCTGACGGGACGGACATCCGCGGATAGGCGCTTGATAAGCTCGTCGGTGTCGATGCTCATGCCTTCGTCCCGAGCGCCCTGCGCAGGGCGCCCATCGCCCGGTGCACTGCAACTTTCAGAGCGCTCACGGTCATACCGCTCGCTGCCGCGGCCTCCTTCAGTGACAGTTCCTTAAGCTTGGTCAGTTCGACGGCCCGCCGCTGCCCCGGGGGAAGGTTCGCCAATGCCCGTGCCAGGGCCTCGCCGTCGCCGAAGCTCTCCTCACCAAAGCTCTCGATAAGCCTATTCGCACTGACCAGGGCGAAAGTTTCCGGCAGCTCGCCATTGGCAACCTCGTTGGCGGCGCCGCGCGCGTGGCGCCGGGCCCAGTCGGCGATGCGATTGCGGGCAATGGCCAGCAGCCAGGGCATGAACGGACGGGTGGGATCGTAGGTCGCCCGCGCGGCGTGCAGCGAGAGGAGGATGTCCTGAACGAGGTCTTCAACGTCGCACGGCTCGAGCCGCCGGCGGTGCTTCACGGCGCGACGCAGCCGTGGCGTCACGAGTCGGAGCAGTTCGCCGTAGGCGGCGCCGTCGCCCTCCTGCGCGCGGGCCATGAGTTCGGCAAGGCACCGGTCCTGCTCGCTGTCGTCAAGCATGTCGAGACGCCACCTGCAGTCCTCATAGCCGCCAGCGCGCCGGAGTGTAACTTTTTTCGACCTCACCTCGAAATCAACGTCAGGTGAGCCCAAACCGGCTCGCCGCGCCGGCCGTGGTGCCGGCGCCGCTCAATCGAGGAGAATGTGCCCATGAACAAGCGTCTCGTCATCGCCTCCAGCCTCGCTGCGGCCGTCGCCGCGCCGAGCATTGTCATGGCTCAGGCCGGCCCGGCCCCAACCCCGTCGTTTAAGGCCGAGAAATGCTACGGCCTCGCCAAAGCCGGCAAGAACGACTGTGCCTCAACCGGCAACAACTCCTGCGCCGGAACCTCCAAGGTCAACGCCGATCCCAGGGCCTGGATCTACGTCCCGGAGGGTTATTGCGAGCGCATCGTCAACGGCTCCACCAAACCCAAGGCCTAATCGTTTGCTGCCCAGGCTCGGCGATGACCACAGCATCGTCTCGAAAAGCGATCCGTGGGACCGGCGTCGGCCTGCGGCTTCCCCACCTGGTGGAGGTCGCGGCCGCGCGGCCGCCAGCGGCGTGGTTCGAGATCCATCCCGAGAACTTCCTCGCCAACCCTCACGCAACGGAGCTATTGGAACAAATCGCCGTACACTATTCGATATCGGTGCACACCGTCGGCGTCTCCATCGGCAGCGCCGGCGGCATCGACCGCGCGCATCTGGCGCGCGTGCACGCACTGATCGAGCGCATCGACCCGGTGCTCGTCTCGGGCCATCTCGCCTGGTCGACGCACAAGGGCACCTACCTCAACGACCTGCTGCCGTTGCCCTACACGGAGGAAACGCTCGATCTGCTCGCGCGTCATCTCGTCGAGATACAGGACACTCTCGGCCGACCCTACCTGGTGGAGAACCCCTCAAGCTACGTTGGCCTCGACGCCTCCACTATGGACGAACCGGCGTTCCTTTCCGAACTCGTTGCACGCACCGGCTGCCGCCTGCTGTGCGATGTCAGCAACATCTACTTGAGCGGGTACAATATGGGGTTCGACCCCTACGCCTTTATCGATCGACTCCCGGCCGATGCCGTCGGCGAGTTGCATCTCGGCGGGTTCACGCCTGAAGCGGAGAGCGAGGCCGGCGCGGAGGTGCTAATTGACACGCACGCTGGGCGGATCGCGGAAGACGTGTGGCCGCTCTATGCCCACGCGGTGCGCCGGTTCGGAGCCTTGCCCACGCTGATCGAGTGGGACAACGACATTCCGCCGCTTGCCACCATCCTGATCGAGGCGGCCCGGGCAGACCTGGTAGCGGCCCAAGTGCTGTCGGCGGAGGGTCGGCATGCCGCTGCTGGCTGAGACGCAGGCGCGGCTCGCACGCGCCATGCTGAGCGGCGATGCCTCCGCGGCAGTGCCGCTGCTGTCCGGCGGAGAGCGATCGGCTGGGCGGCTAGCAATCCATCTTAGGCACTACGAGGCGAGTCTCATGGCCGCGCTTGCGGCCAAGTTTCCAGCGTGTGCGTGGCTCCTCGGGGAGCGCTTTTTCGCGGAGACAACCCGTCGGTTCGTGCACCGCCAGCCGCCCACCAAGCCTTGCATGGCCGAATACGGGGCTGAGTTCCCGCGCTTTCTGGCGCAACAGCCCGCATCCGCCGCCATGCCCTACCTTCGCGGTTTCGCCGTGCTCGAATGGCACTTGGGACAGGTATCAATCGCCATCGATCACCCACCGCTCGCCCTGTCGGCTCTCCGACCGTTTGCAGGCGAAGCACTCTATGGCCTCACGCTGCGCCTGCAGCCGGGGATCGCCCATCTTAGGTCCCGCTGGCCGATCGATGAGCTGATGCGGCTCTACCTGTCGGCGAATGCGCCGGACAGCTACCTGATGAATGAGCACCAAGTCTGCCTCGAGGTCAGAGGCGCGCGCGGCGTGTTCACGATGGACCGCCTCGACCCGGCGACGTTCGCCTTCCGCAGCGCGATCGCGGCCGGTCGCGCCATCGGAGCTGCCGCTGAGGCTGCGCTCGAAGCCGATGCCGCCTTCGACCCGGGAGGCGCGCTGGCGCGGCTCTACGCCGAACGACTGGTGGTCGCCGTCAACCGAGGTGCTTGACCAATGGCCGACGCCGTTCGACCTGGCTCTTATGCCGCGGTGCTGCGGCCCTTGCTCGCCGCCCGCTCCCTGCTTGAACGGTTTCCGCTCTCGCTCATCCAGCTCGCCATGCGGATCGCGATCGGCATGGTGTTCTTCAATTCCGGCCTGCTCAAGATCAACTCGTGGGAGTTCGCGGTGAAGCTCTTCGAGGACGAGTACAAGGTGCCGCTCATCGATCCGACGTTGGCGGCACGGCTTGCCACCTTCAACGAGCTGACCTTCCCGATCCTGCTCTTTCTCGGGCTGGCGACGCGACTGGCAACCCTGCCGCTTCTCGGGATGGTGGTCGTGATCCAGACGTTCGTCTACCCGCAGGCTTGGACCGAGCACCTGCTTTGGGCGTCGGTGCTCGTTTTCCTGCTGACGCGCGGCGCGGGCGCCATCTCGCTCGATCACGTCATCGAGCGCACACTGCTGAGCCCCCCTCGCTGATCGGCGGCTCCACCTCTTTGTGAGCTCGTGTGGCCAAATGTGCGAATGCGTGATGTATTCGCGTACCGGCAATTACCAGCAGAATTGGCGGTCGGTTCGCCGCTTCGCGCGGTGAAACCCCTGTTATTGCGCGCCTCGCAGCGCGGCCTTGACATTGCCGCATATTGACCGCTCTATTTCGTCTCACAAAACTGACACGGTTTGGATCTGTCCTGGATAACGGCGGACTATCCAGGATTCTCTAACTCCAGTTGCGGCAGAGGCACCCGGACCCATCCGGGCGTCAAGGGTTTGCTTGCGTCGGAGGCCAGACATGACAGTCACCTATCAGCCCGGCCTGGTGTTGCTGTCGATCCTCGTGGCGATCCTCGGCTCCTTGACAGCGTTGGCGCTGACGTCGGGGAAGGCCGCAGGCACGACCGCTTGGCGCGCCCTCGCGCTCGCGAACGGCGGGCTGATGATGGGTCTCACCATCTGGTCGATGCATTTCATCGCCATGATGGCGGTCAATGTTCCGGTGCCGGTTACCTACAATCTGGCGGAAACGCTCGGCTCGGTGGTGGTTGCCATCGTGGCGACGGGCTTCGGCCTGTATCTTGCCGCAACGCGGCGGCTCGGGCCATGGAGCGTCTTGGTCGGCGGCACGCTGATGGGGCTTGGCATCGCCGGCATGCATTACATGGGCATGGGCGCCATCCGCGGCTGCGGTCTGGCCTACGACGCGGGCCTCGTCGCCGCCTCGATTGCCATCGCCATCGTCGCTTCGATGGCGGCGTTGTGGTTTGCCTTCGTCCAGCGCGGCCTCCTCATGACGGTCGCCGGCGGCGTGGTGCAAGGCCTAGCTATCGCCTCGATGCACTATACGGCGATGGCGGCCACGCACTTCCTGCCCCTCGATGCGGCGCCGAACTTTGCCGCTTCGTTTTTTCCGCAAAGCACGCTGGCGTGGATGATCGCTTTCGGCGTCGCCCTGATGTCCCTTACAAACTTCACATTCGTCGGCTTTATCTCCTTGCAACGAAATAGACCTGGTTAGAGAAAAGGCAAATCAGGACCTTTCGCCATTTTCGATCATTTGGGGCGAGAGCGGGGCACATCGCGATAGCGTTCATATTCGACTTTGCAGGCTTTGCAGGCGGATGAGCACAAGCTGAAGGTGCTGTCGCTATGGTTGATGACCCCCGCTTGACTGACGGATCGGCGCGGCTCGACGCCGGCCTTGCGGCCGCCGATGGGCGCACCGGGCCGGCCAACGCGCCGGCTCTACGCACCAGTACCGAACTCACTGCTGGCCCGCCCGCGGGCGGGGGATTGGTGATCGGGTCTGCGGCGTTCATGGTGCTCGTGTTCTTGCAAACCTTCTTGCTGGTCGCGACGGCGGTGGCGCTGACTTTGGTTGTCGCCCGCCCCGACCTATTGCACCAGTTCACCAATGCCGCAGCGATCGGCACTGCGGCCGGTCCGTGGTCGGGAGATGTGGCCCCCGGCGAGCGCGGGGCAGCGTCGCGTCTCGTGCTCGATCTGCCCCGTCCCATTCAGATCGTCGCGGGGCAGGCCTCCAATCTCGGCTTCCGCCTGCTTCCGCCCGGAGAGTTCCGCGGCACACTCGTGCTGACTATCAGGGGGCTGCCGGACGGCTCGGTGATCTCTGGTGCGCGCAAGCTCGGCGCCGACACCTGGTCGCTAGATGCGGGGCGTGAGACGGCGTTGAACCTTACCGTTCCCTCCTCCGTACAGGGCCCCTTCGAGCTCGAGATCGGTCTGCGCCGGCCAGATGGCACCCTTGTTGCGAGCGAGATTACGTCCCTCATTGCGCTGCCTGAAGGACGCACCAGCCGGGATCCGGAGCGCGACGCCATGGCGGCGCTGCTGCTGCTCGAAAGCGCACGCACGTTTCTGAAAGCCGGCGACGTGAGGTCGGCCCGCGTGCTGCTGCAAAGCGCGGCCCAACGCGGCAACGCGCAGGCGGCCTTCGAGCTGGCGCAGACCTTCGACCAATCTGCCGGCGTTGGCAGCGACGCGCCGCGTGCCATGTACTGGTACATGGAGGCCAAGCGCCTCGGGCACCCCGACGCGGAAGCGCACTTTGCGACCCTGGTGAAGCGGTCGCCTCAAAGGGAAGCGCCGGGCAAATAGGCTCGCGCGGCAGGCGCCAGCGGCAGCGCTGCCGGCCTCCCCGGAGCTACTCTGCGGCCGTGGCAGCAGTCACGTTGCCGGCCGCATCGACGCGCGGGCGGTCGATGGCGAATACGGCATCGGCGGTGATGACGCCATACTCGCGGTAGCCGAGGCGGGCGATGGGCTGCAGCGCCGCGGTGTCCACCATGCCGTCCTTGATGAAAGCGTCGTCGATGTGAATGCCGATCACCTGGCCGAACACTACGGAATAGGAGGCGCGCTCGCTGCCGCCCGGCAGCGCCAGGGTCTTCCAGTGGCGGCACTCGAAGGCCACCGGGCTTTCCTTCACTCGAGGCGGCCGAACCATGCGGGAAGGCGCCGGCGTCAGACCGGCAAGGGCGAACTCGTCGACGCCGTAGGGCACCACCGCGGAAGTAAGATTGACCTGATGCCTCAACGGGTAGGTGGCAAGCGAGCACACGAACTCGCCGGTCTCTTCCACGTTGCGCAGGCTGTCCTTGGGGCCACCGGATGAGAACATCACGAAGTGGGGCCGCTCACTCACGGCGTTGAAAAAGCTGTAAGGCGCCAGGTTGGCGACGCCGTTAGCGCCGACCGTCGATACCCAGCCGACAGGACGCGGCACCACCAGCGCCTTGAACGGGTCGTGCTTCAGGCCGTGGTCATTGCGAATCGCATCGTAGAACACCGGCTTCTTCCCCCCGATGAAATCGGCGATCCTGTAAAGCAAGCGGACCTGGCACCGTCAATCGGAAGGGAGGCGGCAAGCACCGCAAAACTGTCCGTGGCGACGCGCCCATCGGCGGTGCTTTTTTTCCGAGCCGGTGTTCCCCCGAGCCGGTGTTCCCCAAGGAACAGTTGGGCGGGGCTTGGTGTTTTAGCAAGCACCCGTGACGGCCGCGGCTGGGCGGCAACGACAGGAGCGTCGCATGTGGACGGTGGTGCGTGAAGAGATGCGCGAGATGCTGTGGCTCGCTCTGGTGGTCGGCAGCATCCTGAGTTTGAGCGTAGGCCTCGGCGCGGCGCTTGCGGTTGCCGTTTGAGGTCCGCTGCCATGAGTCGCGTTCTGCCGCCGCTGCTGATGTTCTTCGCCGCGCATGTCATGTTCGTCGGCGGCGCCGTCGCGCTTGCTTGGCTGGGTTGAGCGGAACCGCACGCTCTCCAATGTGTGCCGACGGCGGCTGCTGCTATTCAGTCGCCTTTCGCCAGCGGGTGACGACGGCCGACAGCGCCGGCCGCGGCCGCTCCGGCTGGCGCTCCCTGGCGGTGCCGATGTAGATGAATCCGGCCGCACGCTCGTTGTCGGCCAGCCCAAGCGCCTTGCGGACGGCCGGGCTGTAGGAATACCACTCGGTGATCCAACAGGTGCCATAACCCAGCGCGTTGGCAGCCAAGCACAGGTTGAAGCAGGCGGCGCCGCAGGAAAGGATCTGCTCCCACTCGGGTGCGCCCGGCGTCGGCACCACACGCGAGATTGCGGCAACCACCGTCGGCGCCCGCATAAGGCGCGCACGCTCGGTGGCCAGCCGCATCGGCGAGGGCGGTTCGCGCTCTTCTTGGAGGCAGGCCGCCGCCAGCAGCTCGCCGAACTCGGCACGTGCCTCGCCTTCAAACACGATGAAGCGCCAGGGCACCACAGCCTTGTGGTCGGGCACACGCACGGCGGCGGTCAATATCTGCTCAAGCTGAGCCGAGGTCGGCCCCGGTTCGCCAAGCATCGCCGCCTTGACGGAGCGCCGGGTGAGCAGCAGCTCGAGCGCCGGTTGCGTCATGATGTTTGCCCCGTTTTCATGCAATGAGTGCCCTCGCTAACGCAAATCCTGATGCTGTACAATGAGTCTGCCATGCCAGCCCCGGCAGTACACGGATCGCACTGGTATGCATCCGCTCCTTAATGGCTTGGCGGCAATGACCGCGCTCGGACTCGCCTGGGCTACGGCACCAGCCGCCGCCCAGACGACGGGCGCGAGCGGCGCCAGCATCGTGCTCGTGCTCGACGGCTCCAACTCCATGAACGGGCGGATCGGCGCCGACCCGACGCCCAAGCACGTGCTCGTGCGCGAGGGCCTTCGCCAGGCGCTGCCAAAGCTTCCGCCTGCCACCCGTTTCGGCCTCGTCACCTTCGGTCACCGACGCTCCGCCGACTGTACCGATTCGGAGCTTGTCATGCCTCCCGGCCCGGTCAATCCGGTCGGAACGCTCGACATCCTGGAGCGGCTGCCACCGCGGGGCTACAGCCCAGCCATGCTGGGCCTGCGGCAGGCGGCGAAGGCGCTCGAGAGCGCACCGGCGCCGGCGAGCATCGTGCTGGTGCTCGACGATCTGGCGAGCTGCCGGGAGGACCCTTGCGCGGTGGCGGGCGAGATCGCAGCGGCTTATCCGAACCTGCCCATCCACTTGGTCGGGCTAGCGCTCAAGCCGGAGGATGCGCAGCAGCTGACCTGCCTGCCGGCGCGCACGGGCGGCAGACTTTATGCCGCCAACGATGCGGCCGGCGTGGCAACCGCCGTCGAACAGGTCTTGGCGTTCGCCGGCGTCGACCGGCTGCCGGCTCAGCCGAAGGTGCCGCCGCCGATGCCCGCCGCGCGCGGGCCGCAGCCGGCTGCAACCGCCCCAGGGCTGACGCTTGCAGCGACGTTGATCGAAAAGGGCCCTCCCCTGGATCACCCCATCCGCTGGCGGATCACTGGCGAGGGCGGAAAAGCCGATCCGATGGAGGTCCACGCGGCGAGGGCCGATCTCGATCTTGCGCCCGGGCGCTACGCGGTCGAGGCGCAAGCTGGGCTGGCCCGCGCAACACGGCAGGTCGAGGTCACGCCAAAAGGGCGCTCGCGAATTGCGATCCCACTCGATGCGGGCTCTCTGGCGCTCACCGCATCGCTGCAGAAGGGCGGAAGGCCGGTGCCCGAGGCGATGCTGTCCGTCTTTGCCGTCGAAGCAGGGCGAGCTTCGTCGCCGCCACTGTGGGTCTCGCGGCCGAGCGCAAGAGATATCATCTTACCGGCCGGCAACTACCGCGTGGTGGCCGAGGAGGGCTCGGTGCGGGCGGAGCGCCCGGTGAGCGTCAGAGCCGGCGAGCGCACGGCGCTCGAGGTGCCGCTCGGCGCCGGCCGTCTCGAGGTCGAGGCAACTCCCCTGCGCGCACCGGGCGGCCGGCAACAGACCCTCTATATCGTTCACGAGGACGATCCCGAGAGCCCCGGCGGCCGCCGCGAGGTGGCGCGCTCGGCAGCGCCGCGCGCACACTTCACGCTGCCGCCCGGGACTTATCACGTCACCGCCCGCCAGGGCATGGCCGAGGTGAGGGAGCGCATCGTGCTGCGCCATGGCGATGAGGTGAAGAAGACTCTGGCCATCGGCGTGGCACGGTTGCAGCTCGCTACGCGGATCACGGGCGCGACGGCGACGACCAGCGAACAGGTGAGCTACCGCGTGCTGCGGCTCGACGGCGGCCTGCGCGAGGTGGTGCGCACGCGCGCGGCCGAACCCATACTGGAGCTGAGCCCCGGCCAGTATCGCCTCGAGAGCCGGCTCGGCAGCCAGAACGCAGTGGCGGTGCGAGACATCGACCTCAGGGCGGGCACGGAGCAGCGAATCGTGCTGGAACAGCCTGCCGGATTCGTGCGCCTGC
>DATLZB010000145.1:0-40583 GCA_035574175.1 Hyphomicrobiaceae bacterium
CGCTTGCGCACCTGGAGAATGCCGAGCCCGCCGATACGGATCCGCTCGCCCTTCTTCAGATGCTTGGTGATCATCTCGACCAAGCTCTCGAGCACTTCGCCCGTCTGCTTGCGCGGCAGCTGATGTGCCTCGGCGAGCGCATTGCTCAGGTGGCGTAGTGTGACGGTCGTGGGCTTGGCGCCGTTTGATTTCGTAGACATGAGCTGTTCCCGGTTATTTCAGGTGGGCCTGCAATAAGAAGGCATCTTGCGGGTGTCAACAAGCCCGCTGACCGGCGATGGGTATGCGGATTCATTGCTCGCTGAAAGGGAGACGGGCCCCAGCCGCCAAATCCAGTGTATGCAGTGATACCTTTGCCACGCCGTATGCAATTCGAGAATCCGCGGCCCCACGCTAGTTCGCCCCCTCGAGCAGCCGCCGTGCGATAACTTGTGCCTGGATCTCGGCTGCGCCCTCGAAGATGTTGAGAATCCTGGCATCACAGAGCACCCGCGACACCGGATATTCGACCGCGAACCCGTTGCCTCCGTGGATCTGTACGGCGTTGTCGGCGCTGGTCCAGGCGACCCGTGCGGCGAGTAGCTTGGCCATGCCGGCCTCCAGATCGCAGCGCCGCCCCTCGTCCTTTTCGCGCGCCGCGAAATAGGTGAGCTGTCGCGCGATTTGGATTTCGACCGCCATCATCACGATCTTGTTGGCGACCCGCGGGAATGCATAGATCGGCTTGCCGAACTGGCGCCGCTCCAGCGCGTAAGCGAGGCTCAAGTCCATCGCCGACTGGGCCACGCCGACGGCCCGCGCCGCGGTTTGGATGCGGGCGGCCTCGAAAGTGTTCATGAGCTGCTTGAAGCCCTGTCCCTCCTTGCCGCCGAGCAATTGAGACACCGGCACCTCGAAGCCGTCGAAGGAGATCTCATACTCTTTCATGCCGCGATAGCCGAGCACTTCGATCTCTCCACCGCTCATGCCTGGCGCGGGGAAAGGATTGTCGTCGCTGCCCCTCGGCTTCTCCGCGAGCAGCATAGACAGGCCCTTGTATCCCGACTCGTTGGGATCGGTGCGCACGAGCAACGTCATGAGATCGGCTCGCACGGCGTGGGTGATCCAGGTCTTCTGACCGGTCACTTTGTAGACTTCGCCCCGGCGTACGGCGCGCGTTTTGAGCGAAGCGAGGTCGGAACCGGTGTCGGGCTCTGTGAACACTGCCGTTGGCAGGATTTCCCCCGAGGCGATCTTCGGTAGGTACTTCTGTTTCTGTTCCTCGGTGCCATTGTTGAGGATGAGTTCACTGGCGATCTCCGAACGTGTGCCAAGTGAGCCGACGCCGATGTAGCCGCGCGACAGCTCCTCGGAGACGACGCACATCGCCTCCTTGCCAAGCCCGAGGCCGCCGAAGCTCTCTGGCATTGACAGCCTGAACACGCCGAGATCGGCGAGTTTGGCGATCACCCCGAGCGGAACGTAGGTGTTCGCAAGGTGCCACCCATGCGCATGGGGAGTGACCTCCGACTGGGAGAAGCGACGGATCTCCTCGCGCATGGCGGCGTGCGTTTCGTCGAGACCGGCATCGCCGAACGTGCTGGCCCCGGCATGCTCCGCAATGAGCGCGGCGAGCCGCGCCTTGGCATCCTCTCGCAGTCCTTGTGAAACCGCCTCCGCCACCGCGTCCTCGAACCGGCGGGCCTCACCACTCCCGACGTCGAGACTTGCGAGGCGGACGGTTTCGCCAGGGCTCATAGCGATGCCGCCCGCGATCTGAGCGGCGTACTCGGCAAAGCCAATGGCGAGCATCAGCCGTTCGATCTCGCCGAGGCGACCCGACCGGGCGAGCCGCAAGCCCCAGCCTTTGAGCTGCCGCAGTGCCTCCACGTAGGTGGCGAGCCAAGCGAGACCGTGCGCAGCGTGTTGGACGGCATCTAGCCCGCCCGCGGCCTTCACCTGCTTCCGCACACCCGCCTTCGCTGCCGCCAAGAGACGCTCGGCAGCGGCCACCACTGCGGCGAAGCTCTCTCCCTCGCGCCCGAGAGCGTCTGGCATGAGCGGCGCAGTCGGCATGGCGGCACCTCCGAGCGCTGATGTTGCAGCGCAAGATAGAGCACCCGATCGGCCGCGCAAGCCAGGAATCGCAACCCTGCAGTGGGTGGGTATCAGTCTCGGCCCTTGTCCCGGCGGATGATCTCCACCGTCGCCTCCTCGATCTCCGAGCGGTAGGCGGCGTAGCCGGCACTGTCGAATTGGGCTTGCGGCCGAACCTGCCTCAGGCGGCTTAACAGCGATCCCGGCTTCGGCCCCCGCCGCGTTGTTGCGGCACGTCTCCCTGCCCGCTTTCGCTCGCGTACCGGAGCGGCTTCCGTACTCGCCTCCGCAGGCTCGAGCGAGGGCGGTACGGATGAAGGCGAGGGCGACGGCTCCAAAGCGGCGAAGCCCTCGTCGGTGACAGAACTTCCGGCGGCCGTCGCGCCGGTGGGGGCGGCTTCCGTGCCTGCGAGGATGGCGCGCTGAGGCGCCGTGAACGGCGCCTCCGGCAAGTTCGCAACAGGCTCAGCATCGAAATCCGTCAGCCCCGTCTTCGGCGATAGGGCACCAATTGTAGCAAGGGCTTCCACGATCAGCTTGCGTTGCCGAAACACCGGGTTGTGTTCGAGCGCGGACTCGAGCTTAGCCTGCTCCGCGGCGGTCTCCGGATCCATGGCGGATAAAGCGGAGGTCCGGCCTTTAAGCAGACGCAGCGCCTGCCAATTGGCGTTGAGCGCCAACAGCGATTCCAGCCGTTCAAGCTCGGCCTGCAGAGCCTCTCGCTCCTCGGCGATCGTACCGCCCATCGGCCTCTTCCCAGGCTGATCCGTACCGCTCCCAAGAGATAGGTGGCTGTCAGCCCATCGTCCACGCCGTCATGTCGAGTTAATTACTTGACCCACATGCGGCGACGCGTTACGGCTCGATGAACGGGGCCAACGCGGCCGCCCCGTCAGGCTTCGGGCCCCGTGCGCCCCTCGCCCAAGCGCCGCTCCGTCGTGTTGCGGAGCGATTGCCATGGGTGACTTTCTCATCTCTGTCGACGAACTGAGAGACCGGACCGGAACGAGCCAAGCTCCTCTGATCCTCGACGTGCGCCGCCGCGAGGTGTTCGGCCGATCCGAGCGTATCCTGCCGACCGCGCGCTGGCGTGAGCACACGCGCATCGAAAGTTGGGTCGACTCCATTCCAGCCGGTACGCCGGTGGTTTGCTATTGCGAGCACGGCCATAACGTCAGCCAGCTTGCCGTTGCCGCACTGAGAGCAAGTGGTATCGATGCGAGAACCCTGGCCGGGGGGTTCGAGGCGTGGCGGCAAGCCGGCGGCCCGACCATTCTGAAGGCGGCCCTTCCGGAGCGCGACGAGCAGACACCTTCGCGTTGGGTCACCCGCATCCGACCAAAGATTGACCGCATCGCATGCCCATGGCTGATCCGCCGCTTCATCGACCGCGAGGCGGTGTTTCTGTTTGTTGAGCCGGCGTACGTGATGGAGGTGGCAAACGAGTTTGGTGCCATCGCCTACGACGTGGAGGGCGCTGAGATCACCCATGTGGGGCCGACCTGTACGTTCGACACGCTAATCGACCGCTTCGGCCTCGCCGATTCGGCGCTTGAGTATTTGCGGCTCATCGTGCGCGGCGCCGATACGGCGCGTTTGGATCTTGTACCCGAGGCAGCCGGCTTGCTCGCGGTATCGCTCGGCATCTCCGCCGCAGCCGGAGGCAATGACCACGCTGCCGTCGAGCGTGGCATGGAGGTTTATGACGCGCTCTATGCGTGGCGCAGGCACGCAGCGAGCGAAACCCACAACTGGCCGGCGAGCCGCGCCGCATGAACGAGGCGAGCCAGCAGGAGGCCGCTGCGACATCGGCCGCGCCGACGTTCGCGGAGGCGCTGCGCGTGTGGGTCAAGATCGGCGTGCTCTCATTCGGGGGTCCCGCTGGTCAGATCGCGCTCATGCACCGCGTCCTTGTCGATGAGAAGAAGTGGATCGACGAGCAGCGCTTCCTCGCTGCACTCAACTTCTGCATGCTGCTTCCCGGGCCGGAGGCGACCCAACTTGCCACCTACGTTGGCTGGCGCCTGCACGGGGTGAAGGGCGGTGCGGCCGCTGGCCTTCTCTTTGTGATGCCGGGCGCGCTGGTGATCCTGGCGCTGTCAATGCTTTATGGCGCCTTCGGCAATCTGCCGCTGGTCGAAGGGCTGTTCGTCGGCATTAAGGCCGCCGTGCTGGCCATCGTCATGGAGGCGCTGCTCAGAATCTCGCGGCGCGCGCTGAAGTCGCCGTTCGACTGGACCATCGCGGGCGCCGCCTTCGTCGCCATCTTCTTCCTTGCCGTGCCATTCCCCCTTGTGGTGCTGGCCGCCGCTCTCGCCGGCATGCTGGGTTCTACGCGCCTTAACCAGAGTGAGCGGCCCGGCGTGCGGTCCCAATCTTCCCCAGTATCCGCTGCCGCCACGCTGCGCACGATCGGCATTTGGCTCGCCATGTGGTTCCTTCCGCTGCTCGCCCTTGTCCATGCGCTCCCCGATCGGCCGGTGCTCGGCGACATGGCCGTCCTCTACTCAAAGCTCGCGGTGGTAACCTTCGGTGGGGCCTATGCGGTGCTCACCTACATCGCAGATCAGGCTGTCAATACATACGGCTGGCTTGAACCCGGCGAGATGGTCGATGGACTGGGCCTCGCCGAGACTACGCCGGGGCCCTTGATCCTGGTAAATGCCTTCGTCGCCTACCTCGGCGCCTTGCGATCCGTCGAAGAGGGGGGCTCCATGGTGACGGGCGTGCTCGGCTGGGCCGTTGCCTTGTGGGCGACGTTTGCGCCTTGCTTCCTCTGGATCTTTGCGGGTGCCCCCTACATCGACCGCCTCAATGCCCAACCGCTTCTCAAGGGCGCGCTCGGAGCCATCACCGCCGCCGTCGTCGGCGTCATCCTGAACTTGACCATCTGGTTCGCCCTTAATGTGCTGTTTGCCGCGGTCAGCGAACGCCACGTCGGGCTGCTGCGACTCTATATTCCCGACCCGGAGACGCTGGTGTGGCCGGCGCTTGCCCTTTCAGCAGTGGCCTTCTTCCTGCTGCTCGTGCTCCGCCGCGGCATCATTACGACCCTCGCGCTATGCGGAGCGCTGGCATTCGGCTGGACGCTGCTCTAGCGGCTAGAGCCAGCCTTTTCTGCGGAAGTACAGGTAAGGCAGCAGCGCCGAGAGCACCATCAAGCCGAGCGCCATCGGGTATCCCCATACCCAGTCGAGCTCGGGCATGTGGTGGAAGTTCATGCCGTAGATGGAGGCGATCAAGGTTGGCGGCAGGAGGATCACGGCGACGACCGAGAACAGTTTGATGATCTGGTTCTGCTCGATCGACACCATGCCGAGCGATGCATCGAGCATGAACGTGATGCGCGCGTTGAGATAGCTGGCATGGTCGCTGAGCGACTGCACGTCCTTGTCCTCAGTCCTGATGCGCTGGCGCAGCGCGTCGGGCTCGTTGCGCTGCTGCGCGATCTGATAGAGATACGTCAGCAGGCGACCGAGCGACAGCAGGCTCTCGCGCAGGCGTGACGTGATCTCACCTACCCTGCCGATCTGCCTCAGGATCACGTCGAAGCGAGCGGTCCGCGTGCGCGATCCACCTCGAATGTCGAAGATGACCTGGGCCAGCTTTTCCGTCTCCGATTGCAGCCGTTCGACCAGGTCAGCCTCCCGATCAATGATCGTCTCCAGGAGCCCGAGCAGCACCGCCATCGGTGTGCTGCACACGATGTCGCCCTTCTGCGCCCTTGTCAGGAAGAGCTGGAACGACCTGGGCTCGGCGTAGCGGACCGTGATGAGTTGCTTCTCTGCCAGGATGAACGTGATCGCGGTTGCCTGTGGGTCGGGCAGGTCGACGTGATAGAGGATGGTGGCGGTCATAAAATGCGCCCCCTTCTCCTGGTAAAGTCTGCTCGAGACCTCGATTTCCGACATCTCCTCGCGGGTGGGGACCTGAAGTCCCACCAGCTTCTCGATGGCGCGCTCTTCCTCCCCGCTTGGATTGACGAGGTCGATCCATACCGCACCGCCCGCGTCCCCGTCGGCGCCGCCCTGTCTGACCAGGGTCTGCCCCTCCACTGCGTAGATCGTGAGCATTGAACTGAGCCTCGCGCGCCCTTCCGAGGGATCAATACACCAGCAACGGCGCTGTGCCAGCCCGCCGACCTGCGACTTCCTTCCGTTAGAAGGGCCCGAAGGGTAGCGCGCTGTTGCCGATACGACGCAGGGGCGCCCTTCGGATGCGGACCCGCCGTGTCATCCCAGCCCTGCTGTGCTCTAATATCGGTTGTGGAAGTGCGTGCTGGGGTGGGACATGTTGGTGGGCGTCCGTATCTTCATTGCTCTGGTGTTCTTCGTCATCGGCCTGTCGTTCCTCGCCACCACCGGGGCATTGGTTTACGAGTTCTGGGACACGGACTGGCTGGCGCTTGCCACCTTCTACAGCCATCTGTTCGTATTCTTTCCAATCTTCGGCATTGTGACTTTGGTCGGGTTTTACGCCCCGGCATGCGCCTTTCTCGACATGTACTGGCGGCATGTGCCCCTCGGCCGGCTGCGCTTCGTCGTGGGCTTCCTGACGGTGGCGCTCTTATCCTTCATCATCGCTCAACAGATGAGGGCCGGCCCCGAGCGGTCCGTGTTCGAGGTCAAGCCCGAGGTGCTCGCCGCCGACAAGGGCGAACCCGCCGGTTGCGCGGACCAGGCGATTTGCCAGCGCATGCCGGTTCTCGCTGCCGTCAAGAACGTACGCCGGGTGAGCCAGTCCCGCATCGGACTTTCCGATCTCGCCCGAAACTGCACGCCCGACCCTCTCAAAGGTGCGGGAACGGGCTCGCTCGAGCAGCCGCGTTATTGCTTCGCCTCGACGCCGCTACCGGCCGGGGAAGGTCAGGCGAGCAAACTCAGGCTCTCCACCGACGCGGAGTGTTGTCGCGCGCAAAAGCAGCTCGTCTCGGCCGTCAACGCCATGTACGACGACCCGGCCCGACGATCGCTGACCGGGCTCGTTCACAACTGGACCTTGCCGTTCAAAGTCTTCTTCATGCTGATGCTGTTGACCATCAGCTTCATGCTGGCATTCCGCCGCAGGTCACTCGAGCACCATTACGGGCCGTACCTCGACGGCATCGAGCGGGGCGTGCTGATCGGCGCTGCAGCCATGGTCATCTTCCCCATTATGACCCACGCCTTCCTGCAGTCGGCTGCACTGCTCTACGGAGCCGGCCCCATCGGCGGCTTCCGCGCCAGCGCACCGCTCTTCAGCCTGGCCTTCGGCGCCTGGGCGCTCCTGTTGCTCTTCTACTTCTACGGCCGCCGCGACAAGGAGATCCAAGGACTTGCTCGCATTGGCGGCGTAATCGGCGGAGCTGTCGCCATCGTCAAGTACGAGCAGATCATCGACTTCCTGGTCCGACTGATCGGATCGGGAGCCGGTTATGTCAGTCTTACGGTTCTTACGCTCATCGCCGTTGTGGCGATCCTCGTGCTGGTGCGCAAGACGACGCGTGAGGCAGCACGCGCCCCTCGCGATGCAGCGCTCTGAAGGCGGCCAGTAACGATCCCCGTTCCTGAGGTGAAACGCGAACGCCCGCCTGTCACTGCCAGGCAGGCGGACGCCCGCGCCCCGCTCGACGGCCCCGCGGGGATGAGGAGGTGAGGATGGAGCCGCCGGCGAAGAGAGTTCTTCCGACCGGCCCCCAGGCGGGTTCCATCGCGCCCGGGCCGACGACCGACGAGCGAGTGTGCCCGGCATGGTCGGGAAAGTGGAGGCGCGTGGCCGGTAACCTCCGGACGGGAGGCGCAATCGTCGGCTGCGCCTGGCTCATTTGGGACAAGCACCGGAGTTTTGCGGTAAGTTCCGGGCGCGAAAGAGGGGAGGTGAACGCCATGGCCGCAACCGAGCGCAACGGCGCCCTGGCCCGTATAAAAACGGCGATGATCGAGAAGAAGATGACGCAGGCCGAACTTGCCGACGCTGCCGATTGTCACGAAAAAACGATCCAGAATCTCCTCAACGGTCGGCAAGTTCGCGACCAGACCTTGTTCGATGTCTGCATGGTGCTGGGGCTTGACTTCGACGAAATAAAGCTCGCCTGGGAAGGTCAGGCCGGCCGCGACGAGCCCGGTCGCCCCGGCGCATCGAAGAACGTGGCGCCCCTCTACATGGGGGCCTACACGCGCGCCGCCGTCGACCATTACATCGGCAGCTATCTGACCCTTCGGCCGTCCTTCACCTCTCCGGGCGCCATCGTCGCTTATCGCACCGATATTACCTGGGACGAGGAGTGGCCGAGCCTTTTGTTTGAGGAGCGGGAGCGGCTCGACGCTCCCTACTCGCATCGAGGCCGGCTTTACGTTCCCGCCTCGTCGATGTTCATCCACCTCGTTTCACTGACCAAGGGCGCGATGCGCATGGTGACCGTCTCGCAGCTCGACCAAGCCGGCCTGATGCGGGGCATCATCGCGACGCTCAATAAACAGCGTGCGCTCTTCGTCCCGGTCGGCGCACCCATCGTCTACGTTCGCAAGGAGAGTTTTGCAGGTACCGCCTTCGGCGAGGTGAAAAACGGAGCCCGCGCCTATTCCGAATACCAGCAGCTGTTGGTCGAGACCATCGACGCAGGTTACGCGCGCCTGGTGAGCGCGGTCATCGACAGGGAGTGTTAGCGGTTTGTTAACGTTGCCCTTTTCATAACAACGGCTGGGCTCGTACCGCAAAACGCCATCTTTGACCGGCAAGCTCGCTCCCTAGAGAGTGCATGGGTGTAGGGGGAAGACACGACATGCTGGAGTCCTGGCGAAGCGCCGGCCTTGCGATCTGTCGCCTGGCTGGACTTGGTGCCTTGCTGCTGGCCCCGCAGATCGGCGCCGTTGACACCAGGGCCGAGGACACCTCACCGGGGCAGACTCTGCAAGGCGACCTGCTCTCGACCCGCTTCGCCGTTGGGCTCGAGCGCAGCGTGGACTATCAGGTCTTCACTCTGACCAACCCGAACCGGGTGATCGTCGAACTCGCCGCGGTGCGCATGCAGCTTCCTTCGCCGACCGGTGACAAGCCCGTTGGGTTGATCAAGTCGTTTCGAGGCGGCCTTTCGGCTCCGGGTCAGTTCCGGATCGTCATCGATGTCGTCGCCCCTGTCGTCGTGGAGCGGCAGACGATCGAGCCCTCCCCGTCGGGCAAGGGGCACAGGTTGGTCCTCGACATCATCCCCGCCCCGTCCGTGACCGACGATGTACCGCACTCCCGTCCCCCCTTGAAGATGGCCTCCTACGGCCTCGGCGCCGGCAGCCTGCAGCCGCCGGTGCCGCGCCCGGCCGAACGACCCGAGGTCAGAGCAGCCAAGTCTTACAAGCCCGTGATCGTCATCGACCCGGGCCACGGCGGACACGATTCCGGCGCCGAGAAGAACGGTGTCGTGGAGAAGGACGTTGTGTTGGCGTTCGGCAAGGCCCTGCGCGACAAGCTGGCGACGAGCGGCCAGTACAAGGTTCTTATGACCCGCGAGAGCGACGTATTCGTACCCCTCGACGAGCGCCGTGCCTTCGCCGAGAACAACCAGGCCGCGCTCTTCATCGCCGTGCACGCGGACTACGCGCGATCGCAGGCACGTGGCGCGACCATCTATTCGCTCCGAGAATCGGTTGCCGATGCCCTTCGCCGTTCCGCCAAATCCGAGCTCCCCTCCAACCTGATGTCGCGCGCCGAGCTTCAAGCGCTTCAGCGGTCTGGCGACGCCGAGACCGTTCGCCGTATCCTCGCCGACCTGATCGAGAGCGAGGTCGACATCACCAAGGAACGTACCGGAGTCTTTACCCGCTCAGTTATCGAGTACATGGGCCAGAGCACGAACTTGAAGGAGAACCCCGACCGCTCGGCCGCATTCCGGGTGCTCAAGACTGCGCAGGTGCCTGCTGTTTTGATCGAGCTCGCCTACGTATCGAATGCGGAGGACGCCAGGCTGCTGAAGTCCGATCATTGGAGGGATAAGGTGGCCGATTCGATCATGGAAGCGATCGAGAACTACTTCGCCAATCAGAAAGCGAAGCCCCTCGCCAACATGCTCCCCGAGTGAGAGATGAAAACCGCTCTTGGGTAAAGCCAAGGCCGGCCACGCGGGCCGGCCCCTTCGATTTCGTGGCCGGCGTCGGGCTCGCACGGCCCCACCGGCAGAATTGAACTAGGCCGTACTTGGCGGCTTCAGGAGCTTGAGGCGCCAGAGGGGAACCAGGAACCACTCCGGTTCGGGCCGAAGGGAGCATGACGTGCTCGGACACGGACAGCTCGGGACGGCCACGGACCTTGGTTGTCGGCGCTTCAGCATGGGCCACTCCATCTCAGTTTCAGTGCGCGCCGGCGCCCTCACGGGCGCATCCGCCGACGCCACGTTGGCGGGCAGCCGTGCGCTCCAGGCACGCACATGCCCGGCAGCTTCGTGTGTCGTTCACGGCAAAACGGCGCAGCGGTCCAGGATGGGAGAGAAGTAAGACTGGACTGCCCTTCGAACGACCGGCTGGCCATCCCCCCGGCGGTCCCATCCATCCCGCCCTGGACCCAGTCGGCACACCGGTGCCGGAGCCGATTGAAATAGACTTGCAGATGCCACAAGGCTTGACAGCCTTCGTGCCCCGACGCGCACCCCACGCCGCGTCGCAACGCACGAGCGCGGCGGGCAGGGTCGCTTGCCCTGTGGATAAAAGCTAAGTGATTCGGGCCCCCGGCGCGTGGGTCGGAAACGCCGTGCCGGGCAATTTTTGCCGCGCGGTGCGCAAAAACGGACTTGACGACATGCGCTGGGGTGATTTGCGCGGGCTGTTCCGGGTGGCAAGCGGTTATGCCCGTGCCCCCGCCTCCACGCCCTTAGCCGAGTTTCTCACCGCCTTTTGCACCTTCTCGAAGGCCCGAACCTCGATCTGGCGGATCCTCTCCCTGCTGACGCCGAACTCCGCCGACAGATCCTCAAGCGTTGCCGGCTCCTCGGCCAGCCGCCGGGCTTCGAAGATGCGCCGCTCGCGATCGCTGAGCGAGCCCAGCGCCTTCTTGAGCAGGCCGCGCCTCATGTGGAACTCCTCGCTTTCGGCGAGCCGTTCCTCTTGATCCGGCGCATCGTCCACGAGCCAGTCCTGCCACTCTCCGGCGTCGGCCTCCGCCCGCACCGGCGCGTTGAGGGAGGCATCGCCGCTGAGCCTCCGGTTCATGGTGATGACGTCGTCCTCGGGAACCCCGAGCTTGTTGGCGATCGACTTGACCTGCTCTGGCTTGAGGTCGCCGTCTTCCAATGCCTGGAGCTGACCCTTTATGCGGCGCAGGTTGAAAAAGAGCTTCTTCTGTGCCGCAGTCGTGCCCATCTTGACCAGGCTCCACGAGCGCAGAATGTACTCCTGGATCGAGGCGCGAATCCACCACATGGCGTAAGTGGCTAACCGGAAACCCTTGTCTGGGTCGAAGCGCTTGACCGCCTGCATCAGACCCACATTGCCTTCCGAAATCACCTCGCCGATGGGCAAGCCATATCCGCGATAGCCCATGGCAATGCGGGCCACCAGCCGCAAGTGCGACGTGATCAGCTTGTGCGCTGCATCGGCGTCGGCGTGCTCCCGCCAACGCTTTGCGAGCATGTACTCCTCATCCGGCTCCAGCATGGGAAAGCGGCGGATCTCCTCGAGATACCGCGCCAGTCCCACGGAACCCCCAGCCAAGGTCGGTAGCGCTTTGGTGCTCATGTCCACTCCTCTCCGCCTGCGTGTGCACCCGCAGGGGATTGATCATCCAGCCTTCTGCCAGGCGGCGAAGCCGACGTTTACCGAGCCATTAGCCTGCCCGGTCGGCGCCTACAAATTACATCGCTGTCATCTATGCGTAACGGTGCGTCACGGTTTGGTGACATGCTCCGCGCCCAAGACGCGTGCGACCCGACAATTCCGTCGCATCCGCATCGCCGCTGCACGCCCGCAGCAGGCCTGCTTGTCGCCGCGCTGCCCTGTTTGCACGTTCATCGGCACCACTTCTTATAGCAATTGTCCCGGTGCAAGTCCAAACGAGTGTGGACGCTCGGCGGCAGCGGGTTAATGCGGCGCTGTCAGCCGGAGTTCAATTTGCAGCCGAATTGCAGGGTGTTCAGCAGCTGAGCGAAGTCGGCAGGCGGCGCGCTGTCGAAGGCGAGCCGTTCGCCCGTAACCGGGTGGAGAAACCCGAGATGGGCGGCGTGCAAAGCCTGCCGCCCGAGCCGGGCGAGTGCCGCCCGTGCTTCAGGTGCGAGCTTGCGCGCGCTGGCAGCATAGCTCGCGCCGTAGGTGGGATCGCCCAAAAGCGGATGGCCGATATGCGCAAAGTGCACGCGAATTTGATGGGTCCGCCCGGTCATTAGGCGTGCACGGACAAGGGCAAGGGCCGGCTTGCCACGAGCATCGTTGAATACCTGCTCTAGGGCATAATGGGTGATCGCCCGCCGCCCGCCGTCCGACACGGCGATCTTGGTACGGTTTGCCGTGCTGCGCTTGAGCGGCGCGTCGACTGTCCCGCGCGGGCGCCGTGGCACCCCCCATACCAGCGCAAGATAGGCGCGGGACAACGACCCATCCGATCCGTGCGCGGCAAACTGCCGGGCGAGGCCTGCATGCGCGGCATCGGTCTTGGCCACCACCATCAGGCCGGAGGTACCCTTATCGAGCCGGTGGACGATGCCGGGCCGCTTCACCCCGCCGATACCGGACAGGCTCGTGCCGCAATGGGCGATGAGCGCATTGACCAACGTTCCCGAGCCATGGCCGGCGGCCGGATGCACGACGAGACCGGCCGGCTTGTCGATCACGATCACGTGGCGGTCCTCATAGACGACGTTGAGGGGGATCGGCTCGGCCGCCGGCGCTGGCGCCTCCGCCTCCGGCACGTCGATCTCGATCACCTCCCCCAATTTGACCCTCGCGCCGGCGTCCACTAACGTGCCACGCGCGCTGCGCACCATGCCTTGCCTGATCAGCGCCTGGACGCGAGACCTGGTTGCGCCGGCGATGCGGTCGGTGAGAAAGCGGTCGAGCCGCAGCTGAGCGGCGTCTTCCCCGACGCTGAAGCGATAGCGATGATGAGTTTGGCCGCTCATGAAGCGTTTGGGACGCAGTGAATATGGTTTGAGCGAAGCGGGTGCGGCTCCGACATGACCGATGTCTCGGACACAGGCCCGCTGAAACCTGCCCACGTCCGCCTGCTCAAGATCGCGGTGGTGACCATGGGCATCCTCATCCTAGCGGGTTTTGGCGCGGTGGTGCTGCGCATCGCACATTTGGCCTCCAACCTATCGGAAGGCGGATCGGCCCCAGGCAACATCGAGCTCAGGGCCAGGCTGGCCCTGCCGCCCGGCGCCGTCATCCGTCTGATGGCACTCTCTGGCGACCGGCTTGCCCTACATTACGACGGCCCGGAGGGGGCCGGCATAGCAGTGGTGAACCTCTCGACCGGCGCGGTGGTGAGCCGCTTTGGCATTGTGCGGGAAACGCCATCGCCCTGATGCGGAATGCAGGTGCCTTCGATGCCGCTTGATCGGCATCGACGCGTCTCCTATAGCTGGCGTGAGGCCGATCTGCCCCGTTCGTCTAGTGGCCTAGGACGCCAGCCTCTCACGTTGGTAACAGGGGTTCGAGTCCCCTACGGGGCGCCATCTGCGAACAAAGCTCCGAACCCCGGTGCTCGCCAATGCGCGCATTCCAGCTCACGAACGCCCACCCGCGCCCGTCTGGTTCCTCAGTTCGGCCGTAGCGCCGTTCCTCCGCCCGGCCTGCAGCCGATCATCGCCGTTGCACGCAGGAACCGTCAAGAACGGCCGTCTGCCACCGCCGCCCATGGTGCCCATCTCATTTTCGCCACGACGTGGGTTGCAATAGGCACCGGAGCGTCCTGCTGCCCTCCCCTGGTTCGACCCCGTTTATCTCTAATAGACGCGCAAGGCCGCCGGGGTCGGCAGATCGATGCCGCCGATCTGGGCCCTCGAAGCCAAGCGGGCGATGTACTGCGCCACGGCGAGACGACGGCTGCGCTCCTCAAGATACTGAGCGATCCGTTCGCGCACGGCCTCGAACGGGAGCGCTTGACCAGGGATGTGCCGGTCGAGTCGGATGATGTGGAAGCCGTAGCGCGTTTCCACTGGCGCCCTCGTCATCTCGCCTGGCTGCAAGCGGAGCAGCGCCTGCTCGAACTCGGGCGTGGTGGTACGTTCGGTGATCTGGCCGAGATTGCCTCCCGAAGCTGCCGACGGGCAATCGGAATGCGCTCTCGCCAACTCGGCGAATCGCGCCGGCTCTGCCTGGAGGTGAGAGAGCAGCGCAAACGCGCGTTCGCGCGCCGAGGCGAAGGCGTCGGGCTCATCGCGCCGCGCCCCGATCAGGATATGGGAGGCCTCGTAGATGTCCGGGGCGCGAAAGCGGGCTTTGTTGCTCTCGTAGTAGCGCCGGCAGGCCGCCTCGTCAGGATCGGGGGTAGCAACCTCCCGCTCGACCAGCTGGCGCACGAGCGCCTCCTCCCTTGCCTCGCGCCGGCCTGCGCCATCCGTGGACGGAGAGGCAACGAGTCCCAACCGCTGCGCCTCCTGCAACAGCAGTTCGCGAACAACGAGGGCGCGGGCGGCAGCCGTCCACGCCGCGAGCGGCGTTGGCGCCGGGTGGTTTTGCGTCTCGCGCGATATGGCGTCGTGAGCGATGACAACACCGTTAACCGATACCACCTTTCGTTGACCCGGAAGGTTGGATCTCGCCGAGCAGCTCACGGCTTCACTCCGCGGGTTCGCTGATGCGGCCCGCGAGCAAGGGCCGCCAAGCGGGGCGATTTGTGCGTACCACCTGGTAGCCGCGCCGACCGAGGTACCAAACGGGTGCGCTCCAAACATGCACGAGGCGCGTGAACGGAAATACCAGGAAAATGGTCAGGCCGAGAAAGAGGTGCGCCTTGAAGATCGGATGGGCGTCGGCAACCAGGGTCCAGGCATCGAGCCGCAAGGTCAGCACGCCCTGCGCCCAGGCCATGAAACGCACCATCTCGTGGCCGTCGAGGTGGTCGAGAGACACCGGGATGGTCGCGAGGCCCAGGATGAGCTGGACATAGAGCAGCAGGAGCACGGCGATGTCGCCGAACGACGACGTCCTGCGGATGCGCGCATCGGAAAGCCGGCGATGAATGAGAAGGGTGAGTCCGATGAAGCAGGCGATGCCTGCGATGCCGCCGATCAGGATCGCCATCCACTGCTTGGCCGTGTGCGAGATGCCGATGGCGTCGAACACCTGGATCGGCGTCAGCAGCCCGACGAGATGGCCGACAAAGATGATCAGTATGCCGACGTGGAACAGGTTGGAGCCCCACATGAGCTGGCGCCGGCGCAAAAGCTGGCTCGAGCCGCTCCGCCAGGTATATTGCTCCCGATCGAAGCGCAGGAGGCTGCCGAGCAGGAATACAGTCAGGCACACGTATGGATACCAACCGAACACGATCTGATTGATGACGTCACGCATGGGAGGCCTCGTCAGGAGCGGGGGCGCCGGCTGTAGGTGATGAGGGGACGCTTGGGCACGGACGCCGGCATGCTCGCCGCCGGACGCTGGGCGGCGCGTATCTTGGCGATAAGCCCGTCCTTGCCGCACTGGACTGCGGAGGCGGGGCCGAAGGTGACCTCCTCCTCCGACCAGGCCGCGTCCAATGCCGCCAGGTCTTGCGGATCGTCGTCAGGCTCGTTGAGCAAAGACTCCACTGCCGCATCCTGCGGCTTGGCTGGGGCAAGAACCTGGGTGCAGGAGAACACTGCCGCGTAGGAATCCTTGCGCTTCTCAAGCCGCAGCCTGATGGCTTCAAGAATGTGGGCGATCTCGGTGATTAAGCTGCGTGCCTCGGCTTGCGGGACCTCTGACAGGAACTCAAGGAACAGCGGCAGGTGGTCCGGCAATTCGCGTCCGCCAATGGCCAGGCCGTGGCGCTCGTAGAGCGCCATCAAGTCGACCATGGCTTGGCCGCGGTCGCGGCTTTCGCCATGCACGTGCTCGAAGAGGTGAAGCGAAAGCGACCGCGTGCGGTCGAACAGCAGCACGTAGCGCTCCTGTAAATCGTAGAGGTCGCCCGTCGCGATCTCCTCCAGGAGGCGGTCGAGGCCGTCACGGTTCTTGCGTGGGAGGCAGCGTTCGGCATCAAGCGCTGCACGCATCTCGGGGACTGCCGCCTTCATCTCCGCGGTCGGGTAGCAAAGCAGCGCAGACAGAACTTTGAGGGTGCGCTTCATGAGATGAACTCCGTGGGGGTGCGGCTCCTCTTGCGCGGTGCACCGAACAAGCCTGTCTCCGTGCGCCCGTCGGAGCAGCCATGGCCGAACGAGAAACCGCACGAGCCCCTGAGATCGTAGGCGTCCTCGCCGAGCTCGCGGTGTGCGGTCGGGATCACGAAGCGGTCCTCGTAATTGGCGATGGCCATGATCTGATACATCTCCTCGATGGCGAGGGCGGTGAGGCCGACGCGGCGGGGGATGCTCTCGTCGATCACGCCGTCCACGGTCTTGGCGCGCATATAGGCGCGCATGGCGAGCATGCGTTCGAGCGCGCGCGCCACGGGCTCCTCCTTGCCGGCGGTTAGAAGATTGGCCAGATATTTCAATGGGATACGAAGGGAGCGGACATCCGGCATGGCGCCGTCGTGGCCGATCTTGCCCGCCTCGGCAGCCGACTGGATGGGCGAGAGCGGCGGCACATACCAGACCATCGGCAGTGTGCGGTACTCGGGGTGCAGCGGGAACGCCACTTTCCACTGCATGGCCATCTTCCACACCGGCGAACGGCGCGCGGCTTCAAGCCACGAATCGGGCACGCCGTCGGCCCGCGCCTGTTCGATCACGCGCGGATCGGACGGATCCATGAAGATGCTGAGCTGCGCCTCATAGAGATCCTGCTCGTCGGCGACGCTGGCGGCCTCCGCGATGCGGTCGGCGTCGTAGAGCACGACGCCGAGATAGCGGATGCGGCCCACACAAGTCTCCGAGCATACAGTCGGCTGCCCCGCCTCGATGCGCGGATAGCAAAGAATGCATTTTTCCGATTTGCCGCTCGACCAATTGTAATAAATCTTCTTGTAGGGGCAGCCGGAGACGCACATGCGCCAGCCGCGGCACTTGTCCTGGTCGATGAGCACGATGCCGTCCTCCTCGCGCTTGTAGATCGCACCGGACGGGCAGGCGGCGACGCAGGCCGGGTTGAGGCAGTGTTCGCACAGCCGCGGCAGATACATCATAAAGGTGTTTTCAAACTGGCCGTAGATTTCCTTCTGCACGCCCTCGAAGTTGTAATCTTGCGAGCGCTTCTCGAATTCGCCGCCCAAAATTTCCTCCCAGTTGGGGCCCCACTCGATCTTTTCCATGCGTTCGCCGGTGATCAGCGAGCGCGGGCGCGCGGTGGGGAAGGCGTCGAGCTCCGGCGCCTTCTGTAGGTGCTCGTAGTCGAAGGTGAACGGCTCGTAGTAGTCGTCGATCTCGGGCAGGTCGGGGTTGGCAAAAATTTTCGCCAGGACGCGCCATTTCGAGCCGATACGCGGCTCGATCGTGCCGTCCCTCTTGCGGCGCCAGCCGCCGTTCCAGCGGTTCTGGTTCTCCCAGTCCTTCGGATAGCCGATGCCGGGCTTGGTCTCGACGTTGTTGAACCAGGCGTATTCCATGCCTTCGCGATTGGTCCAGACGTTCTTGCAAGTGACCGAGCAGGTGTGGCACCCGATGCACTTGTCGAGGTTGAGCACCATGGCGATCTGCGCGCGGATTTTCATTCGGCGGCCTCCATTCTGGGGGTGAGGCTGAGCGGCTCCGGCTGATCGGCACTCGGCTTGTCCAGCCAATCCACCTTGGCCATCTTGCGCACGATGACGAATTCGTCGCGGTTGGTGCCAATCGTGCCGTAGTAATTGAAGCCGTAGGACTGCTGCGCGTAGCCGCCGACCATGTGGGTCGGCTTGACCACCGCGCGGGTGACCGAATTGTGGATGCCGCCGCGCTGGCCGGTGACCTCGGAGCCGGGCACGTTCACGATCTTCTCCTGCGCGTGGTACATCAGGCACATGCCTTCCTTGACGCGCTGCGAGACCACGGCGCGCGCGACCAGCGCGCCGTTGAGGTTGTAAGCCTCGATCCAGTCGTTGTCGGCGATGCCGGCCTTCTTGGCGTCGGCCTCGCTGATCCAGACGATCGGGCCGCCGCGCGAGAGCGTCAGCATCAAGAGATTGTCGGTGTAGGTGGAGTGGATGCCCCATTTCTGGTGCGGCGTAATGAAGTTGAGCACCACCTGCTTCTCGCCGTTCGGTTTCTTGTCGATGATCGGCCTGACGGCCTTGAGATCGACGGGCGGGCGGTACACGCACAGCGCCTCGCCGAAGGCGCGCATCCACAGATGATCCTGGTAGAGCTGCTGGCGGCCGGTGAGCGTGCGCCAGGGAATCAGCTCGTGCACGTTGGTGTAGCCGGCGTTGTAGCAGACCTTCTCCGATTCAAGGCCGGACCAGATGGGCGAGGAGATAATCTTGCGCGGTTGTGCCACCACGTCGTGGAAGCGGATCTTTTCGTCCTCCTTGGGCAGGGCGAGATGCCTGTGGTCGCGGCCAGTGGTCTTGGACAGCGCTTCCCAGGCCTTGACCGCGACCTCGCCGTTGGTTTCCGGCGCCAAGGTCAAAATCACCTCGGCCGCATCGATGTCCGACTCGATTTTCGTCAGACCCTTGGTCGGTCCCGCGTCGGTGACAACGCCGTTGAGCCGCTTGAGCAGCTCGACCTCGTGCGCGGTGTTCCAGGCCATGCCCTTGCCGCCGTTGCCGAGCTTCTCCATCAGCGGCCCGAGCGCGGTAAAGCGCTTGTAGACGTTGGGATAGTCGCGCTCGATCACGGTGACCTGCGACATGGTCTTGCCGGGAATCGGCTCCACCTCCCCCTTCTTCCATTCCTTGACGTCAAGAGCCTGGGCGATTTCGGCGGGGGTATCGTGCAGGATTGGCGTCAGCACCACATCCTTTTCGACCCCCAAGACTTCCGGCGCCACGTCAGAAAACTTCTTGGCGATCGCCTTGTAAATTTCCCAGTCGCTCTTGCATTCCCACACCGGATCCACCGCCGCAGTGAGCGGATGGATGAAGGGATGCATGTCGGAGGTGTTGAGGTCGTTCTTTTCGTACCAGGTCGCGGTCGGCAGCACGATGTCGGAATAGACGCAGGTGGTCGACATGCGGAAGTCGAGGGTGACCAAGAGATCGAGCTTTCCTTTCGGGGCCTCGTCGTGCCAGACAACCTCCTTCGGCTTCTTGCGGCCGGTTTCGCCGAGATCCTTGCCCTGCACACCGTGCGTGGTGCCGAGCAAATGTTTCAGGAAATACTCGTGGCCCTTGCCGGAGGAGCCGAGCAGATTGGAGCGCCACACGAACAGATTGCGCGGCCAGTTGTCGGGATGGTCCGGGTCCTCGCAGGACAATTGCAGCTCGCCGGATTTGAGCGCCCGGGCCACATAGTCCTTCGGTTCGAGCTTGGCCGCGGCGGCGCGCGCGGCGATGGTGAGCGGATTCTGCTTGAGCTGCGGCGCGGAAGGCAGCCACCCCATCCGCTCGGCGCGCACGTTATAATCAATTAGGGCGCCGTCCCAGGGGCCGGGCGGCGCGGTGGGGGAGAGGATCTCGTCCACACCGATGGTCTCGTAGCGCCACTGGTCAGTGTGCGCGTAGAAGAACGAGGTCGAATTCTGTTGGCGCGGCGGCCGGCCCCAGTCGAGCGCAAATGCAAGCGGTAACCATCCGGGCTGCGGACGCAGCTTTTCCTGCCCCACATAATGCGCCCAGCCGCCGCCCGATTGGCCGACGCAGCCGCACATCACCAGCATGTTGATGACGCCGCGGTAGTTCATGTCCGAGTGGTACCAATGGTTCATCGCGGCGCCGATGATCACCATGGAACGCCCCTTGGTCTTTTCGGCGTTGAGGGCGAATTCGCGCGCCACGGTGATGATCTGGTCGCGTGGCACGCCGGTGATCGCTTCCGCCCAGGCCGGCGTGTAGGGGGTGTTCTCGTCGTAGGATTTCGCTACGTGCGCGCCGCCGAAGCCGCGGTCGATACCGTAATTGGCGACGAACAGATCAAAGACGGTGGCGACCAGCGCCTCGCCGTCCTTGAGCGCGACGCGCTTAATCGGCACCTTCCGCACCAGCACGCTCGGATGGTCCGTGCCCTTGAACGCATCGTGCTCGCGGTTGCCGAAATAGGGAAAGGCCACATCCGCAAGCTCGTCACGGTCGTCGGCCAAGGTGAGTTGCGGCTCGATGTCGCGACCCTGCGAATCCTTCTTTTCAAGATTCCATTTGCCTTGCTCGCCCCACCGGAAACCGATGGAGCCGCGCGGGACCACGATGGACTTTGACGCCGCGTCGTAGGCCACCGTTTTCCATTCCGGATTGTTGGTCTCGCCAAGATTGCCGGCGAAATCGCACGCCCGCAGCAGGCGATCGGGCACCAAGCGATCGCCCTGCTTCACCAGCCGCACCAGCATCGGCATGTCGGTGTATTGCCGCACATAGTCCTGGAAATATGGCACCTGACGTTCGAGATAGAATTCGCGCAAGATCACGTGACCCATGGCCAGAGCGAGGGCCGAGTCGGTGCCCTGCTTCACCGAGATCCAGAGATCGGCAAATTTTGCGGCTTCCGAATAGTCCGGCGAGATGACAACGCTTTTGGCGCCGCGATAGCGCGCCTCGGTGTAGAAATGGGCGTCGGGCGTGCGCGTCTGCGGGACGTTCGAGCCCCAGAGAATGAGAAAGCTCGAATTATACCAGTCGGCGCTCTCTGGCACGTCGGTCTGTTCGCCCCAGGTCTGCGGTGAGGAGGGCGGTAGATCGCAATACCAGTCGTAGAACGACATGCAGACGCCGCCGAGCAGCGACAGATAGCGCGAGCCGGCCGCATAGGAGACCATGGACATGGCCGGAATCGGCGAAAATCCGACCACGCGGTCGGGGCCGTATCGCTTGATGGTATAGGCGTTGGCGGCGGCGATGATTTCGGTGACCTCGTCCCAGGTGGCGCGCACAAAGCCGCCGAGCCCACGCTTGCTGGTATAGGCCTCGCGTTTCTTTGGGTCCTCGACGATCGAGACCCAGGCGGCGACCGGTGTGTGGCGCGCGCGCGCCTCACGCCAGAGCCGCAAGAGGCGCGAGCGCACCAGCGGATATTTCACCCGGTTGCCCGAATAGAGATACCAGGAGTAACTCGCTCCCCGCGAGCAGCCGCGCGGTTCGTGGTTGGGAAGCTCGGGGCGCGTGCGCGGATAGTCGGTCTGCTGGGTCTCCCAGGTGACGATGCCCCCCTTCACATAGATCTTCCACGAGCAGGAGCCGGTGCAGTTCGCGCCGTGGGTGGAGCGCACGATCTTGTCGTGCTGCCAGCGCTTGCGGTAGCCGTCCTCCCAGCGGCGGTCCTCGCGGGTAATGATGCCGTGTCCGCCGGAGAAGGTGCCGTCGATGCGCTTGAAGAAGGTGAGACGGTCGAGGAAGTGGCTCATATCGGATGACCTCGTTTAGGCCGGTTGCGGTGCGGCCGGACTTCTGCCGGTGCCGCGCTCAATGTCATGGAGGAGCCCGCCCGGCCGCGTGTAGAACCACCAAGTGACGGCGATGCAGCTCCCATAGAAGAGGAGGAAGAACCACAGCGCGGCTTCAGGTCCGCCCGTGAGACTGATGGATGTGCCGTAGCTCTTGGGGATGAAGAACGCGCCGTAAGCCGCGATCGCCGAGGTGAAGCCGATGATGGCCGCGCTCTCCTTGTCGGCCTGGCGTACACGCTCGGCGGCATCAGCGCCGGGCATCAGGCGGTCCATCTCGCTACGCATGATGGCTGGGATCATCTGGAAGGTGGAGGCGTTGCCGACGCCCGATACGAAGAACAGGAACAAGAACATGGCGAAGAAGGCGGGCCAGCTGTTGATGCTTAGCGCGTAGAGGGCGCCGGCGACGCCGGCCGCCATGCCGACGAACACCCAGAACGTAACCCGCCCGCCGCCCCACTTGTCGGCCACCCAGCCGGTCATCGAGCGTGACAGGGCGCCGACGAGGGGACCGAGGAAGGCGTAGGCCAAAGCATTGACCTCGGGAAACTGCGTTTTGGCGAGCAGCGGAAAGCCCGCCGAGTAGCCGATGAAGGACCCGAAGGTGCCGGTATAGAGCCAGCACATGATCCAGTTGTGCTTGCGCTCGAAGATCACCGCCTGCTCGGCAAACGAGGCCCTGACCGAGGCGATATCGTTCATGCCGAACCAAGCTGCGAACGCGCTTGCCGCGATGAACGGCACGAAGGTGAAGCCGGCGTTCTGCAGCCACAGCTTCGTCTCCTTGCCCGCTTCGATGGCCGTCTGCGGCTCGCCGCCGAGCCAGCCGAATATGCTGGTGGTGATTACTAGAGGCACGACGAACTGCACGACCGAGACGCCGAGGTTGCCGAGCCCGGCGTTGAGGGCAAGTGCGTTGCCCTTCTCAGCCTTGGGAAAGAAGTACGAGATGTTCGACATCGAGGAAGCGAAGTTGCCGCCGCCAAAGCCGCAGAGCAGGGCAAGCAGCAGGAACAGCCAGTAGGGCGTGGCCGGGTTCTGTACCGCCCAGCCGATACCGACCGCGGGCAGCATGAGCGACCAGGTGGTGAGCGTGGTCCACAGCCGGCCGCCGAAGATCGGTACCATGAAGGAGTAGAAGATGCGCAGCGTCGCGCCGGACAGGCCCGGCAGCGCCGCCAACCAGAAGAGCTGGTCGGTCGAATAGGTGAAGCCGATCGAGGGCAGTTTTGCCACGACCACGGACCACACCATCCACACCGCGAACGAGAGGGTCAGTGCCGGTATCGAGATGAAGAGGTTGCGCCGTGCGACGGCCCGCCCCTTGCTCTCCCAGAACTCCCTGTCCTCCGGCCGCCAGTCCTCGATCAGATGGGGCCCGAGCACGCCGACGTGCTTGGCCTCGTGGATTTCCTGCATCTCGGGCAGTTCGGGAAGCTTCTTGAGCTCCTCCCCATAGACGCCTCTCTCCATGGCACGGATGGCGAGATGCATCCAAACAAGCGCTAGGCCCGAGATGGCAAACAGCGCCATGAAGCAGCTCTGCCAGATACCGGTGAGATCATTGAGCACACCGAACAGGATGGGCAGCACGAAACCGCCCAATCCGCCGACCAGCCCTACAACGCCCCCCACCGAGCCGACGTGCTTGGGATAGTAGACAGGTATGTGTTTGTAGACGGCGGCCTTGCCAAGGCTCATGAAGAAGCCGAGAACGAACACGATCACGGTGAAGGCGACGATGCCCGTTTCGAGCCGGAACGTCATCGGACCGCGGATGCCCTGCACGATGTACTCGGTGGGCGGGTAGGAGAGCACGAAGCAGGCGGCAACCGACACGCCGAATGTCCAGTACATGACGCGTCGCGCGCCGTACTTGTCGGAGAGCACACCGCCGTAGATGCGGAAGATGCTGGCCGGTACCGAGTACGCCGCGCCGATCATGCCTGCGGTGGTGATGTCAAGACCATAGACGCCGATGAGGTAACGCGGCAGCCAAAGCGCCAGCGCCACGAAGGCGCCGAACACGAAGAAGTAGTAGAGCGAGAAGCGCCAGACTTGGATGTTCTTCAACGGCTCCAGCATGGCCACCAGCGGCTCGGGCTTGCGCCCGGCGCGCCGGCGAGCCTCGAGCTCAGGATCGTCCTTGCTGGCGAACCAGAACACGATGCCCATGATGGCAATCGCCAGCGCCCAGATGTTGGCGACCGCCTGCCAGCCATAGGCGACCATGATGAACGGCGCGATGAACTTGGTGACGGCGGCACCAACGTTGCCGGCACCGAATATGCCGAGTGCGGTCCCCTGCCTCTCGGTCGGGTACCACCGCGACACATAGGCAATGCCGACCGCGAACGAGCCGCCGGCGATGCCGACACCGAGAGCCGCCAGCAGGAAGGTCGGATAATCGTAGGCGAAAGTGAGCAACCAGGTTGCAACCGCCGCCGACAGCATTACAGCCGTGTAGACGATGCGGCCTCCGTACTGATCGGTCCAGATGCCGAGGATCAGCCGAATGAGCGAGCCGGTGAGGATCGGCG
Source organism: Hyphomicrobiaceae bacterium (assembly GCA_035574175.1). Lineage (GTDB taxonomy): Bacteria > Pseudomonadota > Alphaproteobacteria > Rhizobiales > Hyphomicrobiaceae > DATLZB01. Next base: position 24,170 of record DATLZB010000145.1, read on the forward strand.
TGCCGACCAGCAGTCCGAACTGGCTGTCGTTGAGGCCAAGGTCCTGTTTGATCTGCACCCCGATGATGGAAAAGATCGTCCACACCGCGAAGCATACGGTGAAGGCGACAGTCGAAAGCGTGAGCGCGCGAATCTGGTCGCCACGCTCGGCCGCTGAAAGGCTCATGTCTCGTCCCCGTTCTGCAGGCGCATCGGTTGCAATCTATCGGGCGGCAAGGCTGCGACGTTGACCCGGATCAACCTTGCCGGTGTTTAGGTCGCCTTAAGCAGTGTTGAATTGAGCCCGTGAAAGACAGATCCCGCGCTGCATGCAGCCGACTTATCTCGGCCCTGAGAAGGACTCAAATCAAACTGGAGGCCAATTGGCATGCCGGACTCCTGACCTAGCCTCCTGCAAGCTTGGCGACTTCCGCACCAAAACAAATGCAGCTGCGCTTGCGCCGCCCCCGATCGATTTGCACACCCGCCGCGGGCACCAACCCCCGCACTTGATGTGCATCAAGGTTGCCGCTCCGCCGCCGCCTAGCTTCTGAGGCGATCCTGTCCAGGAATGGGGGTTCTCACATGCGCGCTAGAGATATCATGACCAAGAACGTGGTGACCGTCGGCAGGGCAACCCCTGTCTCCGAGATTGCTGCGATACTGCTGAAGAACCGGATCAGCGGTGTTCCGGTCGTCACCGAAGATCGTCACGTCATAGGCATCGTCAGCGAGAGCGATCTCATGCACCGTCCCGAGATCGGGACCGAGGTCAGGCGTAACTGGTGGCTGAGGCTGTTCAGCGATCCCGATCGCATGGCGCGCGAATACACCAAGTCACATGGTCTGAGAGCGGAGCACGTAATGTCGCGCATCGTCGTTTCGGTGTCGGCTGACGCGGACGCGGGCGACGTCGCAGCCGTGCTCGACCGCAATCACATCAAGCGCGTACCCGTGCTTGAGGGCGGCAAGCTGGTCGGCCTGATCACGCGCAGCGATCTCGTCCGCGCGCTGGCGGGCGCGGAGATCGGCAAGCCGGTCGCCCGCAACGGCAACGGAGCGGTACAGAAGGCGTTGCTCGAGAAGATCGCCGCCCAGCCCTGGCTGAGCTCCGCCTTTTTGACCGCTGTCGTCGATGAGGGCGTCGTCGACCTGTGGGGGTATATCGGCTCGGAAGAACAGCGTCAGGCCGTGTACGTCCTGGTCGAGGAGGTGGCCGGTCCGCGTAAGATCAGGGATCATCTGAAGCGGTTCGACGAAGCCGCATGAGCGGCCGGACCGACAAGAACTGGAAAGGGAGGTATCAAATGGGCTGGCCTATGTACCGCCGCGTCGAACGGCAAGCCCGGCGCATGCACGAAATGATGGAGCAGCTCGGCGTAGATGCCGCCAAGCTGGCGCGGATCCGGAGCGGCGATGCCTATGCGGAGGCGCGAACACTCTGCCTCTTCTGCGGAGCGAGCGACACGTGCCTTCGCTGGCTCGACGATCCGTCGACCCCAGCGCGGCCAGAGTTTTGCCCTAACTTGCCCTTGTTCGAGGCCTGTCGCCGGAGCACGGAGGACGGGTCTCGATCGAGCGGGACGCCTTAGTAACGGGCACTCTGAGAGAGCCCAAAGATGCTCAGAGCGCCGGCCGCCCGTCCTTCTGCTCCTTGTGCCGCTTCCAGCCGCGCTCTGCGCCGATCCCGAGCCCGACCGCCCAACGCCACGGCCAGTTTCTGGAAAAGCTCACCCAGACCCATTCGCCCATAATAAGTCTGTACCCTGAGGGCCACTAATCCGCGTGCAAGGGGCGCAATCCGTGGAGCAGCCGATCGCCGTCAACGGCAGATCAAGACCGGAACCGTGCTGCGGGTCAGCACCTCGACAGCCTGGCTACCGAGCAGCAGCTTGGCGAGGCCGCGCCGGCCGTGCGAGGCCATCACGATGAGGTCGCAGCCCTTCTTGCCGGCGGTCTCCAGTATGCCCTCGGCCGGGAAGCGGTCTTTGACGTGAATGGTGTCGCAGGCAACGCCGTGTCGTTGAGCCGCGGCCCCCGCTGCCGCAAGCACCTGGCGCGCCTCGGCCGAGACCGCAGCCTCGTAGTCTTCCACCGGAAAGGCGATCGCCACCTCGCCCGGTGCCGCCGCCGCCCACGGCTCGCTCACCGTAACGGCGGTTACCTTTGCCCCGATCGCTTTGGCGAGAGAGAGCCCATGGGTCACAGCTTTGTCCGCCAACTCGGATCCGTCGGTGGCAATCAATATGTGTTTGTACATGGTCGTTCTCCCTGATGTGAACCGTGCCTGCTCCAGAGCGAAGAGCTCGAGGCGCCCGTTGATTGCACTGATCAAGATCAACCCGTCGGCGCGCAGTCTGCGCGTTTTCTCCACGCTGGCGATCGGTTGGTGGCAGATACCCGCACGGCTCGCTCACCGTAATCGCCGGATTGATGAACATCAAAGCTCGCTCGGTGAACGACCCGCATGTTCTCATCGTTGTTCGCTTGCCGGCACAGCGCGGAGGACAAGGGCATGTACAGGCACATACTGATCGCGACCGACGGTTCCCAGCTCGCCGACAAGGCCGTGAAGCATGGACTGGTGCTCGCCAAGGACCTCAAAGCTCGGGCACGGGTGGTCACCGTCACCGAGCCCTGGGACGCCCTCGAGATCGCCAGGCAGGTCGAGCAGCGCGTCGACGACCCGGTGAGCCGGTATGAACGGAACGCGGCGGCGTGGGCCGACAAGGTCCTGGCGGCAGCACGCGATGTCGCCAAGCAGATGGATGTGGCTTGCGAGACAGTCCACATCAAGGATCGCCTGCCGGCCGACGGCATCATCGAGGCAGCGAAATCCGGCGGTTGCGACCTCATCGTCATGGCCTCGCACGGCCGCCGCGGCGTCGCCAAGCTCCTGCTCGGCAGTCAAGCCGTCAAGGTGCTGACCTACAGCACGGTGCCCGTTCTGGTCTGCAAGTGACCGCCCGCAAATGCGCTTGAGCGCTGACTTGGGTATCTGCGAAGCGGCTCAAGCATCCTCCGGCAGTCCCAAGCGACGGCGGTCAGGAACGCTCGGCGAGGCCGCCGGCGCCGCCGTCTCGCAAGCCAGAGGCCCCATGCGTATGCAGCAGCGGCCGACGTCCGCCGAACCGATCGCCCTGGCCGAGACCGGCAACGGCCCGATTGTGCCGGCGCATCCCCACGCCATGGACGCCGCCCAGGTGCTGGACCGCTTGAAGGTCTCACCTGCGACCGGCCTTGACCAACAAGAGGTGCGCGCCCGCCGGACCCGCTTCGGGCCCAACGTGCTCGAGACGCGACCACCCAAGCCCGGGTACGTCATACTCCTCCACCAGTTCAAAAGCTCGGTGGTGGCGCTCCTTGTCGCCGCCGCTGCCCTTTCCGCCGCCTTCGGTGACTGGCAAGAGGCCATCGCCATCCTCGTCGTCCTCCTGCTCAACACAGCCATCGGATTCTTCACCGAGCTCAAGGCCGAACGCTCCATGGACGCGTTGCGTCGCATCGGCGACCACAAGCAGAGGGTTCGTCGGGATGGCGCCACGCTGATGGTCGACGCCGAGGATCTGGTGCCCGGCGACATCGTCCTGCTGGAAGCCGGCGACGTCGCCAGCGCGGACGCGCGGCTGGTGAGCGCGGCAAATCTCTCCGTCGACGAGTCGGCGCTGACCGGAGAGTCGATGCCTGTCGAAAAATCCGTTGCAGCCGTGGCGGAGGACGCCCCGGTCGGCGACCGCAGCTCGATGGTCCATAAGGGCACCGCGCTGACCCGGGGCTGCGCCGTCGGCGTCGTTACCGCCACGGGCATGCGTACCGAGCTCGGCCTTGTCGCCCGCTTGGCCGCCGAAGCACCGACCCAGGATTCTCCTCTGAGCAGACGGCTCGAAGGATTGTCGAAGGCCCTTGTCGCCGTCACCGTCGCCGTCGCTGGAACAGTGGTGCTCCTCGGCATCCTCAAAGGGCAAAGTCTGCTGCTGATGGCAGAGGCCGGCATCGCCCTGGCCGTGGCCGCGATACCGGAGGGACTGCCGATCGTGGCCACCCTGGTGCTCGCGCGAGGCATGTGGCGGATGGCCGAGCAGAATGCCTTGATCGAGCGGCTCTCCGCGGTCGAAACGCTCGGCTCCACCACCGTCATCCTCACCGACAAGACCGGCACCCTCACCGAAAATCGAATGACGGTCGTGCGTATTGTGACCACGACCGGCGATGCCCCTGCCGGCCGCGAAGGGGATGGCAGCGCCGGCGGGCCGCTTCGGCGACTGCTCCGCGCCGCCGTACTGTGCAACGATGCCGTGCTCGGCGAGGACGGCGGACGCGATAGCGGAGATCCGATGGAGGTCGCCCTGCTCAGAGCCGCCGGTGCCGTCGGTCTTAGGCGCCGAGCAATGCTGGTCGAATATCCTGAAGTAGAACGCCATCCCTTCGACAGCGATACGCGGATGATGGCGACGACGCATCGCTGCCGAGAGGAATGGCTGACGGCGGTCAAGGGTGCGCCGGAGGCGGTGCTGGCGATCGCGACGCGCTTGGCCGGCGAAGAGTGCGACACAGCCCTCGACGACGCACAGAAAGCACTCTGGCACCGGCAGGTCGAAGCGCTCGGCCGGCAGGGCCTGCGCGTGATCGCGGTGGCCGAGCGCATCGCGGCGAGAAGCAGCAGGGAGCCCTACCACGATCTCACATTGTTGGGCCTTGTCGGCTTGCACGATCCGCCGCGGCCCGATGTGCCACAGGCCATCGCGGCCTGCCGGCAGGCCGGCATCCGCGTCATCATGGTGACCGGCGACCACGGCGTCACCGCAGCAAGCATCGCAAGGTCGATTGCGCTCACTGACGGAGAGCCGCTCGTCATCGACGGCCGCGAACTTGCCCGGCATCGCGCCCTGCCCCTCTCCAGACTGCTCGGCGCGAGCGTCTTTGCCCGGGTGAGCCCGAAGGACAAGCTCGATATCGTCGCCGCCCATCAGGCTGCCGGAGAGGTGGTGGCCATGACCGGCGACGGCGTCAACGATGCGCCGGCCCTGAAGCAGGCCGATATCGGCATCGCCATGGGTCAGCGCGGCACCGAGGTGGCGCGGCAGGCCGCCGCCATGGTGCTGCGCGACGATTCGTTTCCGACCATCGTGGCTGCGATTCGCGAGGGCCGCGCGATCTTCGCCAACATCCGCCGTTTCGTGCTGTATCTGCTTGCCTGCAACCTGAGCGAGGTCATGGTCGTCGCCATCGCCGTCGCGGCAGGGCTGCCGCTGCCGCTTTTGCCTCTGCAGATTCTGTTCTTAAACCTCGTTACCGATGTTTTCCCCGCGTTCGCGGTCGCCATGGCCGAAGGCGACGAGAAGGTGATGAGCCGTCCACCGAGGGACCCGAAGGAGTCGATCGTGACAGGCGCGCACTGGGCCGAGCTCGCCCTCTACGGATCGGTGATGATGCTGACAACGCTCTTTGCCATGACGCTTGCCCGCGACTGGCTCGCTCTCGATGCCACGGGCGTGGTCACCGTGTCCTTCCTGACGCTTGCCATGGCCCAGGTCTGGCACGTGTTCAATGTGGTCGAGGCGCGACGTTCCCTGTTCGTCAACGAGGTGACGCGCAATCCTTATGTCTGGATGGCCATCGGGCTCTGCATCTCTTTGCTCGCATTTGCCTGCTATCTCCCTCCGCTTGCCAGCGTGCTCAGGATCAGGGCACCCGACGCAGCCGGTATCGGGCTCGTACTTGCGGCGAGCCTCTCGGCGATGGTGGTGGGCCGGCTCCTCGCCATCATCCTTGAACACGTGACCGGCACCGATGACCGCCCCAGGCAAGGCGGCGCGGCGGAGGCATTGAAGACATGAGGCGGATAGCCGTCATTGTGGGTCATGCCCGCCGCGACACCTATTGCGAGGCTCTGGGTCGGAGCTACGCGCGGGGGCGCGACCGCGGGCGGCCACCAAGCACAGGTGTTCGTGACCAGCCGGATGTCCTTCGACCCCATCCTGCACGCCTGCAACCGCGGGCGGCGGACCTCGCGGCGGCGGCTCGGCCACGGCTCATTGCTCTCAGCCTTTCCGGCAACGCTACCGAACAGCCGGGCGGAGGCTTTTGCGCCCGATCAACGCATGCTCGCCGCGCCGCTGCGCGCCGGTCGGCTCCGAAGCCCAGCGAAGCGGCGCAGGCTAAAGCGTCTTCGGCTCGCTGGCGAACATGTAGCCTACCCCCCGCACCGTCTTGATGAGGCTGGGCCGATCGGGGTCGGGCTCGATCTTCTTTCGCAAGCGCGCGACCAGATTGTCGACCGAGCGATCAAGGGGCGACCAATCGTGACCTTTGAGCAGATCCATGATGTCGTCTCGCGACAGTACGCGCTGCGGCCGCTTGACGAAAACCTCGAGCAGGTTGAACTCGCTGGTGGTGAGCTCCCGCGCCTCGCCGCTATCGCGGGTCAGACTGCGCCGGCCGACATCCATGATCCATCCCTCGAACGAATACCGCACGGCGCACGGAGCGGGGCTGGTCGCGGCGGCCGTACGCCGCAGCACGGCCCTAACGCGAGCCACCAGCTCGCGCAGTTCGAACGGCTTGGCGAGGTAATCGTCTGCGCCGATCTCGAGCCCGACGACCCTATCGATGGGATCGCCCTTGCCGGTCAGCATGATGATGGGCACCGTATGCCGCGCGCGGATCTCTTTCGCGAGGTCAAGGCCGTTCTCGCTCCCCAAACCAAGGTCGAGCGTTATGAGCGAGACCGGTTCGCGGGCAAGCTGCTCACGCAGCTCCTTGCCGTTGCCAGCCTCCGATACGGAGTAGCCCTCTCCTTCGAAACACCGCCGCAGCAAGGCCCGAACCTTGGGATCGTCGTCAACGACGAGAATGTGGCCTGCCGTCATCCTAAACGACCCGATTAACCAGCCCAGGTGGTTCCGCGCCCCCAAATCAGCATCGCGCGCCGAGTTGCGCAAGTGCACGGGTGTGCCCTAGATAGGGTGCCCTTGAGCGCCGCCGGGACCCGATGCCGAAGACTGCCCCCCAGAGCCCTTCTCAGCAAGCGCAGGTGGCCAAGCTCATCGGTATCCTGGAATCGGCCGTCTCAGCCATCATCACCATCGACGACCGCGGCCTCATCGAGAGCGTCAACCCGGCCACCGAACGCCTGTTCGGCTACACTGCCTCGGAGCTGATCGGAGAGAACGTCAGCATCCTCATGCCCGAGCCCTATCGGTCCGCGCACGACGGCTACATCGCCAACTACCTGGCAACGGGCGTCAAAAAGATCATCGGCATCGGGCGCGAGGTAACCGGTCAGCGCAAGGACGGCACGACCTTTCCGGTTCACCTGTCGGTGAGCGAGTTCGAGGCCGATGGCCGGCGCTATTTCACCGGCATGATCCACGACCTGACCGACCGCAAGCACGTCGAGGAAGCGCTGCGCGAGAGCGAGCGGCGGCTGGCACAGGCGCAGAAGATGGAGGCCGTTGGACAGCTCACCGGCGGCATCGCGCACGACTTCAACAATCTGCTTCTGGTGATAACCGGCAATCTCGAACTGCTCGAGCAGCAGCTCGACCGCGATGAGCAGAAGGCGCTGCTCAAGGAGGCCCAGGAGGCTGCCGCGCTTGGCTCCAAGCTCACCGACCAGCTCCTGACGTTCGCGCGCCGCAGGCATGTGGACGCCCAAGTCATCCAGCTCAACGAGATCGTCGTCGGCATCACAGACATGCTGCGCCGCACGCTCGGCGAACACATCACGCTGTCGACGTCGCTGGGACGGGACCTATGGGCGATCCGGGCCGACCCCGGCCAGGTCCAGAGCGCGATCGTCAACATGGCCGTCAACGCCCGCGACGCCATGGAAAAGGGAGGAAGGCTGGTCATCGAAACGCGCAACACGAGCTTCGATGCCGAGGAGGCCGGCTTTCACTCCGATCTGAAGCCGGGCGAATACGTACAGCTTTCCATCTCGGATACGGGCACCGGCATTCCCCGCGAAATTCGCGACCGCGTTTTCGAGCCGTTCTTCACCACCAAGGAGAAGGGTCGCGGTACCGGTCTCGGGCTTGCCATGGTCTACGGCTTCGTGAAGCAGTCGGGCGGCCACGTCTCGATCTACAGCGAGGTGGGGCACGGGACCACATTCAACCTGTACTTTCCGCGCGCGGAGGCGGCCTTGCCGTCGTTGCAGGACAAAGAAGTGGCGGCCTCGCCCGACTCTCGGGTGCGCGGCACGGTCCTCGTCGTGGAGGACGATGAGCGCGTGCGCCAGCTCACCACCACGCGACTGAAGCTCATCGGCTATCAAGTGCTCGAGGCCAGTGACGGTGCCAAGGCCGTCGAAGCCTTGCGCGGCAGCGACCAGATCGACCTTTTGTTTACCGACCTTGTGATGCCCGGCGGCCTATCAGGCTGGGACGTCGTGGCCCGGGCGCGCGAGCTGCGTCCCGGGATCAAAGTCTTGCTGACCTCAGGCTACGCAGAGGAGCTGGTGCACGCCAGCGATCTGCGGCGGGAGCGCCTCAAGGTGCTGCGCAAGCCCTACAGCCAAGCCGACCTCCTCGCCGCGCTGAAGGAGGTCTTAGGTGCACCAGCCGGCGCTGGAGCCGCCCGGCCCTGAGCCCGGCAAGCCCCTGGCCGATCCGCTGGCCGACGGAGCGAACTTTAAGGGCAGGATCGGAGTGCTGCAGCAGCGTCGCCCCAGCCCTTGGCGCTGCCGGTCTCCGTTGACGGGAATCAAATCGGAGCGGGCGAAATTGCCGGAGTATCGCAGTCGCGATTTGCCTCGTTCTCCCATCCGGAGCATGCCTTGGCCGAAGCTCACATTCTGCGCTTTGCCGTGGGCGCCTTCGATGACTGGACCGACCTCGATCGCGGCATAAAAGACCTGCGCCGTCGCGGCTTTGTGCCGGATCGCTGCAGTTGTCTGGCGCTCGAGCGCACTTTTGCCGGCACTGCCCTGCCCCACGGGCTTAGGCCGGTTACGGCGATCCGCCAATTGGCATTCCCCAACGGGCGCGGCGCTTTCGCCTGCACCAGCGGCCCGCTCGCCGACTGCCTGGCGGACCGGCTTCGCCTCGGCGCAACGACCTTGGACGATGCGCTCCGAAGCTGGCTTCTGCCCCGCCATGCCGCTCACTTCCAGGAACTGGTCGAGACCGGCAAGATCCTGTTGTGGGTTCTGCTGGCCGACGCCGAGGACGAACGCCGGGCCTGTCAAAGCCTGCTCATCCACAGCTCGGATGCGGTAGGTGTACACGACCTCGGCGCCCCGCAGTGACGGTTCAGCCGCATCAGGGCCCGTTACAATTCGTTACATTCTGTGTCACCGCCCGTGAACCGGCGCGACAAGCGGATGGTCGATTAGCCCCGTTAACCGTTCACTGGGAGCTTGACCAATGGCTGCTGTCGCGCCTTACGCTCACACCGATCGCTCGCCTTTTTCGAGCCCCGCCCTGGAAGCGCGCTCCTTCGTCGATCTTGAGCCACGTACCGTGCAGGGATCGCTGCGACGCGTCGAGGCCAAGGAATTCGTCTTCTTGGAGGGGGACCCGATCTCTCACCTCTATCGGGTCGAAAGCGGTGCAGTTGCGCTCTACAAGGTGCTGGCCGACGGGCGCAGGCAGGTGCTGGGTTTTGCCTATCCCGGCGATCTGATCGGCCTCGGTGCCGAGGGCGAGCATGTGATGAATGCCCAAGCCGTCAAGCCCACGCGGTTGCGCTGCCTGCCCGTCTCGGCTCTCAATCAGTCTTTGGCTCGCGACCCGGCGCTAGGCATGAAGCTCTACGAGGCGCTGGCCAAGGAGCTTGCGGCAACCCGCGATCTGGTACTGACCACTGGTCAGCGGAGCGCCATGGAGCGCGTGGCCGGCTTCCTGCTGGCGCTGTCGCGGCGCAACCGGCGCAACGGCCAGGACCCTAAGGTGTTCGACCTCCCGATGACGCGCGCCGACATCGGCGACTTCCTCGGCCTGACCATCGAGACCGTGAGCCGCACGTTGACCAAGCTGAAGACCCTCAAGGTGATCGGTCTTCCGCAGACGCACAGCGTGCACATTCTCGACCTTGACCGCCTTGAAGCAATGGCCGAGGGCGCCGGCAGGTACTGAGCCGGGGGCGGGGGGCGTCAAACCCCGCCCGCCGAGCGGCGGCACACAAGCTCAAGCGCCCTGTCGAGGGGTGGCAGGACTCTCGTGCGGGCCCCCTTGACGAGCGCCAACCCCGCACTACCTCTTTGCTCGGGCGGCGGATGGCTGATGGCGTCCGGCAGCTCCCGATCGAACTGTTGAACCGTGGTTGTCGCTTCGGAAGGAGGATGGCTATGGCGACACTCGATTTCACCCCTCTTTTCCGGTCTACGATCGGCTTCGATCAGGTTCCGAGCCTGCTCACCCACGCGTTAGAGCGTGAGGAAAGCGGGTATCCCCCCTATAACATCGAGAAGCTCGGCGACGACCGCTACCGCATCGTCATGGCAGTGGCGGGCTTCGCCAAGGATGATATCGAGGTCGTCCAGGACCAGAATCGGCTCACAGTGCGCGGCCGGATCAAGCAGCCGACTGACACGGTCTATCTCCATCGCGGCATCGCGACCCGCGCCTTCGAGCGCAGCTTCGATCTCGCCGACTACGTGGAGGTCACCGACGCCACGATGGGCGAAGGTTTGCTGGTGATAGCCCTCAAACGGGAGCTGCCGGAGGCGCTGAAGCCTCGCACGATTCCGATCAACAGCGGCACCATTCTGCCGCTCGGTCGGAAAGCAAACAATGGCGGCGAGCGCCAATCCGGCCAAGTGGCGGCTTGACGTAGCGGGCACCGCGCCCGCTCGTCGGCGCGGTGTGGGAGATGAGACAACCGCTGCCGGTACGGGCACCGCGGCCCCGACTGTCAGGTTCCGACCGCGCTCATCGCAAAAGGCTCAGGGCCGGGCGGAATCGTCGGGCGGTGCCGGCGCGGCATGTCCCAGCAGCCCACGGGCGTCACGGGCTCGCGGCTGAGCCTGCCGGGACTGGCGGGCTTGCCTCTGGTCGCAACGAACGAAATCGAAAACGAGGAGGTGTGTCATGGTTGATCTGAAAGCTCTGGTGCCTTGGCGCGACAGGTCGCAGGCAGCGCCCCGTCGCGAGGACTTGCGCGATCCCTTCCTCGCCTTCCGCCGGGAGATCGATCGCATGTTCGACGAGTTCTTCGACGGCTTCGGCGGCAGGTCGCTGCGCTCCGCGTTCGGCGGCTGGGCCGACGTGACGCCGAGCATTGATCTCGCCGAGACGGACAAGGAGATCGTGGTGACGGCGGAGCTGCCGGGCCTCGACCCCAAGGACTTCGAGGTGACGGTGGCTGGCGATGTGCTCACCCTCAAGGGCGAGAAGAAGGATGAGCACGAGCGCCGTGACGGCGACGCCTATTACAAGGAGCGCCGCTTCGGCCAGTTCTCGCGATCGGTCCGCCTGCCGTTCGAGGTGACGGAGGAGAAGGTGGACGCCCGCTACGATAAGGGTGTGCTGACCATCCGTATACCCAAGCCGGCAGAGCTGCAGCGGGCGGCGCGCAGAATTGAGGTCAAGGCGGGCTGACGAGGCGCCGGCGAGGCGCCGAGTCGTCCTCGCCCGCACTGGAAGGCAAAGCTCATGCGTATGAGAACGCCTTGGCTCGACGCGCAAAAGGTGCTCGGCACCACGGGCTTGGTGCTGAGCATGGGCCTTCTGCTTGCGCTTACCCTGATGTGACGAGGGGCACGCTAGCAAGGCAGCAAGGAGTGGAGGCAACAATGACGACGTTCAATGAGAAACTGACCGTCCAATGGAAGGATGCCGGCAACTTGGTGCTCGGCATTTGGCTGGCGGTGTCGCCGTGGGTGCTCGCCTATGCCCATGAGATGACGCCGGCCTGGAACGCGCACATTGTCGGCATCATTATTGCCGTGGCGGCGGCCGCCGCGCTGATTGCGTTTCACAGGTGGGAGGAGTGGGTCAACGCAGCGCTAGCCGCGTGGCTCATCGTATCGCCCTACCTGCTCGGCTTCAGCGCCCTATCCTCCGCCCTGTGGAACCAGCTGGCGGTGGGCGTGTTGGTCGGGGCATTGGCGATCTGGGCTGCAGTCACGGCGCCGACCGGCATGACCGCCAAGTCCTGATCGGCCCTGGGAGCGCCGCGCCTCGAGCGCGGCCGCTCCAGGTGCTCCAGGCGACAGGACCATCGTAAAGCGCCCGCGTCGGTGGCGCACGGGCCGCGCATCGTGTGAGGGCCACCGCTTTCCAAGGGTGTTTCCCATGCAAAACCGTACGGTAGCTGGCCAAAACAGGGTCTGGCTCGGCTTGCTGCTGGTCTTGTTTTTGGCTCTGTCGGCCCCCGCGCTGGCGCGGGCTCCACTCGTACTGGACGAGGAGCGGGGCGTGCTGACACTCGCCCCGCTGCTCGAACGCACCACGCCGGCCGTGGTCAGCATTGCCGTTCAGTCGCGGAGCCCCGCCGCCGACAACCCGCTGCTGCGCGACCCATTCTTCCGCCGGTTCTTCGGCCTACCGGACAGCCTGCCCGAGCGGCAGGTGGTGAGCGCCGGCTCCGGTGTGATCGTCGATGCCGCCAAGGGGCTTGTGCTCACCAATCACCACGTCGTCCGCAACGCCGAGCGCGTGACCGTCACTGTCAAGGATGGCCGCCAGTTCGCGGCTCGCATCGTTGGCAGCGACGAGGCCACCGACATCGCGCTCATCGAGGTGAGCGGCGCCAGCGGTTTGTCCGAGCTGGCACTGGGCGACTCCGACAAGCTCAAGGTCGGCGACGTCGTGCTTGCCATCGGCAATCCGTTCGGCCTTGGGCAGACGGTCACCTCCGGCATCGTCAGCGCGCTCGGTCGCACCGGTTTGAGCGCCGACCACTATGAGGATTTCATCCAGACCGACGCCCCGATCAATCCCGGCAACTCGGGGGGAGCGCTGATCAACTCTAAGGGAGAGCTTATGGGGATCAACACGGCCATCATCGCGCCCGCCGGCGGCAATGTCGGGATCGGCTTTGCGGTGCCCTCGAACATGGCGCGCGCGGTGATGGAGCAGCTCGTCAAGCACGGCGAAGTGCGCCGCGGCCGAATCGGCATCAGCGTGCAGACGCTCACGCACGAGCTCGCCAAGGCGCTCGGTGCACCGGTCGAGCGCGGAGCGGTGATCAGCGCGGTGGAGCGCAACTCGCCTGCCGAGACGGCGGGCCTCAAGGCCGGTGACGTGATCCTTTCCATAGAAGGCAAACAGGTCGGCGACGCCAACGATGTTCGCAACCGGATCGGCCTGATGGAGCGCGGCAGGGAGGTAAAGCTCACCTATTACCGCGCCGGACGCACGGCAACGACCACGGTCAAAGTCGGCGCGCCGAGGGCGCAGGCGGTCGAGGGGGCGAGCGCCATCCCGCAGTTGGAAGGTGCCCGATTCGCCGATATTCCCGCCGATCATCCGGCCAGAGGCAGTGTCGAGGGCGTGCTGGTGATCCAGGTCGAAGCCGGCAGCCCGGCCTGGCGGCTCGGCTTGAGGAGCGGCGATATCGTGATCGGGGTCAACCAGCGGCCCATCAAGTCGGCGGGAGATTTCGAAAAGGTGGTTCGGGGTCACCGCGGCGTGCTGGCGCTCAACGTCCTGCGCGGCGACACGCAGCTGTTCATTGTCGCTCAGGGATAAGCCACGCTGCCTTCATGCGAAATCCTTCAAAATAAAGTGGGCACCTCGCGGGGGCGGGAGGTGCCCTGTCGCTGCGCTTGGGGAGGGGAGGGGTGCGCAGCTGGCATAGCAACGCAGGGCGACGTCGGAGGGTTCCCATGCACGACGAAAAAGGCGCCTGTCCGCGCGGGCATCGATTGTGCAGCGAACACGGCGCAACCCATTTTCTGAAAGTCCATCGGTTTCAGGTGCTTGACGAAACCTGAACACCGGCAACAGCGCCGATCTGAGCATCGCATCTCCCTCGCTGCTGACCGTATGGGCGGCCTGCGCTTTTGCGGTATTCTGCTCCTCCCGCTTGCTTGAATGGGCTGGTGCCGGAGCACGGCCATGGGAAGTGATGTGCCGCGTGTCCGTCGGCGGAACCACCTACTTGCCAGCCTGCCCCCTTCCGACCGCGCCCTTCTCGAGCCTCACCTGGAGCCCGTCGCGCTGAGGATCAGGCAGCGGCTCGAATGGCCCAATCGGACCGTCCCGAAGGCTTACTTTCTCGAGCACGGGCTGGCCTCCGTGATGACCATATCCATGGGAGAGCGTGTGAAGGTCGAGGTTGCAATGATTGGTCCGGAGGGAATGACGGGCGTCGGCCTTTTGCTGGGCGTCGATCGCTGGCGAGCGGAAACCTGCATGTTGATCGAGGGCGAAGGTTACAGCATCGCGGCCGAGGTCCTGCGCAAGGCCATGCACCAGTGCCCCGCTCTCAGGTCGTCATTGCTGCGCTATGTGCACTGCTTTGCCGTTCAGCTTGCGCAGACTGCGCTTGCCAACGCGAGGGGCAGCGTCGAGCAGCGGCTGGCGCGCTGGCTGCTGATGGCGCACGATCGCATCGAGGGCGATGTGTTGACGATCACGCACGAGGGGCTCGCCGTGATTCTGGGCGTCAGACGAGCCGGCGTCACGACGGCGCTTCACCAGTTCGAGGCCCGGGCACTTGTAGCGACCTCGCGCGGCAAGGTCACCATACTCGACCGCAGCGGTCTTCGCGAACGGGCTGGCGGCCTCTACGGCGCCGCCGAGGCTCAGTATGATCGACTGTTTCCAGGGCGGGCAGGCTGCGAGCCGGAGCGCGACGCAGGCCGACGGAGCTGTTGACCGAGGTTGCACATTGCTCCGGCCACTTCTCGGTTGAACGTCGCTGTAGCGTCGAGCAGTGCGAGGACGGAAGGCGCGCAAATCGAGGTGCACGGAAGAGAACAGATCATTGGAATGTTCAGGAAGAGCCATGGCCACGGTATCAGCCGGCAGAGCTTCTAAAAGTGCAAGCCGAAGTTGGGGGACTTGAGGTTTCCGACACGCTGCCTCCCGCCACCGACGTTCTGAGGCGAGGCTTTTCCAGCGCGGATGGACGCTCCAACTTGCTCCAATGCAGCAGATGCGACACAATTCGTCCTTCGCATGAGCAGGTACCCGACGCCGGGTGTGACGCCCAAGATCGGCAGCCTCGAGCTGCGAGGAGAATCTCAATGGCCCCGTTCGACGTGAAGCCCAATGAGCTTGAGTCCTACTGGCTGCCGTTCACGCCGAACCGCGCCTTCAAGAAGCGGCCCCGGCTGTTCTCCGGCGCCAAGGACATGCATTATGTCACGCCCGACGGCCGCAAGGTGCTGGACGGATCGTCGGGCCTGTTCTGCGTCAACGCCGGCCACGGCCGGGAAAGGATCACGCAGGCGATCCAGGAGGCCGCCGGCAAGCTCGACTACGCGCCGCCCTTCCAGTACGCGCATCCGCAGGTGTTCGAGCTGTCGTCGAAACTCGCGTTGTTGGCGCCGGGCGACCTCGAGTACACGCTGTTTGCCAATTCAGGCAGCGAGGCGGTCGACACCGCGCTCAAGGTGGCGCTTGCCTACCATCGGGCGCGCGGCGAAGGCTCGCGCACGCGCCTCATCGGCCGCGAGCGCGGCTATCACGGCGTCTGCTTCGGCGGCATCTCGGTCGGCGGCATCGCCAACAACCGCAAGGCGTTCGGTGCGCTGTTGACCGGCGTCGACCACCTGGCCTCGACCTACAACCGCGCCAAACAGGCCTTTTCGGTCGGCGAGCCCGCATGGGGTGCCGAGCTGGCGGACGACCTGGAACGCATCATCGCGCTCCACGATGCCTCGACCATCGCCGCCGTCATCGTCGAGCCGGTGGCGGGCTCAACCGGCTGCCTGCCGCCGCCCAAAGGGTATCTGAAGCGCCTGCGCGAGATCACCGCCCGGCACGGCATCCTCTTGATCCTGGACGAAGTGATCACCGGTTTCGGCCGGCTCGGCACCGCCTTTGCCGCCGAGCGCTACGGCATCGTTCCCGACATGATCACCTTCGCCAAGGGGGTGACGAACGGTGCCGTGCCCATGTCGGGCGTACTGGTCCGCAAGGGCATTTACGAAGCGCACATGCAGGGGCCCGAGTACCTGATCGAGCTGTTCCACGGCTTCACCTACTCGGGCCACCCGCTCGCCGTTGCCGCCGGGCTCGCCACGCTCGAGGTCTACAAGGAGGAAGGCCTCTTTGAGCGAGCCAAGGCCAACGAGGCGGCCTTTGCCGGCGCCATGATGAGCCTCAAGGGCAAGCCGTACGTGGTCGACATCCGACCCGTTGGCTTGCTCTGCGGCATCGATCTGGAGCCGAGAGCCGGGGCTGCCGGCGCGCGCGGCTATGAGGCGATCGAGCGCATGTACCACGAGCATGACCTTTACGTTCGCGTCACCATGGACACGCTGATCGTGTCTCCGCCGCTGATCGCCAGCGAGCGCGACTTCGCCGAGATCCGGGAT
>DATLZB010000146.1:0-2819 GCA_035574175.1 Hyphomicrobiaceae bacterium
GGGTTCGTTCGTTCCG
This sequence comes from Hyphomicrobiaceae bacterium, assembly GCA_035574175.1. Classification (GTDB taxonomy): domain Bacteria; phylum Pseudomonadota; class Alphaproteobacteria; order Rhizobiales; family Hyphomicrobiaceae; genus DATLZB01. Next base: position 17 of record DATLZB010000146.1, read on the forward strand.
GCACGAGCCGCGCACATCGGCGTCGCCGACCGCCTGTTCTCTCGGGTCGGCGCCTCCGACGATCTCGCCCGCGGACGATCTACGTTCATGGTAGAGATGGTCGAGACCGCCGCCATCCTCAACCAGGCGACGGAGCGCTCGCTGGTGGTGCTCGACGAGATCGGGCGCGGCACAGCCACCTTCGACGGGCTGTCGATCGCGTGGGCGACGCTCGAATACCTGCACGACGTGAGCAAGGCGCGGGTGCTGTTCGCCACGCACTATCACGAGCTCACTGAGCTCGCAGGGCGGCTTGAAGGTGTCTGTCCGGTAACCATGGACGTGCGTGAGTGGCGGGACGATATCGTGTTCATGCACAAGGTAAATAGTGGCGCGGCGGACCGCTCCTATGGCATTCAGGTGGCGAAGCTCGCCGGGCTGCCGGCGCCGGTCATCGCTCGCGCCAGGGAGGTGCTCAGGCGGCTGGAAAGGAGCGACCGCCGCGCCGGCGGCCGGCAGGCGATCCTTTCCGATCTGCCGCTGTTCGCAACAGCGCAGGCAGCGAACGAACCGGTGGCGGCGTCGGTGTCGCCGGTGGAGGCCGCGCTCGATGCGGTCGATGCCGATGGGCTCAGTCCGCGCCAGGCACTTGAACTGGTCTACCGCCTGAAGGCGTTGCGCCGAACCGGCGCGGGAGCGACAGACACGTGACGATCCCCATGGATCCGACAGTGATCGAAACGGCAGCCCCGGAGATCGGGACGGCCCCCCCGATGCCGGCGGGCGGCGCGCTCATGGAGGCGCCTTATTTCGATCCCGCCGCGCTTCGCCGCGAGCTCACGCGCCTCTTCCGCAGCCACGAGGACGCGGCGCAGCGCCGATCGGCCCTGATCGAACGGCTGAAGCAGCTCGTTGGCGCGGCGCGCTCAGGCGCCAGGGCAGGGCTCGAAGCGGACCGCAACGGCCGGCGCTGCGCCAGCGGGCTCTCCAGGTTCCAGGACGAGCTGATCCGGCTTCTCTACGACTACACGACCACCCACATCTACAGCGCCACCAATCCCTCCGACGCCGAGCGCATGGCGATCGTGGCAACGGGCGGCTACGGCCGCGGATTGCTGGCACCTGGCTCGGACGTCGATCTCTTGTTCCTGCTTCCCTACAAACAGACGCCGTGGGGCGAGAGCGTTGCCGAATACATGCTCTACGTGCTGTGGGACCTCGGCTTCAAGGTGGGTCATGCCACGCGCACGCCCGCCCAGTGCCTGAAGCTCGCCTACGCCGACCACACGATCCAGACCGCGCTGCTCGACATGCGTCTCGTCCACGGCGATACGCAACTCTACGAGCAGCTCAAGACGCGGTTCCGCAAAGAAGTGATCCGCAGCTCGAAGCGGGAGTTTGCGGACGCCAAGATGGCCGAACGCGAGCAACGCCACCGGCGGGCCGGCGAAAGCCGCTATCGCGTCGAGCCGAACGTCAAGGACGGCAAGGGCGGGCTGCGCGACCTGCACACGCTGTACTGGCTCGCCAAATACCTACATGACATCGATCTGCTGTCCGATTCGGAAGCGCTTGAAATCTTCTCCTCGGCCGAAATCGCCACGTTCCGGCGCTGCGAGAACTTCCTGTGGACGGTGAGGTGCTTCTTGCACTTCCTCCGAGGGCGGGCGGAGGAGCGGCTCACCTTCGACGTGCAGACGGTGATGGCGAGACAGCTCGGTTATCGCGATCACGCGGGCCTGCGTGCGGTCGAGCGGTTCATGAAGCACTACTTCCTCATCGCAAAGGAAGTGGGTGACCTGACGACGATTCTGTGCTCGGCGCTGGAGATGCAACAGCTCAAGTCGGCGCCGCGCCTCAACGGATTGCTCAATCCGCTGACCTGGTCGACACGGCGGCGGGTGCGGCGGACGACGGAGTTCCGCATCGACAATGGGCGGCTCAACGTGGCCGAGCGCGACGTGTTCCAACACGATCCGGTCAACCTCATCCGCATCTTTCTGGTGGCGGAGGAGACCGGGACGTTCTTCCACCCGGCGGCGCTCCGATTACTGCGCAGCTCGCTGCGGCTGATCGACGACAAGCTGAGGGCAAACCCGGAAGCCAACCGGATCTTTCTGGAGCTGCTCACCTCCCACAACGATCCCGAGACGATCTTGAGGCGCATGAACGAGGCCGGCGTGCTCGGCCGCTTCATTCCGGATTTCGGGCGCGTGGTGTCGATGATGCAATTCAACATGTATCATCACTACACGGTGGACGAGCATCTGATCCGCACGGTGGGTCAGCTCAGGGCCATCGAACGCGGCGACCTTGCCGACCTGCTGCCGGTGTCGACCGAAATCATAAAGTCGATCCAGAACCGCCGTGCTCTCTACGTTGCGGCCCTGCTGCACGACGTCGCCAAGGGGCGGCACGGGGACCATTCCAACGTCGGAGCGCGGGTGGCGCGCGAACTTTGCCCACGGCTCGGCCTTTCTCCGGCCGAAACGGAAACGGTCGTCTGGCTCATCCGCGAGCACCTGACCATGAGCTCGATCGCGCAGAGCCGCGACATCAGTGACCCAAAGCTCATTCGGGACTTCGCAACGATCGTGCAGAGCCCGGAGCGGTTGAAGCTCTTGCTGCTGCTCACGGTGGCCGACATCCGCGCGGTGGGCCCCGGCACATGGAACGGATGGAAGGGGCAACTGCTGCGCCAGCTCTACTGGGAGACCGAGCCGGTGGTGGCCGGCGGGCACACTCATGTCAGCCGCCGCGAGCGGCTCGCGGCGGCGCAGGACGCGCTCAGAGCCGAGCTCGCCGACTGGCCCAAGGAGGAGGT
>DATLZB010000147.1:0-12283 GCA_035574175.1 Hyphomicrobiaceae bacterium
TGCGATGCAATCCATGGCGCTGGCTGTGGGGGCTCGTGCCATTGGCGCTGGTCGTCCATATCGCCGTCGTCGGCGAGCGGAGGGCCATCGAGACCGACCTCGAGCGGCGCGCGGGCGCAGCCTTGGCGGAGGCCGATCTGCAATGGGCGTCGCTGAAGGCCTCCGGTCGCGACATCGTGGTGACCGGCCGGGCCGCGGCCGAAAGCGAAAAGCGCAAGGCCATCGACGTCGTCAGCCGGCAGAAAGGGGTGCGCGCGGTCGACGATCGCATCGAGCTCGTGGCCGTTGCTCCGCAGTACGTGTGGTCCGCCGCTCAACGCGGCAATCGCCTGGTGCTCGCCGGTCACGTTCCGAACGAGGCGATCCGCAAGGCCATCGTCGGCACTGCCAAGGCCACGTTTCCCGGCCGGGAGCTGGATGATGAAATGCAGCTCGCTCGCGGTGTGCCCGACCAGGATCGCTGGCTCGGCGCCGTGAGCTTCGGCTTGAAGCTGCTTGCCCGCATGAAGCCCGGCAGCTACGTGCGCCTCGCCCAGATGCGACTTGCCATCGACGGGGAAGCCGAGGATAGCTCCGCCTATCAAACTCTGAGCGCGGCACTGACCGGCGGTCTGCCCGACGGCATGGAGATTGCCACCAACAAACTGGTGCCGCCGAGGGTCAAACCCTACGTATGGTCCGCCGCCCTGCGTGGCCAGCAGCTCGAGCTTGCCGGCTACGCGCCCGGCGAGCGCCAGCGCGAAGAGGTTTTCCAAGCCGCGAGGAAGGCCTTTCCCGAACGCGCCATCGTCGAGCGCATGTCGATGGCCGCGGGCGAGCCACAGGGGTGGCTGCAGGCGGTCGGCGCGGCGCTGACCGCTCTTGCTGCGCTCGAGGAGGGACAGGTGGAGCTCACCGACGCGCAGCTCGCCATCTCCGGGTTCACCCCGCTCGAGGATACCGCCGATGTCGCCGTCAAAGAACTGAGATCGGCCCTGCCGTCTTCATTCAGGCTGACCCACCAGATCCGGTGGAAGGAGCCGGCTGCAGCCAAGGCGGCTGAGGCGGCTCGCCTCGCGGTGCTCGCGGAGGAAGAGGCACGCCGCAAGGCAGCGGAGGAAGAGGCACGCCGCAAGGCAGCGGAAGAAGAGGCACGCCGCAAGGCCGAGCTTGCCCGTTGCCGGCAGGAACTTGCCGATGCGGTCACTCCCGGCGATATCACCTTTGCCACCGACAAAGCCGATCTTGATCCGCGCGGCCGCGCTGCCCTCGACCGCTTCGCCGAAGTGGCTGCCAGATGCGCCTGCGTTAATTTCGAGATCGCTGGCCATGCCGACGCGCGCGGTTCGCCCGCGAGCAAGCAGGAGCTATCGGAGCGGCGAGCGCAGGCGGTTGTCGACTATCTGGTGAGAGCAGGCATCGACCGCCGCCGCATGAGCGCGGCTGGCTACGCGGATACGCTCCCACTCGCCGCCAACGACAGCGAGCGGCACCGAGCGAAGAACCGGCGCGTCGAAATCAGGGTGAGGTAGGCGGTCCGCTGGAGCAGAAAGGATAGGCAATGGAATACCTATTCATGGAGCTCTTCTGGTACGTGGCATTCGCATTCGCGATCGGCGCCCTCGTGGGCTGGGTGTCATGCGCACGGCTGGAGGAATGATCCGGACGCGGCGAGGCAATCGGGAGTTGGGGGGATAGGCGGCGATGATCGCGCTCATCTGGCAGACGGCTCTGCTGTTGCTCGGGGCTTACTTTCTGGGCGCGTTCCTGGCCTGCCTCGTGCGTCGCACCCTATACGCGCTGACGCCCAAGCGAGCGCAACGCGAGGCCGCGTCGCCTGGTCCCAGTGAGGCTACCGCGCGCTTCGAGCGGGCGCTGACCGGCGAAGGCGCGGCGATGCCGACGGCTGCTGTCGCGGCCGATGCCGAGCGCACCGCTGCCTTGCTGGCAGCCGCACGGTCGGTTGGCGCCGTGGCTCGCCGCAGCCCGCCTCGGCCAGCGGCGACGGACAATGCCGGCACGGCAGCGGCCCTGTCTGCCGCAGCTGCGGCGGCCGAGCGGCGCGAGGAGCGCCCTCAGGAGGCCGGATTATCCCTCGCGCTGCCGGTGCCCGCCGGTACCACGGGGCAGTCGGCCGTTGCCGCCGAGGTGACCGTGCCCAGTCCACGGGCGCAAGCGCCGTCGGTCGCTGCTGCTGCCGACGACCTGACCCGCATTCGCGGTATCGACGGCGAACTGGCGGCGCGCCTCAATGCGCTCGGCGTGCGGGGCTATGCCGACATCGCGGCTTGGCGCGCCGAGGACGTCGAGCGGGTCGGCGTCGAGGTCGGCTCGAAAAAGCGCATCGCGCGGGAGAACTGGATCGAGCAAGCGCAGATTCTCGCAAGCGGTGGCGAAACCTTCCATCTGAGGAGCCGGGCCGGGCCGGTCCCGTACCCGGCCGTCCCCGCCGCTGCGCCGCCTGCCGTTGCGCCGCCGATGGCCGCCGCCACTGCGGCCGCGGCCGCCGCCGCTATACCGCGGGCGGGCGATGATTTGCGGCGCATCGCCGACATCGATGCCGCAATGGAGCGTCGCCTCAATGCGGAAGGCATCACCACCTATCGTCAAGTCGCGGCGTGGACTGCCGACGATGTGGCGCACTTTGATCGCCTGCTCGGCCTGGACGGCCGCATCGCCGACGAGCATTGGGTCGAGCAGGCTCAAGTTTTGAGCCGCGGCGGCGAGACCGCATTCTCCCGCGCCTTCGATCGATTGGGCGGCACTCTGCCCGAGCAGGTACCCGCAGCCGAGAGCGACGCGCCCGCTGCCGGCGGCGACGCCGACCGGCAGTCGCGCGGCGGCATCTCAGGGCTGAGATCGGTTCGCTCCGAGGCCTATCTTGGCGGGGAAGGTGCGCTCGACGCCGCCGCTCGTGGCGGTGACGACCTCAAGCGCATCCGCGGCATTGGCCTGCTCATTGAGAAGCGCCTCAACGCCATGGGCATCACGCGCTATGAGCAGATCGCCCAGTGGACGGCGGAGGACGTCGAGCGCGTGAGCGGCAAGCTCGAATTCAAGGGCCGCATCGAGCGCGAGAACTGGATCGAGCAGGCGCGCATCCTGGCTTCTGGTGGGCACACCGAGTTCTCCCGCCGCATCGACCGCATCGAGGCGGAAAAGCGCGGCTAAAGGGTTCACACGGTAGCACCGAAGCCCTCTGCCGCAACAGGCCGGCCAGCGTCGGCAGCGGCCAGGAAGCGCTCGATGCCGGCGATGCTCGCCGCATCCTTGAGCAGCGGCGCGTGGCCCTGTCCGGCGACCGTCAAGACGGCGCAGTCGGGGTGGCGCTGCTGCATGGCGCGGACAGTGGAGGGAGAGAGGATATCCGAGTGCTCGCCGCGGACGACCAGCAGCGGCACGCGGACGAGGGCGCCGAACTGCGGCCACAGCGTCGGTATCTGACCGCCCTTGAAGGCCACCGTCTTGGCGATCGCCGGATCGTAGCCGAGGATCGGCCGGCCGTCCTTCTCGTTGAACCACTGACGGGCTACCTCTTCCCATTCCCGCTCGCTGACAGCGGGAAAGGTGCGGCGGCCGAGGGTGGCGACGAGCTCGGTTGCTTCCTTCCAGGATGCCGGATTTGGCGTCTTGCCCACATAACCGGCGATCCGCATCAGGCCCTCGAGCTCGATCACCGGTCCGATGTCGTTGAGCACCACGGCACCCAGGGCCGTGGGCTGGGCAACCGCCATGGCCATCGCAATGAGGCCACCGCGTGAGGTGCCGATGACGGCTGCCCCGTGCAGTCCGGCGAGGGTGACGAAGTCGAGAACGTCGAGCATCTCGATCGGGACGACATAGTTGCGCCAGTCGGGGTCACGCTCGGAGAGGCCGCGACCGCGGCAATCGATCGTATAGACCGTGCGCCCGCCGGCGGAGCGGGAGAGCGCCACGGCAAGGTCGTGGAAGTCGCGGGAATTGCGGGTGAGCCCGGCGAGGCAAAGCACGGGTTTGCGTGGGGAGGGCGGCGCCGGGTAGCGGCGCGCGTAGAGCTTGAGCCCGTCGCGGGCGGTGAAATGGAGGTCGTCCCAGACTTGTCCGGCCGTTCCGCTCATCGCGCTTGCCCGCTCAATGGAATCTGCCCAGCGGAGGCTGGCATGGCTGCTCACCGTCGGCAAGCGCGTGGCAGCGCCTGTCACGGTCAGCGGTTGTCGGCGCTCTTGGTGACGGCGGTCTTCGTCCGACGCGCGCGCATCAGGTCGTCGGCGATCCTGAGCTGGGAGGGCCCCTCACCGAGGCGCGCCCGGTAGACCTGCAGGTTGGAGAGCACCTTCTGCACGTAGTCGCGCGTCTCTTCGAAGGGGATGCGGTGGATCCAGTCCTCGGGGTCGACGCCCGGGTCGCGCGGGTCGCCGAACTCGCCGATCCATTGGCGCGCCCGCCCCGGCCCGGCGTTGTAGCCGGCGATGCCGAGCAGATAGCTGCCGTCAAACTCGCTCATGCGGTCGGCAATGTAGGCGCTGGAGATCATCGTGTTGTAGGAGGGGTCGGTCAGCAGCCGCTTGATGTCGCATTTGAGCTTGTAGTCGCGGCACACGTGCCGGGCGGTGATCGGCATGACCTGGAGGATGCCGCGCGCGCCGGCGCCGGAGATGATCTCGCTGTTGAACTCGCTCTCCTGACGGGCAATGCCGAGCAGGAGCGCGGTCTCAGGCGGCTCGCGCAACGGAGTGTAGGCGGGGAAGGCGTGGACCGGGTAGGAGTAGACGATGAGGTTGAAGCCGCGCGCGACGCCTGCCTTGCCGATTCTGACCGCCATCTGGGTGTCGCCGAAGGCCTCCGCGAGGTGCGCCGTCATCGCCACCTCCGCTTCGCTCGACATGACGCGCTGCAGGTGCGCAAGGAAGCTGCGCACGATGCTGCGGTCGAGCCCAGCCTTGTAGGCGATCACCGCCGCGCGCACGGCATCGAGTTCGTTGAAGCGCCGGATTTCCTCCGGGCTCGGCGCTGCCGGGTAACTGATCTCGATGGTGGCAGCCTCGGGGCCGAGCCGCCGGCGCGCCATTTGTCCGTGGAAGGTATCGATGTACTTGGCCGCCGCCCGATAATTGGCGAGCGCCTGCGCGCGCTCGCCAAGGGCCTCGTGCGCCCGCCCCAACCAGTAGAGTGCCTTGGAGCGGCTGAGCGGTCCGTCGGCCGCTTCCACAAAAGCCGTGAAGTGGGCGAGCGCCGCCTTGGCATCGTTGAGGTGGCGCAGCGCCAGCCATCCGGCGAGGAACGCTTGGTCGTTGCGGGGATTGTCGCTGAGCGGCCCCGCCTCCCGCACAATGTCGTAGGCGACGCGCGGCTTGCCGGCTTTGAGCGCCTCGTAGGCGCTGGCACGCCGCTCCGCCCACCACCCGTCGGGCGCCACGATCTGCTCGCCGTCGGTCGGCGCCGACAACAGCAGCTGCCAAGCTTCCGCGCCCTTGTTGGCGCGGCGCAGCATCTGCGCCCGCTGAAAGGTCATGCCCCAGTCTTCGGCAGACTTGCCGGCGAGCGCGTTCATCATCTTCTGCGCATTGGCCGCGCGCAGGAACACGGCAAGCCGCGCCTGCGCCTTCTGCTGCTCCACCTTGGACAGCAGAGGGATCATGCGGCGGATGACAGCCGCCCGCTGTGCGCGCTCGTTTGACCAACGCGGGTCGCTGAGCAGCAGTCGGTCAAGGCGCCACCGGTGATCGGCCTCCGAGAGCAGCTTGCCGAACCGTTCGAGGAAGGCCGCCTCGTGCGCCGCGGGAATGTCGTCTTCGCGCCACGCCTTGCGGGCGAGTGCCGCGGCCGTCGCCTCATCGCCGTCGGCGCGGTGAGCGCTGGCGAGCGCGGCGCGCCCGATGCCGGTTTTCGGCCCCTCCTTGCGGAACTGCTCCTTGATGGCCGCCACGTCATCGCGACTGAACAGCGCTTCCTCCAGGCGCAGCGTGATGAGACCACGTTCCGGCCAAGCCGGATTGGCGGCGAGAAACTCCCGATACTCGCCGATCTGCCCGAAACCGCTCTTGAGCCGATACCAGTCGATCAGCTTGACCGCGATCGGATCGCCGATCTCCTGGCGGATGCGCCGCGCGCCCTCGATGTCGCCCCCCGCGATCTCGGCGAGGGCCTTGCCGATGCGAACCGCGTCCTCCTTGGACAAGGGGTGGTCGCGGGCCGCCGCGATCGCCTTGTCGTAGCGCTCGACGTGGGCCTGCTCGCGGGCGAGTGCTCCAGGCCGGGGGGCGGGCAGCTTGTGCCCGTCGGCCTTGGCCGGCTGGATCTGAACGCCGGCAGGGGCGGCGGCCGCCGCCTCGACCTTGGCGAGCCGTCCCGGGTTCGGTGCGGGCGGCGGCGGCGTCTGCGCAGCCGCACTTCCTGCCGCCGCAAGAGCGAGGAGGAACGCCGCAGGGCGCGCACGATATCGACCGGCGGTTTGCAACAGATGTCCTGGTCCGAATCTTGCTGGCGTTGTCAAAAACGAAACGAAGCTGGCCGTTTAATGGCGCATTCGAGCAGATGCAACAACGAGGTGCGTATCGACCGGGCCGGCTTGCCGGACGCATTCTGAGCGCCTAATGTCTAAGGCTCTCGCAATCGTTTCCATGCGCTCAGGCTGTGTGGCATCGGGTAGCGCTTGGCAGGTAAGGCTGGTGCTGGCGAGCGCGGCCGCGGGAGGCCGGCGTATGAAGGCCGCAAGGGGCCGGACACGCGATCGAGAGGAAAATCATGCTCAAGGGATCTCTGACCGCCCTCATCACGCCGTTCAGGAACGGCGCTGTCGATGAGGAGGCTTACGAGCGGCTTATCGAGTGGCAGATCGCGCAGGGAACGCACGGCTTGGTGCCCGTCGGCACCACCGGCGAGAGCCCAACGCTGAGCCATGCCGAGCACAAGCGCGTCGTCGAGCTGTGTGTCGAGGTGGCGAGAAAGCGCGTGCCGGTCGTCGCCGGCGCGGGCTCCAATTCGACGGCCGAGGCCATTGACTTCTCGCGGCACGCTCGCTCGGTGGGCGCTGACGCCGTGCTGATCGTGACCCCCTATTACAACAAGCCGACCCAGGAGGGTCTCTATCAACACTTCAAGGCGATCAACGACGCTGTCGACATTCCGATCGTCATCTACAACATTCCGGCGCGTTCGGTGGTGGACATGTCGGTGGCCACGCTCGCGCGCTGTGCCAAACTGAGAAACGTCATCGGCATCAAGGACGCGACGGCCAATCTCGCCCGCGCCTCCCAACAGCGGCTGGCCTGCGGACGCGACTTCATCATGCTGTCGGGCGAGGATGCCACCGCGCTCGGCTTCATGGCCCATGGCGGCCGGGGCTGCATCTCGGTCACCTCCAACGTGGCGCCGGCCTTGTGCGCCGAGTTCCAGAATGCCTGCCTGGCCGGCAATTTTGCCCGCGCCCTCGAGATCCAGGACCGACTGATGCCGCTCCACGATGCACTGTTCCTGGAGACGAGCCCCGGCCCGGTCAAGTACGCCGCCTCGCGCTTGGGGCTGTGCGAGCCCGACACGCGCCTGCCGCTGTGCCCGGTCTCGGAAGCGACCAGAAAGGCGATCGATGCCGCCCTGGTCCAGGTCGGGCTTCTGGCGCGGGCCGAGGCCGCCGAGTAGCAAGCCGACCTTCAGAGAGCGGATCATGGCCGCCGGCAAGGATGACGGCCGCAAGACCATTGCCGAAAACCGGCGCGCCCGCTTCGAATACTTCATCATCGACACCTACGAGGCAGGCATCCAGTTGACCGGCACCGAGGTCAAGTCGCTGCGCAACGGCCAGGCCAACATCACCGAAAGCTATGCGGCGGCCGAGGCCGGCGGCCTCATGCTGATCAATGCCTACATCGCCGAGCACAAGGGGGCCGGCCAGTTCTTCCAGCACGAGCCGCGCCGGCCGCGCCGACTGTTGCTGCACAAACGAGAGATCAACAAGCTCAAGGCCGCTGTAGAGCGTCAGGGCATGACGCTTGTGCCACTGTCGCTCTATTTCAACGAGCGAGGCATCGCCAAGCTGAAACTGGCGCTGGCTCAGGGCAAGAAGCTGCACGACAGGCGGGAGGCGGCGAAGAAGCGCGATTGGCAGCGCGAGAAGTCGCGGCTGATGCGGGAGAGGGGCTGACGGCACGACGGCCTCGAGAAGGACTGTCCGGGGTCTCGCGCTTTCGGCGGCAGGGGCGAACCTCCAGGGTTGATTGCGCCAAAGACCGCAGGCCGCGACCAAAAGGTTCCAGACTCGCGTGGCCGTTCGCGACTGTGGGTGTCTGCGGCCCAGCGGCTCGGCCCAAGCCTGGTCGGTTGCCGGCCGGGCCGGCCTTCGCTTTTGGCTTGCGTGCGCAGCGCTTAGTTCGCGTGTGCAGCGCTCGCCCCGGGTGGCTTGCGCATTGCAATTTCGACGGCCCTGGCGCCCAGCGCGGAGGCGATACTGCGCGTGGCGGCGCTGGGGCTGCCGGCGAAGTAGTCGAAGCTGCGCAGCACCTTGACGTCGGTGAAGCCCACCCTTCGGACGAGGTCGAGGCAATCGTCCGTGGTCATTGCTCCGACCACACACTCGGCCCACAGTTGCGGGTTGCTGCGGGCCTTCTCACCGACGGGGCGCGAGACGAGGACGTCCGCGATCTGAACCCGCCCGGCGGGCCGCAAAACACGGTAGATCTCCGCGAAAGCCCTGGGTTTGTCGGGCACCAGGTTGAGGACACCATTGCTGGTGACGACGTCCACGCTGGCATCGGGGAGCGGGATCGCTTCGGCGTTGCCCTCAATGGCCTCCACGTTGGCGGCTGCGACGAGGGCAACGTTTCGCCGCAACTTGTCGATCATTTCCGGGGTCAGGTCGAGCGCCAGCACGCGTCCGTGCGCTCCCGCGAGCCGGGCGGCAATGATGGCGTCAGTGCCGGAGCCGGAGCCGACGTCGAGGACGACGTCGCCGGGCCGAATCAGGCCCGCGGCGAAGGGGCAACCGACCCCGGCGAAGGATTCGAGCGCGCTTGCCGGTACGCCCTCGATCAGGCTCTCCGGATAGCCGACGTAGAGGCAGGCCGTCCGGCCGGTCGGGAAATGAAACTGCTTGGAGGGCGCCGTTGCCACCTCACGGTACATTTGGCGCACGGCACTCAGGATCTGCTCCTTGTCGAATCCCACGATGGCGACCATGGCAAGCCTCCGTCGGGCGTGCTGACCTCAGAACTCGTCGAGCAGCATCATCAAGCGGCGCTGCAACGTCGGCGGAAGAGGCTCCGAACCGAGTGCCGCGATCTTCTGCCGAATGAGCCTTTCGAACTCCGCGCGCGAGCAGCAGCCGCGGCATTCTTCGAGGTGGCGATCGATGTCGGCGCGCCTTTTCGCGTCCAACTCCCCGTCGAGGTGGTCGAAGAGGTGGGCAACGACCTCCTCGCAACTGATCTTGTCTTGGTCACTCACCAGCGTGCTCCTTATGGGGGCTCATTGGCCACAGTCCTGCGGCCTGTGCCTGCTCCCACAGGGCACGCTGCAGGAGCGAGCGCGCCCGGCTCAGGCGGGATCGTACCGTTCCGACCGGTACATCGAGAATCTCGGCGACCTCGGCATAGGAATGGCCGTGCATTTCCACCAGCACCACGACCGTCCGATAACACTCGGGCAGCGCCGCCAGAGCTTGCTCGAGGTCCTCGCGCAGCAGCTTGTTGATCAACTCCTGCTCAGGATTGCTCCACCACAGCAGGAACGGCTGGTGCAGCTGCTCGTAAAGGGAGAACTGATCGCAATCGGCTTCCGCCTCGCGGGTCGCCGGCTCTTCGCGCTTGCGCCGGCGGTCGCTGACGAAGGTGTTGGCGAGGATACGGAAGATCCATTTCTCGAAGCATTGAAGGTCCTGCAGCTGGGGGAAGGCCGCCCACGCCTTGGCGACGGTCTCCGCGACCAGGTCTTCCGCGTCCGCCGCGTTGCGGGTCAGTCGCAAGGCCGAGCCATAGAGGCGCGCTGCCAGTCGCTCGATCTCGGAACAGAAGAAGGCGCGCCGGTCGTTCATCGGCTGCCCCTGACATGGGCAGGATGAGGATGTAACACGCATTCCCATGCCGGTGGAGTACCGGTCCTTAGGAGGCGGCTAAGGCTTTGAAGCGAGCAGGGAGATGCTCTTGACGCCGAACTTCCTGCTTGCGCTCTGCGCGTTGTCGGAAATGAACCGGTAGCTCGGATTGTCCACCACCGTTGCCACCTTCAGGCCGGCGGCCTCGATCTGGCGGCGGTAGATGTCCTGCTGCGCGGCACCGCCGATGCAGGCGGCCCACAGTGTGGAGTTGCATACGATGCTCTGCGGCAGCTCAACCTCGGTGACAATGTCGGCGAGGGCGAGCCGGCCGCCCGGCTTGAGCAGGCGGGCGACCTCGCGGAACACGGCGGCCTTGTCGGTGGCAAGGTTGATAACACCGTTGCTGATCACCACGTCGGCCGTCCCATCGGGAGCCGGCACGTGGTCGATATAACCCTCGACATAGCTCACGTTGGCGAACCCGTCGCGCACGCGCAGCCGTTCGGCCTTGGCCCGCTGCTCGTCGGTCATATCGACGCCGATCACCTTGCCGCCCGGTCCGACCTTGAGGGCGGCGATGAACGTATCCATGCCAGAGCCGCTGCCCAAATCGATGACCGTCTCCCCCTTCTTGAGGTCGGCAAGGTGAAAGTAATAGCCGACGCCGGCAAAGGACTCGATGGCCTCGGAGGGGATCCGGTCGAGGTCGGCGGGCGGATAACCGAGTCGCTCGGCGAGTGCCCGGCCCATCTCGAAATGGAATTCGCCGTGCGGGTTCTCGGCGACGTTGCGGTACATCGCCTTGACCTTGGCTTCAAGCTCTTTGGGATCGAAGCGGACTGACGTGGTCATGGTGGCGCTCCTTGCGATCGGGGCCCCAGCAATGGCGGCGCCAGCAGCCGAGCCGCGCGGCGCCCCCCCGTGCGCGCACGCTATTGCTTCTGCTGGCGGGGATCGTCCTTGGGATTGACGTAGGTGAGGCTCCAGGGGCCGGTGCTGTTAAGCTGGAGCACCGTGTCCTCGTCAGCGTAGGCAAAGTGTGGGGTGCCCGGCGACAGAGCGAAGAAGCTGCCGGCCGGGAGGACCTTGGCCTTGCTCTTGTCGGCGGCCTCGCCCATCCCCAGCCGAAACGTGCCCGAGATCACGGTCACCACCTCGGGCTTGGGATGGGTGTGGGGAGGAATGTGATAGTCCTTCGGCAGCTTCAGGCGGAGCGCAAACAGTTCTTCCTTGCCGGGGTCGCCGTAGAGCACGGCGGCCTGTGCCCCCGCCGGGATCGAAGCGGGTGCTGCCGCCCATTTGATTTCCTGTGGCGCCAGCACTTTGTCGGCATGCATGGTCTGGGCAAGGGCTGCGGCCGGCGCGGCAAGGCACATCGCGGCAAGCGCGCTGGGTGCAAGAACGGCGCGTGTCGATGTCATGGGCGAACCTCCAGGGTTGATTGCGCCAAAGGACGCAGGCCGCGACCAAAAGGTTCCAGACCCAGGAATGGCGGTTCGCGATTGGAGATGCTCTATGGCCGGCGGCCTTCGCTCTTGACCTCGCACGTTCAGCGTTCGTCGGCTCGGCTTTGCCGGCGGCGCTCGCTATTATCCACGCCGGCGACCGAGCAGCGCCGTCCCAGACCTCGGAGACGTTATGGCCCATGATCTGCGCGCCCGCTTCCGCATCGAGCCCGGCGCACATGCCCACCTCGGTGAGCGCAATCCTGCCGATGCGTCCGCCTTCCCCGATCGCGAGACGGCCGCGGAGCGCTGCGCGGCGGATGCCATGGCCATCAACGAGCTGCAGGACCGCCTGTACGCCGAGGGCCGCCGCGCGCTGCTCATCGTGCTGCAGGGCGTAGATACCGCCGGCAAGGACGGCACCATACGCCATGTGTTCAACGCGACCGGGCCGCTCGGCGTCACCGTCGCCTCGTTCCGTCGGCCGAGCGAGGAGGAGCTTTCCCACGACTTTCTCTGGCGCGCGCATCTTGCTTGCCCGCGTCGCGGCTTCATCGGCATCTTCAACCGGTCGCACTACGAGGATGTGCTCGTCGCCCGCGTGCGCAGGCTTGCCCCGATCGACGACATCGAACGGCGCTATGCCCAGATCAATGCCTTCGAGCAGATGCTGGTCGAGAACGGCACCACCGTGCTGAAGTTCATGTTGCACATCTCGAAGAAGGAGCAGGGCGAGCGGCTGCGGGACCGGCTCGAGGAGGCAAACAGCCGCTGGAAGTTCGATCCGCGCGACCTCGAGGACCGGCGGCTGTGGGACGAGTATCAGGCCGCCTACGAGGTCATGCTCCACAAG
>DATLZB010000148.1:0-7850 GCA_035574175.1 Hyphomicrobiaceae bacterium
CCGCGCCCTCGGCGCGAGCATCACCGCCTCAGGCGTGGGCGGCATCATCGGCGCCATCGTATTCGCCGTAATGATCCCGGTTCTGGAGCCCGTTGTTCTGGCGTTCAGTCCGGCCGAGTTCTTCCTGCTCGCCATTCTCGGCATCACCTTTATCGCGTTCCTGGCCGGGGGCGGAAGCATCTTCAAGGGCATCATCGTCGGGCTGTTCGGCATGATGCTGGCGACCGTCGGCATGGACCCTTATACCGGCACGCCGCGCTATGCCGGCGACTACCTGTTCCTGTGGGACGGCTTGAGCCTGGTCACCGCCGTGCTTGCGTTCTTCGCCATTCCGGAAATGGTTGCGCTCGCCGTCAGGGGCGGATCGATCGCCGCGGTCTCACGGGACGTCGCCAAAGTCTCCTACCGGCAGCTCTTTCAGGGCGTGCTCGAGGTGCCTCGCCACTGGTGGCTGGTGATACGCACCTCGATCATCGGGGCGGTCATCGGCATGATCCCCGGGCTTGGCGGCTCGGCCGCCGCCTGGATGTGCTACGGCCACGCCGTGCAGACCTCCAAGACCCCCGAGCGGTTCGGACACGGCGCCGTGGAAGGCGTGATCGCTCCCGAGACAGCGAGCAACGCCAAGGAAGGCGGCTCGCTGCTGCCCACGCTGTTCTTCGGCATTCCCGGTAGCTCGGGCATGGCAGTGCTGATGGGCGCCTTCCTCATCCTCGGCATTCAGCCGGGCCCCGCTATGATGACCAATCACCTCGACGTGGTATGGACGCTGATGTGGGCGCTGGTGGTCGGCAACATCATCGCCGTCACCTTCCTGCTGTTCATCAACCGCTGGGTCGCACTGCTTACGTTCGTGAACGGTGCCATGCTGGTACCGTTCATTCTCGTGTTCGCGGTGCTCGGCTCCTACGTCAACGAGGGCCAGTGGGAGAACCTGGTAATCCTGGTACTGCTCAGCGTAGTGGGTTATGGGCTGCTGCGCTACGATTGGCCGCGCGCACCGTTCGTCATCGGACTGGTGCTCGGCCGGATCTCGGAGGAGTCGCTGCACAAGGCGCTCGGGCTGTGGGGATTGGGCTTTTTCACGCGGCCGCTGTCCCTGGTCCTGATCGCGCTCATCGTGCTGACCATCGCTTATGCGGTCTATAGACACCTGCGCCCATCGAAGGTGCTGCACCGGTTGAGCACAGCCCAATGAAGAATACGTCCTCAAATTCCAACATGACGGTGGGCCTTCTCGTTATCTTCACCGTCATGGTCGCGATTTCAAGCCAATACCCCGCGGGTGCGCGATTCATGACTTTCGTCGTCGGCCTGCCGGCAATTGCGCTCTGTCTCCTCCAGCTCGCCCTCGACGCACGGGAGCGGCGACTAGGGGATGCCGTGGGCAGACAGAGCACCCAAGCCGCTCCCTCCTCCCAGCCCGACACGGCGTCGGCGGCCGCTGTGCACGACCCGCGCAAGGAGCTGATCGTGTGGGGCTACTTCCTGGCGCTCATCGCCGGCGTACTGTTGTTTGGTTTCTATGCCACGATCCCGGTGTTTATCGCCTCGTTCTTGCGCTTCCAGGCCCGGGCCTCCTGGCTCATGTCGCTCGGGCTCGCGGCCGCGGCCGGCGCTGTGGTGTACGGGGCGTTCGAGCATGTGCTGCGGGTCCCCCTGCACTCAGGTTTCCTGACGGATGACATCCAGGCATTTCTGCAAGGCCAGTGACGCTTGCTTCGTCTCGTTGATTTCATTACTAACCGGACGGGACTCGAACCCGGCGCCGTGGTTACGGCACGAACCCGGCGCTGGTCCATGAATGGGAGGAGTGCAATGTTACGCTGGCTCGATCGGCTCGCGGCGGTGGCGGCTGGCGGCATCGTGGTCTCGACGGCCGCGACCGCTGCCCTCGCCCAGACCGGCGCCGATTTCTACAAGGGCAAGACGGTCACCTACATCGTCTCGACCGCCCCAGGTGGTGGTTATGACCTTTACGGTCGCTTGATCTCGGAGTTCATGCAGAAGTACCTGCCCGGCTCCACCTTCGTGGTGAAGAACATGCCGGGTGCCGGTCATCTGATCGGCGCCAACGCCATCTATGCCGCGGCCCCTGATGGGCTCACCATCGGAACCTTCAACACCGGCCTCATCTACAATCAGTTGATCAAACAGGAAGCGGTCAAGTTCGACCTGACCAAGATGTCATGGATCGGCAAGGCTGCATCGGAACCACGCGTGTTCGTGATCGCGGCGCAGTCGCCGATCAAGAGCTTCGCGGATCTGCAGGCGCAGAAGCAGCCCGTGAACTTCGCGACCTCCGGTATCGGCAGCGCCAACTATGTCGAGATCAATTCGCTGACTAACGTGCTGCGGCTGCCGATCAAGATCCTGACCGGCTATAACGGCAACGACGACCAGCTCGCCATGCGGCGTGGCGAAGTGCAGGGCGGCATGGGCTCGCGCTCGTCCTTCGACCAGTTTGTCAAGAACGGTTACGGCCGCTACATCGCGCAGATCGGCGGCAAGGACAAGGACGTGCCGCAGCTTGCCACCCTCGTCAGCGACCCGGTGGCCAAGGAGATCATCGCCCTCATCCAGTCCCAGGGCGATATCGCCCGGCTCACCGCCGGACCGCCCGGCATTCCAAAGGATCGTCTCGAGGCGCTGCGTATGGCCTATAAGAAGGCACTGGAGGACAAAGAGCTGCAAGCCAAGGCGGAAAAGCTCGAGCGCCCCGTCGATCCGAGCTACGGGGATGAGGTGCTGGAGATGGTCAAGGCGGCTCTCAACCAGCGGCCGGAGACCATCGCCATGCTCAAGGAAGCGCTGGAGCAGAAAGAGCCGGCCGCTCCCGCCACCAAGGGGACCATTGCCGAGCTGCACGACGGCAACCGCAAGGTCGTCCTCAAGTTGTCAGACGGCAAGACGTTCGAGGCAGCCGTTTCGGGATCGCGGACGGAGATCACCATCGGCGGCCAGAAGAGCGACCGCAACGCCATGAAGACGGGCATGAGCTGCTCGATCGTGGCAGCGAGCAGTGGAGCGGAAGCCAAAAGCATCGCCTGCAACTAGGGAACGCCAACGCGGCGCAAGTCGGCCTTTTTGACAGCGCACTTGGCTCGATGCTGCATCGCAATCCGGACCCGGGTCGAGAGAGGCTCGCCGGACACCGGCCTTGCGGACACAAAAAAGTCCGCACAACGTGGTGAGTGAACGTGTGCAAGGCTCTGGCCGACCGCCCGCCTCTCGGGCTGGTCGGCGGGAGCGAACCTTAGGAGGAAATGGATGAGTAAACTTCGGACCTGGACTCTTCCGGTGGCAGCCTGCGCGGCTTTGGCGGCGTTCGCCGTTTCGCCGGCGCTGGCTGATGCGGTGAAGGGCAAGGTCGAGGCAGTCGGCAACGAAGGCCGCGAGGTCACCATCAAGACCGGCGACGGCAAGACCTTCAAGGCTTCGATCTCCGGCTCGCGCACCAACGTCATGATCGGCGGCAAGAAGGCCGAGCGTTCGGCCCTCAAGACGGGCATGGAGTGCACCGTCGATGCCGAGAAGGACGGCGCGGAGGCCAAGTCGGTCGACTGCAAGTAAGCATTGGAACGAAGCGGGCCGCGGAGCCGGAAACGATCCGGCTCCGCGGTTCCTTTTTCAGGCTTCACTCCTGGAATCCAGACGGCGACTGAATATGTATTGAGAGTAAGCCCGCGGGCGTGGCCAACCGTTTCAACGTGGAGAGAGAAACCAGGGAGGTAACAAAATGCCAACACGCGTAACGTGGACGTTTCTGCTTGCTTGTACGCCGGCGCTCGCTGCAGGACCGTCGCTGGCCCAGACCGGCGCCGATTTCTACAAGGGCAAGACCGTCACCTACATCGTCGCCACCGCGCCTGGCGGCGGCTACGATCTCTATGGTCGCCTCGTCGCCGACTACATGCAGAAGTATCTGCCCGGTTCCACCTTCGTGGTGAAGAACATGCCGGGGGCCGGCCACCTCGTCGGCGCCAACGCCATCTACGCCTCACCACCGGACGGGCTCACGATCGGCACGTTCAACACGGGGCTGATCTACAATCAGCTGATCAAAAAGGAAGGCGTCAGGTTCGACCTGACCAAGATGTCGTGGATCGGCAAGGCGGCTTCGGATCCGCGCGTGGTGATCGTAGCACAGCAAACCCCCATCAAGTCCTACAAGGAACTGGTGGAGTCCAAGCAGACGCTGAACTTCGCGACGGCCGGTATCGGCAGCGCAGCCTTCGTCGAGACGACCATGCTGATCAATACGCTGAACTGGCCCGCCAAGATCCTTACTGGCTACGATGGCAACTCGGATCAGCTCGCTATGCGGCGTGGCGAGATCCACGGCTCAATCGCGTCGCGGTCATCGTGGGACGAGTTCGTGAAGAACGGCTATGGCCGCTACGTCGCCCAGATCGGCGGCAAGGACAAGGATGTGCCCCAACTCGCCTCTCTCGTCAGCGATCCAGAGGCCAAGGAACTGATCGCGCTCATTCAGAGCCAGGGCGACATCTCGCGGCTGACCGCCGGCCCGCCGGGCATTCCGCAGGATCGCTTGGATGCTCTGCGGACGGCGTATCGCAAGGCGCTGGAGGACAAGGAGCTGCAGGCCAAGGCCGAGAAGGCGGGACGGCCGATCGACCCGGCCTACGGGGACGAGGTACTGAAGATGGTCAAGCAAGCGCTCAACCAGAAGGAAAAGACCGTCGCACTCCTCAAGCAGGCGCTCGAGCAGGAGGAGCCTCCTCCGCCCGAAACCAAGGGTACCATCTCCGAACTCAAGAACGGCAATCGCGAGATCACCCTCAAACTGCCGGATGGTAAGGTGTTCGAGGCCAAGATCTCCGGCTCGCGCACGGAACTGACCGTTGGGGGCAAGAAGGCCAAGCGCGACGAGCTCAAGACCGGCATGAGCTGCACCGTAGCAGCGCCCAAGAGCGGCGCGGAGGCGCGAAGCATCGCCTGCAACTGAGCGGGGGAGGCGAGATTTCCTCTCCCCGCTTTCGCGGCGGGGGGAGGAAGCCTTTCAGGCGGTCAGAGCTCGGTCGGCGGACTGTAATTCTCCTGCCCAGGACCCGGCTCCTTGGGCGGGTACTCGACCACCTTCTGGAACAGAAGGTGCATGAACAGGAAGAGCGGCTTCGCCTTCATCACCAGCACGATCGTCTCATCGTCCATCTCGGTGCTGACGTGCTGGTGTACGCAGGCGTTCTCAACAATCAGCGCGTCGCCGGCCTCGTAGTCCATGCGCCGGCCGTCATGCACGTCGTAGCCCTTGCCCTTGAGCACGTAGAACACGGCGCTATTCATGTGGCCGTGCTTTTGGCTCCTGCCGCCGGGCGCGAACACCTCGATGTGGGTCTCGATCGACTGGGCCACCTTCACCGACTGCGGATTGATGATCTTCTTGCCGTAGAAGTGCGGGCCGCCCTTCCACTTGAGGTCTTTCGTGCGGTAGACGCGGGGCTGGGAGAACAGCTCGCGGACCAGCTCACCGTAGGTGCCCTCGAGCGCGCGCACGAAGGTGCGCTTCCTGGTCCAGCGTTCCCACACCGGTTCCTCCCTGGCGACCACGCCGGAGTTGTGGCCGAGTCCGGGCTCACTCGCAGCACCCCGCGCCCCGTCCTCCGCTTGCGACATCGGCAACCTCCGTGCGTTTTCGTCTCAGTAGCCTTCAGCGTTTTCGAGCTGGTCGAACCAGTCAAAGCCCATGGGCTTCACGATGCGGCTGTTGATGACGATGATGCGGGCCTCGTTGTCGGGGTCGGCGTTGAAGTGCTTGTGGGCGCAGTAGGGTGGGATGTAGACGAAGTCGCCCTGAGACCACTCGAAGCGCTTGGGCTCGGTCTCCCACTGCCATTCGAAAGCATCTTTGCAGTCGAACCTCACGTCCCAGTGCAGGTCGTAGCCCTTGCCCTCGACCACGTAGAAGATCTCTTCGGAAAGATGGCGATGCTTGCCCGACGCTTTGCCCGGCGGCAGGAACTGCATGTAGACGTCGATGCAGCACTCCTTGGTGTCCATCTTCTCGTTGATGATCCATTTGATAAGTCCGTCGGGCGAGCGCTCGAACGGCATCTGGCTCGCCTTCACCACATTGAGCCGGCCCTCGTACTCCTTGCGGAACCGCTCTGAGGCCTTGAGCGCCTCGGCGTAGAAGTTGACGTACTCGGTGCCGGCGTGAGCGCGCTCGCGCTCGCGGGGGTCGATCACTCCCATCCAGTCTTCCTTTCTTCACATTCGATCAGAGATCGGTCGGCGGCGTGTAGTTCTCCTGTCCCGGCGCAGGCTCCTTAGGAGGATACTCGACCACCTTTTGGAACAACATGTGCATGAACAGGAACAGGGGCTTCGCCTTCATGATGAGGCAGATGGTCTCATCGTTCGGGTCATCGCTCAGGTGTTGGTGGACGCAGGCGTTCTCCACGATGAGCGCATCACCCGCCTCCCAGTCGATCCGTCGGCCATCGTGAATGTCGTGGCCCTTGCCCTTGAGCACGTAGAACACGGCGCTGTTCATGTGGCCGTGCTTCTGGCCGTAGCCGCCAGGCGCAAAAACGTCGATGTGGGTCTCGATCGACTGAGCCACCTTCACCGACTGCGGATTGATGATCTTCTTGCCGTAATTCTGCGGCCCGCCTTTCCACTTCCAATCCTTGGTGTGGTACACGCGCGGCTGTGAGAAGAGCTCGCGAACGAGTTCGCCGTAGGTCCCTTCCAACGCGCGCACGAAGGTACGCTTCTTGGTCCACCGCTCCCAGACCACCTCCTCCTTCTGGGCAAGGGCCGAATTGTGCCCGAGCCCGTGCTCGCTGGCGTCTCTCATCTTGTCGTCTTCGACCAATCGTTACCTCCGCTTCTTTGCCCGGGATACCTTGCTTCTCGCGCCCAGGTCAGGCCGCCACCTTGGGTGGCAGGTCGGCAAGCTCGGCCTGATAGGCCTCCTCCATGCGGGGCGTCATGCCGTGGTGGGCCAGCGCCTCGGCGAACATCCGGCGTATCCGTGGGTCCTCGTCGGCGTAGTCGATCTGATCGCCACCAAGGCGCCGGCTGATCCAGGCGGTCGGAACGCCCTGCGCATTCCGTATTAGGGCGACCTCGTGCTTGAAGGCAAGGTAGCGTGCAGGATTGGGCCCCGTATTGAAGTGCTGGTGGAACCACTTGTTGGGCGGCACGATGAGCGTGCCGACCTGCCAGTCGTAGCGACGGGGCTCCTCGCCCTCCGGCCACATCAGGGAATAGCCCTCACCCGAAAGCACGATGACGTGCGCGCTCGGGCCATGCGCGTGCGCCTTCTTGTAGGTGCCGACCGGGAACTGCGAGATGTGGCTCGACATGGAACCCTTGGCCATGTTGAAGCGGATGTGGCCGCCGCCGGCGCCGCGCTCCTTGGCGCTGATGAGCGGCAGGTTGACGGCGTCGGGCACGAAGTTGGTTTTGAGCAGGAAGCCCGCCGTCTCCGATTTTGCAGCAAAGTAGTCGGGCTCGCCGGCAAAGCGCTGCTTGAAATCGTAGGCGGTCCCGAACACGAAGCTCGGATCGTCATAGAGGTTCATCACCGAGGGGCAGTTGGTGACCGCCACATAGCGCGCGGGCTCAAGTCCCGAGGCGTTGAAGTGCTGGTGATGGGTGTTGAGCGGAATGGCGAACATGGCCCCCGCCTGCCACTCAAACGTCACCCGCGCGCCGGCATCGTTCCACACCGTGGTCGAACCGCGCCCCGACAGCACCAGGATCATCTCCTCGTAGAGCTGGCGCTGGGGGGCGAGCTTGCCGCCGGGGGCGATCTCGCACACGTAGCAGTCGTTGGAGGTGCGGGAGGCCTCGTGGTTGATGAACACACCCTTGCCGCC
>DATLZB010000149.1:0-5274 GCA_035574175.1 Hyphomicrobiaceae bacterium
CACCGAGCAGCAGGAATGCATCAACAAGGCCCGGGCGCTGGTGCGCTCGGCAGAGGAGGCGGTTCGGTTTGCTACAGGCGCCAGAGGCTTGCCCGGTGGCCGCGCTTCACGTGCATAGTTGACCGGACATCTTAGGCGCGCTGCCCAAAACGTCGGCAGCGCTGCCGCCCGCTTGGTCAACGGCATCGCTTGTCGGCACGAGGCCGTGTGATATTGCTCGGCTTTTTTTTGGCATGGCCCTTGCCTGGCGGAGCGCGCTTGCGATCGATGGCGACCTGGGAGAATGGCACATGTTCGGCTGGTTCAAGCGGCGCAGCACGCCGCCTCTTTCTCAAAAGGATCGGCAATTGGTACTGGAAGCCGCCCCGACCGCTGATAGAGCAACGCTTCGCGGCGGGCCAGCGGTCGTACCGGTCGTGCCGGCCGAAACGGAGGCCGTCGCTGTCACCGCCGCGCCAAGTCGCGCTCGCGGGCGCGATGTGCGCCGGTCGTCGGCGCGCCCACCTGGCAGGCTGTCTCTGCCACCCGAGGACTACAAGGAGCCGGCACCGGCGGCCGGTATGATCGCGGTCGAGATCGCGGCGCCACGGGTGCGGCGAGCCGTGGTCACGCGCGTTTTCGCCGGAGGCCGCCGGGTCATGGCCCGCATCGGCGATAGTGCGCGCGGCTGCTGGTATGCACGGGGTGCGGACGGCACCTATCGCCTCGAGGGCGCGCCCCGAGGCAAGGCACCGCGGCTGGTGATCGGCCTCGATCCGACCCAGACGCGGTGAAAGACCTTCCTCTTCCGCAAGGCCGAGTTGCGGAAGCGGCGGTGATCCGCCATCGTCGCATCCATGCTGACCCTTTCGCTGCTCCGCCACGCGAAGTCGAGCTGGAGCGATCCCGAACTCGACGACCATGAGCGTCCGCTGGCCAAGCGCGGCATCAAGGACGCTCCGCGTATCGGACGCTTCATGGCGGCGGCAAAGCTCGTGCCGGACTTGGTGCTGTGCTCGGGAGCGGTGCGGACGCGTGCGACGCTGACACTGGTGCTGGCCGAGCTCCCGCACACTCCGGCGGAAATCCTTTACGAGGAAGACCTTTATCTGGCGGCGCCGGCCGCTATGCTTGCTCGCCTGTCCAAGGTCAAGCTGCCGGCCCGGCACGTGCTGATGGTCGGCCACAACCCCGGTTTGCAGGCGCTGGCGCTTGAGCTCACAGGGGAGGGCGCGCGCAAAGGGCTGGCGGGCCTGGCCGGCAAGTTTCCGACCGGCGCGCTGGCCGTCATCGACTTCGACCTTGGGTCGTGGTCGGCGCTCAGGGCGGCGAGCGGGAGGCTGCGCCTATTCGTGACCCCCCGGCGCCTCGCTTGAGGCTGGCCTACGCCAGCGGCGGCTTGCCTGACATGCGCCCCCGGCGGTTACGCGGCAGGCTATCGAGGGGCGATTGAAAGTGTAGTATCTGAGTGCACTACCCTTCAACGGATACAGGGCCCGGGTATCAACGTGCTGATCCTCATCGATAACTACGACAGCTTCACCTACAATCTCGTGCATTTCCTGGGCGAGCTCGGAGGGCAGTGCGAGGTCTTCCGTAACGACAAAATCACGGTCGATACGGTGCTGCGGGCCAAGCCCAAAGGCATTGTGCTGTCGCCCGGCCCTTGCACGCCCACCGAGGCGGGCATCTGTTTGGAGCTGGTGGTCAGGGCCGGCCCCAAAGTGCCGATGCTTGGCGTATGCCTTGGCCATCAGGCCATCGGTCAGGCCTATGGGGGCAAGGTGGTGCGGGCGCCGGTGCCGATGCATGGCAAGGTCTCGGTCGTTCGCCACCGCGGCGGAGGGATTTTCGAAGGGCTTCCAAATCGTATCCAGGTGACCCGCTATCACTCGCTGATCGTGGAACGGGCGAGCCTGCCGGCGGAACTCATGGTCACCGCCGAGACCGCGGACGGGCTCATCATGGCGCTCCAGCACCGGCGCCACCCGGTGTACGGGGTGCAGTTCCACCCTGAGAGCATCGCCTCCGAGCACGGACATGAGCTGCTCGGCAATTTCCTAAAGATCGCCGGCATTACACCGCGCCGGCGCAACGTTCAGCGCAAGGTCGCCTGATAGTGCAAGCCGGGGCACATTCATGTCAGCCAAGGAACTCAAGGAAATCATCCAGAAGGTCGCAACGGGAGCGACGCTCGAGACCGCGGAGATGCAGGCCGCGCTCGAGATCATGATGTCGGGTGTCGCCACACCGGCGCAGATGGGCGCGTTTCTCATGGGGCTGCGCGTGCGCGGGGAGACGGTGGCGGAGATCACCGGGGCCGCCAAGCTCATGCGCGCCAAGATGACGACGGTGGAGGCGCCGACCGGAGCGGTGGACATCGTCGGCACCGGCGGCGATGGCGTCGGCACCTTCAACGTGTCGACCTGCGCCTCGCTGATCGCGGCGGGCGCCGGCGTGCCGATCGCCAAGCATGGCAACCGCTCGGTGTCCTCCATCTCAGGCGCTTCCGACGTACTTGCTGCGCTCGGCGTCAAGCTCGACGTGGCGCCCGCCACAATTACGCGGGAGATCAAGGAGGCAGGGGTCGGCTTCATGTGGGCGCCGATGCATCACGCCGCGCTCAAATACTGGGCGCCGATCCGGGGCGAGCTCGCCATCCGCACGGTTTTCAACCTGCTTGGGCCGATCTGCAATCCGGCCGGCGTCAAGCGGCAGGTGGTAGGCGTGTTCTCAGCGCAGTGGGTCGAGCCCATCGCCCATGTGCTCAAGAACCTCGGCAGCGAGCATGTGTGGGTGGTGCACGGGCACGACGGGCTCGACGAAATTACCACCACGGGCGCCACCGAGGTTGCGGAGCTGAAAGGCGGCAGGGTCACCCGCTTCGAGGTAACGCCCGCCGACGCGGGGCTCGCGCCGGCCAAGCTTTCCGACCTAAAGGGCGGCGATGCCAAGACAAACGCGGCCGCCATTCGCGAGGTCTTGGCCGGCAAGAAAGGGCCATTCCGAGACGTCGTGCTGCTCAATGCAGCGGCCGCCCTGATCGTCGGCGGCAAGGCAAAGAACCTCACCGACGGCGTGGCGCTCGCCGCCCATTCGATCGAGAGCGGGGCAGCAGCCAAGGCGCTCGAGAAGCTGATCGCCGTCAGCAATAGCCCTGTGCCGTGAGGTCAGCGCCTGGCGCCGTTGCTGTTGCCACGCACCGACTGGACGAAATCGGCCAAGAGCAGCAGAAAGACCGACACGAAGATGATGATGAGCGGCAGCGCCGGCACCCAAATGACCATGAAGCCGGCAAAAGCCACCACCATAGCAATGCCTATGATCCCGGTGATCAAGTTGGTCATTCCGACGTCCTCTTGCTCTTGCCTTTTGGTTTAGCCCAGTCGGCCGGCGCCCGTCGGCTGCGGCGCGTTCCAATGCGGAGCGCGTTGACGAGCCACCGCGCGGTGCGCAGTAGGCGCGCGTCGTTGTCGCGACGCGCCACGAGCTGCACGCCGATCGGCATTCCACTCTCCGAGGCCAGCAGGGGCAAGGAGATTGCCGGGGTGCCGAGGTAGGTCCAGATGGTACAGAAGATCGGGTTTCCCGTAGAGCCGAGCCCGAGCGGAGCCTCGCCCGTTGCCGCCGGGGTGAGGATCGCGTCGAACTCGTTGAAAAGGTCGCCCAGCGCTTCGTTCAGGGGGGCGATGCCGGCAAGGGCCCGGGTGTAGTCCATGGCTGAGCGGGCGCGCCCGCGCTCGATGATCTGACGCAGCTCGGCGCTCAACTTCTCGCCCCCCTCCTCGTAGTCACGATGGAGATTGTGCGCCATCTCGACCTCCATAATGGCGCGGTGCATGTCGATGGCACGCTCGAAGCTCGAGCTGAGCTCGACCTCGGAGGCCTGTTCGCCGAGCGCCTCGACGAGCTCTCGGAAGGCCTCTACGACGGCCGGCTCAGCGTGCGGCCAGGCCGGCGTGCGCACGAAGGCGAAGCGCGGGGGCAGCGGCGGCTCGCTGGTCGCCGTATCGTAGAGATGAGGGCGGGCGATGGGCCGCGTATCCTCGTCCTCCGGGTCATAACCCGCCATACATTCAGCGAGCAGCGCCGCATCCTCCACCGAGCGCGTGAACACGCCAACGTGGTCGAGGGCCCGCGACAGCCGCAAAGCGCCGCTCCTCGGGATCAGCCCATGGGTGGGCTTGAAGCCCACGACACCGCAAAACGAAGCCGGGCGGATGACCGAGCCATTGGTCTGCGAGCCAATCGCGCCCGGCACCATATGGGCGGAGACAGCCGCCGCCGAGCCGCTCGAGGACCCCCCCGGCGTTCGCCCGGAATCATGGGGATTGGTCGTCTTGCCGGGATGGTAATACGCATACTCAGTGGTCACCGTCTTGCCGATGATGACGGCGCCCGCCGAACGCAGCCGCGCAACCGCCGCTGCGTCGCGCCTCGGTGTGCGCCCGGCCCATAGGGGGGAGCCGAACTCGGTCGGATAGTCGCTGGTGTCGAAGATGTCCTTGATGCCAATCGGAACGCCATGAAGCGGGCCCGTCGATCGGCCATGGCGGCGGTGCTCATCGAGAGCGCGCGCCTGCGAGAGGGCATGATCGCGGTCGAGAAAGGCCCAGGCCCGCACCTTGGGCTCGAGCTCGTCGATACGGGCCAGGCAGGCCGTAACCAGTTCCTCGGACGACGCGCGGCCTTCCCGGATCTCGGCCGCCGCTTCGGCCAGTCCAAGTGCGCACAGGCTCATCGGTCACCTTCAAGCCGCGCACGTCACCGCGGGGTGTAGAGATAGTCCGGAAGCCAAAGGGCCAGCCCCGGGAAGTTGTAGACGAGCACCATGGTCATGAACACCATGAACACGAACGGCAGCGAGCCGCTGAAGATATCGGTCAGCTTCACGTGAGGGGGCGACACTCCCTTGAGATAGAAGGCCGCCATGGCCACCGGCGGGGTATTGAACGCCGTCTGGGTGTTGAGGGCCACCAGGATGCCGAAGAAGATGGGATCGATACCGTAATTGTCGAGCAAGGGCAGGAATATCGGTACAAAGATGATGATAATTTCGGTCCATTCCAGCGGCCAGCCCAGCAAGAAGATGATGGCCTGCGTAAGGATCAGAAACTGCGTGGGCGAAAGGTTGAGCGAAAGAAAGAAGTCCTCGACGACGTGCTGGCCGCCAAGCACAGCGAAGACGGCGGAGAACGTCCATGAGCCAATGAACAGGTAGCAGACCATCGCGGTTGCCCGCGCCGTGAGATAGACCGACTCCTTGAGCATGCCGAAATTGAGCGCCCGATAGGC
>DATLZB010000150.1:0-34111 GCA_035574175.1 Hyphomicrobiaceae bacterium
GTCGGCCGCTGTACGGCAACCCTTTTGCGTGAGCTTGATCTGCACCGCCTTCACGGAGGGATCGCAATTGGCGCTGTCCTTGGACGTGCAGGCGACAGGCGTGATGTTACAGCTTGGCCCGCCGGTGAGGCACGGTTTGGCGCGCGCTTCACAACGCTGCATGCCGATGATGGTCTTGCCGCAGCGCTCGACGTTGGCGTCCTTGGCTTTCTCGAAGTCGGCGTAGAACTCGCCATAGCGGGCCACAACGTCGCGCCGCCAGTTGGTAATCGCGTTGTTCTTGGCGCCGTTCAACGTGAACGCGGCGCGGCCCGTAGCCACCACCTCCGCTTTACAGTCCTGGGCGAAAGCCGAGGGCGAGGCAGCTACCAGCACGCCGACGCCGACCAGCAGTCGAGCGATATTCTTCAACATGACGACCTCCGGGTGAATTGAGGGGGGTTCGACATTTAGTTTCGAGGGTGCAATTGCCGGCCAGTGCTTAAGACCCCCGACTGGCCACCGCCCGTCCCATATACTGCCAAACCGCAAGGCTGAACGGGAAGGTCGGGAAGGCGGCCGTCTCACAGAGCCGTGAGCATGTTGTAATTCAGCAACGAGACGCTTGCGCAACTACCAGCAAAGCTCGGCCGCGACCGCAACCGGCCGCGCCGGTGCGTCCATGAGCAGCTTGGCCAGGGCTCGCTCGTCGACGGTGCCGGCAGGCATCAGCTCGGTCCGATGGATGCCCTGTGCGATGAGCAGGAAGTCAAGGCCGAAGTGGGCGGCTCCCGCAAGGTCGGTTGCGAGCGAGTCGCCTACGGCGAGCACGTGGGCCCGCTGGATGGGGCGGGAGCGCAGGCTTGCGGCGGCTCGAAGCGCGGCGTCATAGGCGGGGGCATAGGGTTTGCCCGCCCAATGCACCGGCCCGCCCATGTCCTCATAGAGCCGGGCAATGGCCCCGGCGCAGGGAAACAGCACGCCGCCGACATCGACGACCTGATCGGGATTGGCGCAGATGAGCGGCAACCCACGCATCAACGCGCGCCGCAGCAGCGGCTCGTAGTCGGCCGCGGTTTGGCAACGGTCGTCGGCGAGCCCTGTGCACACGATCGCCTCGGCTTCGTCTAAGCCGACCAAGTGGGCGACCATGGTCTCGAACAACATCAGGTCGCGGGCAGGGCCGACGTGGTGCAACCGGCGGAACCGGTGACGTGCAAGATGTTCACGCACGAGGTCGCCGGAAGAGACGATGGCATCCCACGCATCGCGGCGCACGTGCTTCTCGGCGAGCAGCCGCGAGACGCCTTCGCAGGGTAGCGGCGCATTGGATAGGAGTACGACTGTGCCGCCGCCGGTGCGGAACCGCGCGAGTGCATCGCCGGCAGCGGCATAGGCGCTGTGGCCATCGTGGACGACGCCCCAGACGTCGCAGACGAGCACATCGTAGCGGGAAAGCAGGTCCGCGGCATTCTCGACGATGGGCGGAACATCGGCTGCTGTTTCGCGACGGCTCATGGTGGCGTTCAGGGCAGGCCGGCGTGTCTTCGAAACACCCCGAACCGGTACCCTGCGTAGGACACGAACATGGCGATGAGGCAGGCGAACACGAGGGCTGCAAGCGGCGCAGTGCCCGGGAGGGCGATCAGCACAGCGCAGAACACGAGGTAGTTGACAAGCTGAGCCGCCCAAACGACAGCAGCGAACTGCAGGAACTCTGACAGGCTTGGCGGTACGCGCACGGCAAAGGTGATGGTCCGATGCAGCAACCAAGCTACCACCATAGCGATCGAGATACTGAACAGGCGGGCGAGGAACGGCGACAGGCCGCCAATCCTGGTCAGACCCTCTAGAATTGCGGCATCGGTTAGGAATGCCAGCGTGCCCGACAGGAGGAAGCCGCCATAGTGCTCCCATCGCGCCGGCAGCCGGGCCCGGAGGCGCTTCATGAGAGAGGTCATGTCGCCATCGCTGCCGTTGGCCATGCCGGCATCCCGTCCGCCTCGCTTCGTAGCGGATGCCAGATCATCTTGTCGAGCGCGGGCAGCGTGTTCAGCGTGTCGAGCTCATGGCGACGGCGGCCAACTACCTTGTCCATCCGCGCCAGCTCGGCATCGGCATAACCCGGGTGGCACATCACAATATGAGCCGGGCCCGGGCGGGTAAAGAAGCGATTGAGTTCGCGCTCGAAGGGCTGGGACGTGGCGAACGTGCTGAACCCGGCAAAGCCGCGATTGACGGGAAAGCCCGAGCGCCTTGCGTGTTCGCCGAAACCGCGGGCGAGCCCAGCCACGCACAACGCTTTGGCGACGGCGCCGCCTCGCGCCAGGATCGCTCTCATGTCGTCGCCCGGATCGCGGATCAGCGGCCGCGCGGCGGGAAAGCGAGACGCGACCGCACGCAGGAAGGCGGTGCGCACACCCGGCAGCGCGTGCACATGTTGGTGGCCATCGATGAAGTCGGGCGCGTGGCCGGTGGCCTGCTCGAAGCTGTCGATCTGGCGGCAAACCTCACCGGCGATCTCCGTCGCCTCCAGTCGCCCAGCCAGCGCGGCAGCGAGAAGGGGTCCAAGCCTGGGAAGGACGCCGAAAGGCGCAAGCCTCGGCATCTCTCCGACCGGGGCGCCGAGGGTCAGATTGAAATGAAGCCCGATGGCGATGCGGTCACGCACTGCACTAAGGCGGGGCCCATACCGTGGCCAGCCAGTCAGGTTGACGAGCGCGCTCGCCGCCGAGATCCGCCGCAATACGGCCAGTTCCTCGATGCCGCGGCTCACCCCTTCGGTGAGGCCGTAATCATCCGCACAGAGGATCACCGTTTTGAGGGAGCAGTCGTGCATCGGCTGCGTCACCTGCGCTGTTGGCTGCCGGTCTCGCCAGGCACAGCCCTCAAGGCTGGCGCGGAGGACTCCTCAGAGAGCCCGATCTCCTCGGCGACAATGAACAGCGGCCGCGCCTTCACCTCCTCGTAGACCCTGCCGAGGTACTCACCGATCACGCCGAGCGAAATGAGCTGGACGCCAGCGAAGAACATGACGGAGATGATCAGCGAGGGATATCCCGGTACGTCGACACCGAGCACAAGGGTTTGGACCAGCACGATCAGCGCATAGGCAAAGGCGGTGAGCGAGATGGCAAGCCCCAGCAGCGACCATACCCGCAAGGGCAGCGTCGAAAACGAGGTGAGCCCGTCGATGGCAAAGCGGGCGAGGCGCCGGAAGCTCCACTTCGAGGTGCCCGACGTCCGCGCCGCAGTGCTGTAAGGCACACCGATTGAGCGGAACCCGATCCAGGAGAACAGGCCCTTGTTGAAGCGCGAGACCTCACCGATGCGGTTCATGGCATCGATCGCGCAGCGGTCGAGAAGACGGAAGTCGCCGGCACCCTCCGGGATATCCGTTCTCGCCAGCGCGTTGAACATCCGATAGTAAATGCGCGCTAAGAAGCGCCGGAGCGGCCCGTCCGCACCACGGTCGAGGCGCTGCCCGTACACGATCTGGTAGCCCTCGCGCCATCTTTCGATGAAGGCGGCGAGCGCTTCGGGCGGATGCTGAAGGTCGGCATCCATCAGGATCGCCGCCTCACCCCGCGCATACTTCAGACCAGCCGCGATCGCGATCTCTTTGCCGAAGTTGCGGCTGAGCGAGATGGCCGTGATGCGGCGATCGCGGGCGTTGAGGACCTTGAGAATGGCAAGCGTCTCATCGGTCGAACCATCGTCGATGAAAAGAACCTGCCAGCGCACGCCGACGCGGTCGAGCACCGGCGTCAGCCGCTCGATCAGTCCCTCGACGTTGGCGGCCTCGTTGAGGACCGGGACGATGACGGTGATGCGTTCGCGCGCCATGCGGGCTTCGTCTGCCTTCTTGGGCTACCCAGCCGCCGAACCGCGCCAGGGCTCCAGGCCGGCTTGGATACGCGATCGGGTTCGGCTCCGGCGAGGCAGCCATGCCTCCTCATTGCAGGAGGCCGGCGACAATGGCAAGGCGCACCGCGGACGCGGGACTGTTAATCGAGTAAAATGCAAAGTAATCAATGAATTAAAGGCAGCCCGTGATGGTCGTTCCGCATTTCACGTAACCAATCAGGTCCCAGGCGCAGCAGGGCTGCTCTTTTTTGCACACCCAGGTGCGCTTCTCGCCGTTAGGGAAGCGGTGCTGGCAGAGCTTTTCGTCTTTGCCCAGCTTGGGGACGGCGGTCGCGGCCGATTTCGACTTGCCGTCCTGAGCGCTAATGGCGGCGGGGATGCCGGCCAAAACAAGCGTGAGGGCCGCGGCCCAAAGCAGACGGATCATGGTGCCACCCGAACACAAAGGTTATGTCAAGGTTCGGATACTGCCACGCTGGCGACCGGCGGCGCTATGTCCTTAGCGCCTCATGTGCAACACAAATTCGCGGTACTCGCCCCCTTTGTCTTAAGCTTGCGCTTTTCACCTGGACTGATACCTCTGACACTCGTCTTCTGTTCGGAGTGCCCAGCCGCGGGCCGCAAGCGGAGCTATCGCAACCCGTGCGTATCCTTGGAATCGTCAGCGATACCCACGACAGCGGTCTCGCTCTGCTCCGCGACGGAGTTCCGGAAATCGTGCTGGAAGAAGAGCGGCTCAACCGCATTAAGCACACGCACCGGTTTCCGATCGAATCTCTCAAGTGTGCCTTCGACGAACGCGGGGTTGAGATCGGCGAGGTGGATGCCATCACCACGCCGTGGAACATAGCGCGTCTGCGCCGCACCATTGCCGGCGCGGTCCTGCGCCGATTTCCCTCAAGCCTCGATTTGCTGCGGCAGAAGTCGCATCCGCCCCAGCGCGACGGGATCGTGGTTCTCAACTACCGGTTGCGGCGGAACCTCGCCCGCCATTTCGGCAAGGTCGAGCTGCCGCCGATCATCAACGTCGGGCACCACGATTCCCACGCCGCAGTGTTCTTCGTCTCGCCGTTCGAGGACGCGACCATCCTGGTCATGGACGGCTACGGCGATGATGCCTCTACGAGCGTCTACACCGGACGCGGCAATAGGCTGGAGCGGCACTGGCGCACCGAGTTCTTCAATTCGCTCGGGATGGTCTATGGCTTTCTCACCCACTACCTCGGATTCCGCGCCTTCTCCGACGAAGGCAAGGTGATGGCCCTCGCTGCCTATGGCGAGCCGACCTATCTTGAGCAGTTCCGCGACGTAGTGCGGCTTGAACCCCAAGGGCGCTACAGCGTCAACATGAGTTATTTCGACTACGACGCGCATGCCCTGCTCAAGCCGTTCAGGGCCAAGTTCTTCGATGCCTTCGGGCCGCCGCGGCGACCGGATGAGGAGATCGGGCAGCGCCATCGCGATATCGCGCGTGCGCTGCAGACCCGCATCGAGGAGGTAATCCTGCACATAGCGGAGGCGCTCGCCGAGCAGTTTCCGTCCAGCAATCTCTGCATCACCGGCGGCGTTGGGCTCAACTGTGTCGCCAACGCTCGCGTGTTGGAAGAGTCGCCGTTTCGGCGCGTATGGGTCCCGCCGATCGCCTCCGATTGCGGTGCGCCGCTCGGCTCGGCGCTCTGGCACTACCACCAGACACTTGGCCGCCCGCGCGGCTTCCTGCTCGATCGCGTGTCGTTCGGAAAGGAGTACAGTACCGAGGACATCGAGGCGGCGCTGCTTGGAGCCGGCCTGGCCGGCGAGGCTTTGACCGAGCGCGACTTGATCCGGCGCACGGCCGCCGATCTCGCGGCCGGCAAGATCGTGGGTTGGTTTGACGGTCGCTTCGAAATGGGGCCTCGCGCCCTCGGCAACCGATCGATGCTGGCCGATCCACGTCGGCCGGAAATGCGCGAGGCGATCAACGCGCGCATTAAACGTCGTGAGGCGTTCCGGCCGTTCGCTCCCGCGGTGCTGGCGGAAGAGGCCCACCGCTTCTTCGAGCTCGACGGCATGGACCCATTCATGACCATGGCGCCGCGCGTCAGGCCCGGCATGGCCGAACTGATTCCGGCCGCCGTTCATGTCGACGGGACGGCACGCATTCAGACCGTCGAGCGCCGCGCCAATCCCCGTTATTACGACCTGATCAAAGCCTTCGGTGAGATCACCGGCGTGCCTGTGCTTATTAACACGAGCTTCAACGAGAACGAGCCGATGGTGGCCCGCCCCCAAGAGGCCATTGCCTGCTTCCTGCGCACCGAAATGGACGTCCTCGTCCTCGGCAACTTCTACTGCGCGACCCGCGAGCGGGCGGCGATGCAATCCGGCGCCGAGCGCGCGCAGATCCGCACGGCGGTCGGGGCTCCGGCGCTGGCCACTGCAGCAAAAAGATGAGCGCAGGCGGCAACGAGCGGCTTCGGCGCCTGCTGCTTGGGCTGTCGATCGCGGTCGGTCTTGCGCTCTTTGTGATCGGCATCCGTTTCATCGTGGTGCCACAGTCCGCCGCGCGCTTGTTCGGCCTTGCGGGAGGGGCGGCATCATTCGAGTTGCACTACGTCATCGGGGTGCGCGATCTGTGGCTGGCGCTTGTGGTCATCGGGCTGGCGTTGTTCAGGGAATGGCGCGGCCTTGCGCTGTGGCTCGGCTTCGGCGCTGCCGTCTGCGTCGCGGACGGCGCGATCGCGGCGAGCTCCAGCGCACGCGCGGGCCCCATCGCCTTCCATTTGGCCTCCGGCGTGCTGTGCGCCGTGCTGGCGGTGGCCTGCTGGAGGGAGGCACGCCGCCTCTCGGCGTGAGCGGTGAAGCTATTCCTTCAGAAGTTCGGCAGTGAGGTCCAGAATGCGCTTGGGCGTGTTCATGGTCTGGCGCGCGATCTGGTCGAGCTCCTCGCCGGTGGCCGGCTCGATGGTGATGCCGCGCTCGTTCATCTTGGCCAAGAAGTCCGGGTCGGCCAGCATACGCTGGAAGGCATTGCGCAAAGCCGCCAGCCGCTCTTTCGGCACGCCGGGCGTGGTCATGATGGCGCGGCCGATGTCGGCGGAGCTGGCAATTGCGGTCAGC
This sequence comes from Hyphomicrobiaceae bacterium, assembly GCA_035574175.1. GTDB lineage: Bacteria > Pseudomonadota > Alphaproteobacteria > Rhizobiales > Hyphomicrobiaceae > DATLZB01. Next base: position 6,946 of record DATLZB010000150.1, read on the forward strand.
ACCGCCTTGCCTTCGTCGGTCAGGCCGAGTTCAGGCAACGCCGGCACGTGCGGCAGCAGGGGATGTCGCTTGAGTGTGGCCTGATAGAGGATCGGCACCTTCCTTTCCGTGATCCACTCTGGCCGGCGGGCCATGGTGGAGGCGAGCCCGTTGGCACCAACCATTTCCACCTCCCCGCGCTCGGCCGCGAGCATGGTCTCGTTGGAGCCCGCGTAGCCAGTGATGATCTTGAACTTAGCGCCTGCGTATTTGTTGAGCGCCTTGGGCAGCAGCAGCGCCGGCGATGCTCCCCCGGTGGCGCCGACCACGATCTCGCGGGCTCGGGCATCCTCAAATGTCTTGAAGCGGGCGTTGGGCAGCCCGTGCCCGAAATCGACATTGCCGGTGAGGCGGCCGATATAGGGCATCTCAGTTGGATCGACCCTCTCCTTGTCCCGCTTCATCGCCGCATCGAGGGGAAAGGTTTGGGCAACAATGCCGAGGACCGTGCCGTCCCGCGGAGCAGCTTCGTAGAGGTATTTGGCGGCGGCGAAGCTGCCTGCGCCCGGCATGTTCTGCGGCACCACTGCAGGGTTGCCGGGGATGAACTTGCCCAAATACTCAGCCGCCACCCGGCCGTAGAGGTCGTAGCCGCCGCCCGGCCCATAACCGATGATCACCCGCACCGTTTTACCCCGGTAGAAGTCGTCCACCTGATCGGCAGCGCCGGGGCCGGCCAGCGCGAGCGCGGTCGAAAGGGCGGTTGCGACAACAAGGAGACGGCGAATGGGCGTCATTGACGATTTCCTCCTGAGGTTGACTTTGAGGGCCTCTACTCGGCCCTGAACGGGCGAGAGGCTGCAGAATCCATCAAAAGGATGCGGCAACACCCCCTATGGCGCAAGGCACCGTTCGCTGCCCCTTAGGGCTTGCTGGAACCGCACCGCGACATATTGGTTGGACACCGCGCTCGAATGCTGCACCGCGTTGACGCGGGCCAATGTTCCGGGTAGAACGGGCGCGCCTTCATGACGCACCCTAGGCCGATTTGCGCGCCCGGCGGCGAGAGCTTTCCGGGGCTTGGACGGGTCCTTTAGTGGTGCGCGGTGCCATGCGGGTCCGGCGTTTGCGGCCGCAGGACCCCAGGCAGTTGAGCGACCGCAAACGTCCTCGAGGAGAAGCACTTGGCCCGTATTGCAGGCGTCAATATCCCCACCCAGAAGCGGGTGGAAATCGCGTTGCGTTATATCCACGGCATTGGTCCCGCCTTCGCCAAGCAGATTTGCGAAAAGGTCGGTATTCCACCCGAGCGACGGGTCAATCAGCTTACCGATGCGGAAGTGCTGCAGATCCGCGAGACGATCGACCGGGACTATGTGGTCGAAGGGGATCTGAGGCGCGAAGTGGCGATGAACATCAAGCGGCTGATGGATCTGGGCTGCTATCGCGGACTGCGCCATCGCAAGACGCTTCCGGTGCGCGGCCAGCGCACGCGTACCAATGCGCGAACGCGCAAGGGCAAAGCAATTCCCATTGCCGGTAAGAAGAAGGTGACCAAATAGTCGCCCCAGCGCCGAGCTTCTCACCCTCCTCATCCCCTCGGGAGCATCCAGACGATGGCCAAAGCGCAGCAGCCGGTGCGCACGAAAGTGCGCCGCCGTGAGAAGAAGAACATCACGTCAGGGGTTGCCCACGTCAACGCCAGTTTCAACAACACGATGATCACCATCACCGACGCCCAAGGCAATACCATTGCCTGGTCGTCTTCCGGCACCATGGGGTTCAAAGGCTCTCGGAAATCCACCCCCTACGCCGCCCAGGTGGCTGCCGAGGACGCCGGCAAGAAGGCCATGGAGCACGGCATGAAGATCATCGAGGTCGAGGTGTGCGGGCCCGGTTCGGGCCGGGAGTCGGCGCTTAGGGCCCTGCAGGCGGTCGGCTTCCAGATCACCTCGATCCGCGACGTCACGCCGATACCGCACAACGGCTGCCGCCCGCGGAAACGGCGCCGCGTCTAGGCAGAGGCCAATCTCCGGCCGAACGGCCGGCAAACCATTCCAAGATCCGGCGGCGGACGATGGCGCTCGCCGCACCATGCAATGAGGTTCCACATGGCAAACGTCTTGCAAAAGAACTGGCAGGACTTGATCAGGCCAACCAAGCTCGACATTCAGCCCGGCCGTGACAAGGATCGTGTGGCCACCATCGTAGCGGAGCCGCTCGAACGTGGCTTCGGGATGACGCTCGGCAACGCGCTCAGGCGGGTACTGCTCTCCTCGCTTCAGGGCGCGGCCATCAAGACGGTGCAGATCGACGGCGTACTGCACGAGTTCTCTTCCATCGCGGGCGTGCGCGAGGATGTCACCAACATCATCCTCAACATCAAGGAGATTTCACTGCGCCTGCACTCGGAGGGTCCGAAGCGCATGGTGCTGAAGAAGGAAGGGCGCGGAGCCGCCAAAGCGGGTGACATCGAGGCGGGCCCGGACGTGGAGATCTTGAACCCCGACCACGTCATCTGCCACCTCGACCAGGGCGCCTCCATCCGCATGGAGTTCACGGCAGACATGGGCAAGGGCTACGTGCCCGCGGAGCGCAACCGCCCTGACGATGCGCCGATCGGGCTGATTCCCGTGGACAGCCTCTACAGCCCGGTAAAGAAGGTTTCCTACCGGGTCGAGAACACGCGAGAGGGCCAGATCCTCGACTACGACAAACTGACCATGACGGTGGAGACCGACGGCTCGCTCAGGGCAGAGGATGCGGTGGCGCTCGCGGCTCGAATTCTGCAGGACCAGCTCGCCGTGTTCATCAACTTCGAGGAGCCCAAAAAGGCGGTTGAGGAGATGCGTCATCCAGAGCTCTCCTTCAATGCCGCACTGCTCAAGAAGGTTGACGAGCTCGAGCTTTCGGTGCGCTCGGCAAATTGCCTCAAGAACGACAACATCGTCTACATCGGCGACCTCATCCAGAAGACTGAGGCCGAGATGCTGAGGACACCGAACTTCGGCCGCAAGTCATTGAACGAAATCAAGGAAGTGCTGGCCACCATGGGCCTCCATCTCGGCATGGAGGTGCCGAACTGGCCGCCTGACAACATCGAGGAGCTGGCCAAGCGCTTCGAGGATCAGTACTGAGGCAATCGACAGCGGGAACCGCTCGTTGTTGACTGCCCGACGCCATCGACGCTCAGCAAGGTGAGGCCGCAGAACCTCCCGTTTTGACAACGCAAGGGTGACACATGCGACACCGAAAGCTCGGAAGGCGCTTCTCGCGCGACAGCGGCCATCGGCAGGCCATGCTCTCCAACATGGCGGCCGCTCTCATCAGACACGAGCAGATCGCGACTACGCTCGCCAAGGCCAAGGACTTGAAGCGCGTGATGGACAAGTACATCACGCTCGCCAAGCGGGGCGATCTCAACTCGCGGCGGCTCGCGGCAGCGCGTCTGCGCGATGAGGAGATGGTCAAGAAGCTCTTCGACACGCTCGGCCCCCGCTATAAGGACCGCGCCGGTGGCTACACGCGGGTGCTCAAGGCCGGCTACCGCTACGGCGACAGTGCCGCGCGCGCCGTCATCGAACTGGTCGATCGTGACACGGCCGCCAAAGGCAAGGACGACAAGTCCCGCGTCGAGCAGGAACGCGCGGAGGGCGGGGAGCCGGCGCAGGCGCCCTGATCGTCGCGCGGGCCGCACGTCTCACGCGAATTCGAGGATCACGGCGTCCACGGCAAGGCTGTCGCCGGGCTTGGCCCTGATCGCCTTGACGACGCCATCGCGTTCGGCGCGCAGAATGTTCTCCATTTTCATAGCTTCGACAACGGCGAGCGGATCGCCAGCCTTGACCTCCTGACCTTCGGTCACTGCGAGCGACTTGACGAGGCCCGGCATCGGGCAGAGAAGCAGCTTGGAAGTGTCGGCCTCGGCCTTGACGGGCATCAGCGCAGAGAGTTCCGCTTCGCGCTCGGTGAACACGCGCACTGGTACCTGAATGCCGCGGAAGGCGAGGTCGCAGCCGTTGAGCAGCGATCGCACCTGCACGGCAACCTCTCGGCCGCCGACCCGCCCACTCCAGACCGGGTCGCCCGGCCACCAGTCCGAGACGACATCGAGCGGCGGCCCCGCTGTGCCGCCCGCTATGAAACGCACCTTGTAGGCTCCGTCGCCGCCTTTCACTTCCAGCCGACAGGTGCAGGCAGCGATCGTCACCACCCGCCGCTCTGCAAACCGCACGCGCTCGCCCGGCATTTGTTGGGTGATCGCACGGCGCCGCTGATTGGAGAGGTGGTCGATGACGGCAGCCACTGCGGCCAGCGTTTCGACCTCTTCAGGGCTCGGCGGCCGAGGCTTGAAGCCGCCGGCGAACTCCTCGCTGATGAAAGCTGTCGACAGCCGGCCCGACCGCCACCGGGGGTGCTGCATGAGGGCGGCGAGAAATGGGATGTTGTGCTGTATGCCGTCGATATAAAAGGCGTCAAGTGCGGCCGCCTGAAGTTCGATGGCAGCCTCCCGCGTGGGCGCGTGAGCGATAAGCTTGGCGATCATCGGATCGTAGTAGACGGAAATCTCGCCGCCCTCGGCAACGCCGGTGTCGATGCGGACGGTGCCGCCGCGGCAAGGGCCCTCGGGCGGAGGACGATAGCGTGTGAGGCGCCCGACCGAGGGCAGGAAGTTGCGAGAGGGGTCTTCCGCGTAGATGCGGCTTTCGACCGCCCAACCTGCCAGCCTCACGTCGGCCTGGCGCACTTTGAGCTTCTCACCTGCCGCCACGCGGATCATCTGCTCGACGAGGTCGATGCCCGTTACGAGCTCGGTAACGGGGTGCTCAACCTGAAGGCGCGTATTCATCTCGAGGAAATAGAACGACCGGTCTTGGCCGGCGACGAACTCGACGGTGCCTGCCGAATCGTAGCCGACGGCCCTGGCCAACCGCACGGCTTGCTCGCCCATGGCGCGGCGGGTTTTTTCGTCGAGCAGCGGTGACGGCGCCTCCTCGATCACCTTCTGATTGCGGCGCTGGATGGAACACTCGCGCTCGCCTAGATGAATCACGTTGCCGTGCTTGTCGCCCAGCACCTGTACCTCGATATGGCGCGGGTCGACGATGAACTTCTCGATGAAGAGGCGGTCGTCGCCGAAGCTCGAGGCAGCCTCCGAGCGGGCGCGCGCGAAGCCCTCCTCGACCTCACGCGGACCGGTCGCGATGCGCATGCCCTTGCCGCCGCCGCCAGCGGTGGCCTTGATGATGACCGGGTAGCCGATCTCGCCGGCGATTCGGACGGCGTCCTTCGCGTTGGCGATCTCCCCAAGAAAACCGGGAACGGTAGAGACCCCGGCCTCGGCTGCTCGCCGCTTGCTCTCGATCTTGTCGCCCATGGCGGAGATGGCGGTGGCGTTCGGGCCGATGAAGGCGATGCCGGCGGCGGCAAGCGCCTGCGGGAAGGCAGCGCGCTCGGAGAGGAAGCCGTAGCCCGGATGGACGGCTTCGGCGCCCGTCTTACGGCAGGCTTCCACGATGGTGTCGATGACGAGATAGGACTGCGCGGCGGGTGGGGGGCCGATGTGGACGGCCTCGTCAGCCATCTCCACGTGGAGGGCATCGCGATCGGCGTCGGAATAAACCGCAACCGTCCTGATCCCCATTCGGCGCGCCGTCTTGATCACCCTGCAGGCAATCTCGCCGCGGTTGGCGATCAGGATCTTCTTGAACATGGAAGGCCGGTGCCCGTTGCTTGCTTGCGTGCCGAGAAGGTACGTGCTGGTTCTAGACCGCAACGGGGTCTTGGCAAAGCGGCGGCGTGCTATCTATGGCGGATACCCCGGCTCGCCGACAGACACTCAAGCGGCGCGGTGGTGCCGGTCGAGCAACGCCTGCAGTGGTGGGGCGAGCCGGATGCCCACGTCGGTCAGCGCGGCGAGGACGGCCTCTTCGTTGCGGCCGCAAAGGACGCCGCGCCCAAGTCTCTGGGCAAGCCACTCGGCCTGCAGCTCGCGGACCGGCTCGCCGGTGATGATCTCGACCCGCTGGCGCTCGAGCCGCTCGAGGGCACGCTCCTCGGGTGATTGAGTGCGGTAGCTGGCGAACAAAGGGGGCAACTCGCCCCTGTGGTCCACCTCGCGGGCGAACCACGGCTCGTCCTGCAGCATGCGCTCGCGGCTTGGCACCGCATAGCCACTCGCCGTCATCATGGCGGCGATCATGACCCTGATGAAGAGCGACGACCAGCCCGGCGCGTCGGGCCATTGGGCCGCGCAGTCTGCCGGGTAGACCGCATCGTTGATAGCGAAAAGAACGTCGGCTTCACTGCGGGTAATCGCCATGGTGCCCTCCGCACCGTAAGCGCATAGGATGGTGCGCACGCTCTCCACCTCGGCGGCGGTTATGCGGCCGGGCGCCAGAGGGGATGCGCCGCGGAGTGGTCCCCAACCAGCGAGCACCGCGTCCCTGATCTGGGCGAGCGCGAAGCACGCCAGGCTCACCGGCGCCCAGCGGCTCTGCTTCAACACATCGATCAACAGGTCGAACTCCGTCTTGGTGGCGACCCGGCCTTTGCCGTTGGAGATGTGGGCGATGAGCCATTCACTCTGGCTGCGGGTGACGTAGCCGGACGGCTCTGCCTCGCGCACGAGGTAGTCGGTGACGGTATCGAGGAAGAACTCGGCCCAGGCGGGATCCTGGACGGGGCAGGCGTTGTGGATGGCGAACAGCGCCTCGATCTGGGCAGGTCTCAGGCTTACTTCCTGGGCCAGCGCCCTGCGCAGCATGGCGACGTCGGCGTCCTTCACGCTGCCCCGTTCGCAAATAGCACCGATGTCTGCGAACTGCAGCGTGCTCATGAATTGCCGGATCCTACCTCGGATGGAATGCGCCCGAGGCTAAGGGGCCAAGCTTACCAACCGGCTAACAGGTATTTGGGGAACGGCCCGACGTGGCGACTTCGCCACGGCGCTGGGTGTCGAGTTCGCGCTGGTGGAAGGGCTTGCATGGGCTATGATGGTGCGGGGCGTGGTGCCCGCGACGGGTGGCGGATCAACTCGGGACAGGGTATGGGCGAGGAACGATGGCGGGGTGAGTTCGATCGCGCCCAGCTCAGCAGGGCGGCGAACGTCATCTGCATCAAGTGGGGCACCCGCTACGGCCCGGAGTGGGTCAACCGCCTCTATGGGATGGTGAAGCGGAACACGACCTGGACCATCCGTTTCGTCTGCTTCACCGATGACGCGTCCGGTATCCGCTCCGAGGTCGAATGCCAGCCGCTGCCCGAGATGCGCCTTGATCCAGCGCTCGGCAAGAACTGGCGCAAGGTGGGGCTGATGGGTGAAGGCCTCGGCGGACTTGTCGGCATGACGTTGTTCCTGGACCTCGACGTCGTCGTCCTCGACAGCGTCGATCCGTTCTTCACCTATCCTGGTCGCTTCTGCATCATTCGCGAATGGAAGGACCCCGAACTCGGCTATGGCAACAGCTCGGTGATGCGCTACTTCATCGGCATGGAAAGCTCGGTGCTCGAGCGCTTCCATGCAACACCCGCTGAGGTGCTCAAGGGCACTTACGCCTTGAAGGAGCAGAACTTCGTCTCCAAGAACGTGGCCGAGCTGACGTTCTGGCCGGCCGACTGGTGCGTGCCCTTTTCGATCGCCTGCCTGCCGCGGAACCGCCTGCTGCGCTACTTCTCGACGCCGAAGCCGCCTAAGCAGGGCAAGATACTGGTCTTCTTCGGGCGCATCACGCCGGAGACGGCCATGCGGGGCGAGCACGAGTCGCGAAAGCGCGCCGGTCCGGCCCCGCTGTTGCGCCCGACGCGCCGTCGGTTCCAGCCGGCGCCGTGGATCGGCGAGCACTGGCGCGAGTAGCGTCGGGGCCGCCCCACCCGGGGCGGCCCCTCTGCCGGTCGTCATCGCTGTCACCCGCAGGGATGCTAGTTGTGGGTCAGGCGGTAGACCAGTGCGTTGTGCCGGTTCTGGGCGAGCTGGATCTGCCACCGCTCCAGGAACGTCACCCGGCCATCGGCCCTGGCGCGCCACTTGAGCATGTCGAGCCGGTGCTGGCTCTGCCGGATCTGGAATCGCTCGTAGGGCGTCAGCACGGGGGCGCGGAACGATTTCACCAGGGACGGCCCCTTGTAGGAAGGGTAGGAAGGCGCAGCCATGGCCGTTCCCGACATCAGGATCGCCGCCAGCGTGGCGACTGCAACGGTCTTCATCGTTTCTCTCCTCATTCTCTTTCCTGTTTCCCGCCGGGCGGCAGTACCGTCCCGTATCGGGCTTGCACGGGAAAAGACGCGGGGAGCCCAGAGATCCCGTCGAGATTTCGACGGATTTGCGATCACGAGCACGTTGAGGTTTCGATGCCGGCGGGCCGCCTCATGAACGGCAGATGAAAGGTCCGATGTGGGTCATTCAGATCACGGATCGATGGGCGCTCCTCCGCCTCGCTGGCACCTCTGATACCCGGTCCGGGTAGCGAGCTGGACCGATGGCCGAGGGGTAGCAGCGGTCCGTTATCCCCTCAGTAAGGGCGGGCGGGCACGCCTACCACCTCGCCGTTTCTGACGGCGAGCGCGATCTCGCCGCGCTTGAGGCGCAGCGCATCCTCTCCGAAGAGCTCCCGTCGCCAGCCGCGCAGGGCTGCAACGTCGGGCTCGCTCTCGACGGCGATGCGCTCAAGGTCATCGCTGTCGGCGATCAGCCTCGGCGCGACGCGGTTGCGCGCGGCGGCCGCCTTGAGCAGAACCTTGAGCAGGTCGACCAGCGCCATCGCTTCCGCGGTGAGACCGTTGCCCGCCCGCAGGACCGGCAAGGTCCTGGGGTCGCGGGCCAATCCCCGCTTCACCGCTTCCACAATCTCGCGCGCACGGGCTGACCGGGAGAAGCCCTCGCTCAGCGTCCTGAGTTGGCCAAGCTTGGCGGTGTCCGTTGGTACGTGATTGGCGATGTCATAGAGTGCCTCATCGCGCAAGATGCGGGCGCGCGGCACATTCTGGATCTGCGCCTGCTCCTCTCGCCAGGCGGCAAGCTCCACCAGCGCACCGAGCGCCTTGCGGTTCTTGACGCGGAGCTTGAGCCGGCGCCAGGCATCCTCGGGCCGGAAGGTGTAGGTTTTGGGATCGGTGAGCGTCGCCATCTCTTCGAGCAGCCAGGACTCGCGGCCCGTGCGATCCAGTTCCTTGCGCAAATACTGATAGATCTTCAGCAGATGCGTGACGTCGCCGAGCGCGTAACGGAGCTGCTTTTCAGTCAACGGACGGCGGCTCCAGTCGGTGAAGCGCATGGACTTGTCGACCTCGGCGCCCGTGATGCGCTTTACAAGGTTGCCATAGCTCACCGCATCGCCGAAGCCGCACACCATGGCCGCAACCTGCGTGTCGAAGATCGGATGCGGAATGATGCCGGCCTTGGCGTAGATGATCTCGATATCCTGCCGGCCAGCATGAAACACCTTAAGCGTGCGGGGCTCGGCCATCAGCTCGAAGAACGGCTTCAACTGGAGGCCGGGCGCGAGGGGATCGACGATAACCTCAAGGCCCGGCCCTGCCATCTGGATCAGGCACAGTTCCGGCCAGAATGTCTGCTCGCGCAGGAATTCGGTATCGAGCGCTACGTAGGGGTGGCGGGCAAGCTCAGCGCAGGCGTCCGCCAATTGGAGAGTCGTCGTGATCACGTGCATCGGTGCCGCATATAGCCGACGGGCACTGAGCTGTGCCAGCAGCAATTCGCCCCTGCACCGCAGCCCCGGCCTTGGCCCGCCGCGGACCTCCGCACGCGCCCCATCTCGCCGTTCAAAGCGGCCGGGAGCGGCGGGCGCCGGCGGTGCGCCCAGTGGCCGCATTCTTCTGTGCTCGTCATTCCCGTAGATGGAGCGCGCGTACAACCTAAGGGCCGTCGACCCTCCTTGCGTACCCGCTTCCAAGTTTCCGCTGTGGCTGCCTTCACGCCGCCCACAGCCGCCCGACGGTATAAGTGTGACGGGCAGGAAACGCCGCATGATGATATGCTGGGCACCCTAAGCGCGCCCGCGGAACGGGCATGTGCCCCATTTGTGCCCGCCAAGGTAGCAGCATGTGGCGGTTAACGCTATTGGAGAGAGATCGCCGTGACGCCCATCGTCATCATTGCCAAACCGTTCCTATTGACTGTTTCTGCGGGAACAGCTTCAGCGCCCGTCGCGCGCAAGCCTGCTGCACGGGTCGCCGCCAACGGTTGAGGCGGCGCCGAGGTTTGAAACGACAACTCTAACAACGGGTGGCCTTACATGGATGGTCAGGAAGCCAACAAGGGAAAGCACAATGCCCGCGCGAGCGGCAACATGTCTCGCAGTCTGATCAGAGGGGCCGCCCGAGCCATCAGCGAGCGCTGGGAACGCGCCCGCGACGCGGCGGCCGCCGCGGAGGTACCCTATCGGGCTGCCACCGCGTTCACCGATTTGCCGGTCTACCAGGCGATGAGACGGCACCGCGACATCGCCAACATGCTCGGCATCGCCAATCCTTTCTATCGCTCCCACGACGGCCGTTCCGGCGCCACCACGCTGATCGGCGGCAAAGAGTATCTCAACTTCGCCTCCTATGACTACTGCGGTCTCAACCAGCATGCCGCGGTCGGCGAAGCGGCCAAGGCGGCAATCGACCGGTACGGAACTTCGGTCTCGGCCAGTCGCATCGTGGCTGGCGAGCGGCCGCTACACCGGGCGCTCGAGGTTGCGCTGGCGGAGTTCTACGGCGTTGAGGATGCCGTGGCGTTCGTCAGCGGCCATGCTACCAATGTGTCGACTATCGGCGTGCTGATGGGCGCCGACGATCTCATCCTGCACGACGAGTTCATGCACAACAGCGCTATCGTCGGCGCTAGGCTGTCGCGGGCAACCTGCGTGAGCTTTCGCCACAACAATCTCGACGCCTTGGAAGAGGCTCTCAAGGCCAACCGCGCCAAGCACAGGAATGCGCTGATCGTCGTCGAGGGTCTTTACTCGATGGACGGTGATTTTCCGGACCTGCCGCGGCTGATCGAAATCAAGCGCCGCTACGGGGCTTGGCTGATGGTGGACGAGGCACACGCCCTGGGCGTGCTGGGTGCCACTGGGCGAGGAATCGCCGAACATTTCGACGCCGATCCCCACGACGTCGACATCTGGATGGGCACGCTCAGCAAGACGCTGGGCGCTTGTGGGGGCTACATCGCCGGCAAGCGGGAGCTGATCGAGATCATGAAGTTCCAGGCGCCGGGATTCGTCTACTCGGTCGGATTGTCGCCGCCCATCACCGCCGCAGCGCTGGCGGCGCTCGAGCTGCTTAAGGCGCAGCCCGAACGGGTCGCGCGCCTGCAAGCGAACGGCAAGCTGTTTCTCGCGGAAGCCAACGCAGCGGGGCTCGATACCGGGACCAGCGCGGGCTACGCTGTGGTGCCGGTCATCGTCGGCGACACCATCAAGGTCGTAAAGCTCACCGAGCGGCTGCTCGCGCGCGGCGTCAATGCCCTGCCCATCTTCTACCCTGCGGTGCCCATGAAGGCGGCGCGCGTGCGGTACTTCATCACTTCTGAGCATACACCCGAGCAGATCCGCACAGCGGTTGCCATCACCCGGGACGAACTGGCAAGCCTGAGCAAGCAAGGGCTCGCTTTGGAGCGGGCTGTCGTCCGCATGGTCGCCCGCTAGCGCGGGCCGTGGCGCCGGCGGCAACTCGCGTGCAGTTGAGCGAAGGGCTCCTCAGGCGGCTGGTCGGGATCAGCGCGGTGGCGCTCATCCTGGTGCTTGGGTTGCCAGTCATCGGCTATGGGCTGGTTCGCTGGACGGTGCCGTCCCCCTCAGGCGCGCTCGCCATTGCCGGTCTAAGCGGGGGCGTCGAAGTGGTCCGCGACCGCGAGGCCGTTCCGCATATCTTTGCCACAACCCTGGACGACCTCCACATCGGGCTCGGCTTCACACATGCGCAGGACCGCCTCTGGCAGATGGAGCTGTTGCGGCGCAGCGCCGCTGGCCGTCTTTCGGAAATTTTCGGTGAGCGGACCCTCGACACTGACATCTTTCTGCGCACGCTCGATCTCTATGGCCACGCCGAGCGTTCGGTTGCAGCCCTTCCGGACAATGCGCGGGCGGCCCTCGAAGCCTATGCCCGCGGCGTGAACGCATTCATTGCGCGCAAGCCAGGGGCTTTCGAGACGCGGTTGCCGCCCGAGTTTCTGTTTCTCGGGCATGCGCCCGAACCCTGGCGGCCAGCGGACAGTGTCGCCGTCGTGAAGATGATGGCGCTGATGCTGAGCGCGAACCTGCGTGATGAGATTAAGAGGCTCGCTTATGCCGCTCGTGGGCTGACGCCCGCCGAAATCGCCGACCTCATGCCGGCCGTCTCCGGCACGCCCGGGCTGCCGCCTGTCGATGAGATCATTCCACTGCGGCGGGCGGCGTCTGGTGAGCTGCGGGCGCGAAGCGCGACGAAGCAGGGGTTCGCCGACGCCAGCGCGGGTGCGTCCAACAACTGGGTCGTGTCGGGCGCACGCACGCGCTCGGGCAAGCCGCTCCTCGCCAACGATCCGCACCTTGGTCTCACTGCCCCGTCGATCTGGTACCTCGTGCATCTTGCTCTGGTCGAGCCTGACAGCAGCACCGCCAATATCGTCGGTGCCAGTCTGCCGGGAACGCCGCTTGTCGTGCTTGGCCGCAGCGATACTCTGGCGTGGGGCTTCACCAACACCGGCGCCGATGTTCAGGATCTCTTCATAGAGAAGCTCCATCCTGCCAAACCTAACGAATACTTGGCGCCGGACGGCTGGCGACCGTTCGTCGTTGAGGAGATGCGGATCGTGGTGAGGGGCAGCGATCCGAAACTCGTCGAGCGGCGCCGCACCCGCCACGGACCGGTGCTTCCGGCCACCTACAAGGGCCTTAGATCCTTGCTCGCCGACGGCCACGTCGCGGCCCTGCAATGGACGGCGCTCAGCGACGAGGACACGACCATCGCGGCCGGGCTGTTTGATCCGCAAACGAGGACGGTCGCCGACTATCTGGAAAGGATGCGTCTGTATCAGGTGCCGATGCAGAGCATGGTCGTGGCCGACACGAGCGGCGCCATCGCCATGATCGCCCCGGGCCGCGTGCCGATTCGCGATCCGGCCAACCTTGTGGCAGGACGCGCGCCGGTGCCAGGCTGGGAGGAGGTGTACGACTGGAAGGGCTACATCCCGTTCGAGGAGCTGCCACGCGTCGTCGATCCACCGAAAGGAGTCATCGCCACCGCCAATGCACGCATTCCAGGCATTAGGGACGGCCTCGTGCTGACCTGGGACTGGGAGCCCGATTCCCGCCAGCGTCGCCTCGATGAACTGATCGTCGCGCGCTTGGCGCACGACATGGACACTATGCGGCAGGCACAGGCCGATGTGTTGTCGCTCGATTTCAGGCGCCTCAAGTCTTTGATGGTTGCCGCCCTGCACGGGGCCGAAAACGTCGATCGGGGCGTGCTCGCGCAGCTCCACGTTTGGGACGCGACGATGCGGGCGGATGCAGCAGAGCCGCTCATCTTCACGGCGTGGCTTCGTGCAGCGCTTGACGCCATCTATCGCGACGAACTCGAAGCGGCCTTCGGCGACTTCTTCGACGCGAGGTCGGCAGAGTCGTTGTCCCGCCTCCTCGAAGGCCGCACGGCGCGCGACTGGTGCGATGACGTCAGGAGTTCGGGCCGCGAGGATTGCCCCGCCGTCCTTGCGGCGGCCTTGCGCGTTGCGCTCGCCGATCTGGAGCAACGCTACGGCAGCGATCGCACGCGCTGGAGGTGGGGCAGCGCGCACTATGCGCTGTCAGAGCATCGTCCGTTCGGACAGCTCGAGCCTTTCGGCGGCTTCTTCAACGTCAAGGTGGCCAGCGCCGGCGGCTCGGATACGCTCAATCGCGGCCAGTTCCGCTTCAGCGAGGAGCCGCCCTACGTCAACCGTCATGCCGCCACGCTGCGGGCGATCTACGATTTCGCTGACCTCGACAGCTCGCTCTTCATTCATGCCACCGGCCAGTCGGGCAATCCGTTCTCACCCTTCTACCGCAACTTCGCCGAGCGCTGGGCGAGAGGGGAGTACATCACCATTCCAACCGACCGTCGCAAGATTGAGGAAGGAGCGATCGGCACGTGGCGGCTTGCTCCGAGGTAAGGCGGCGGTTGGCGCCACAATGGTTGCCCGGGAACGTCGCACCTGAGACCCCGGAAAGGTCGGGTCCGAAGATGGCTTTCCCCAGCGCGGACGGTTCAGACGCTTGCCTGTTGGCAGGTCTCCCTGTATGACCACTCGCGCGACGTAAGTGTAGGTGCGGCATAAGAAATTGGAAATTTGCGGCATTCTTGCCGCTTTTGCGGCATTGCCCTCGTTAGCAAGCCGTCCCTCACGAAGCCCCTTGCAGAGGGTGATCGTATTGCGGTGGGGGTGGGACAATGACGAGCATGACCGGCCGGGAGTTCGAGCTGAAGCTCGAGCTTACACCTGAAGAGCTGAAACGCGTCAACGAGCACCCCGCCCTGCGCGGCCTGACCGTCGGCGAACCGACGATCAAAACCTTGCATTCCATCTACTTCGACACGCCCGATCAACGGCTCCGCCGCGCGGGCGCTTCACTCCGTGTGCGCTTCGACGGCGAGCAGTGGTGGCAGACGTTGAAGGTCGAGGGCGGGGTGATGAGGGGCGTCTCGCATCCTGTGGAGGCCGAGGCGGCGCTGCCTGGCCCCGAGCTCGACCTTAATGCCATTCCCGACGCCAGACTACGCCGCGAAATCAAGCGGCTCGTCCGCGGCTTACTGCTCGAGCCCGTATTCGAGACGGTTGTGACGCGGACGGCGCGGCGGCTTCACACCGAGCGGGGAGAGCTGGAGCTTGCCCTCGATGAAGGCGTTGTTCGTGCCGGCAGCAGCGAGAGTGCGCTGTGCGAGGCGGAGCTCGAGCTCAAGTCCGGCGCCGCCGACGGCCTGCTTCAGGTAGCCGCCAAGCTCTTCTCCGACCAGCCGGTTCGGTTGACGCAGGTGAATAAGGGCGAACGCGGCTACAATTTGGTGCTTGGCCGCGCCGAGCGTGGGCCGCGTCCTGTGCGTGCCGAAACCGTCGAACTGGCGCGCGATGTTGCCTGCGGCAAAGCCCTGGCGTTGTTCGTGGAGTCGGCGGCGAGGCAGATCATAACCAACCGTCGGGTCGTACTGGAGACCGACGATCCCGAGGGGGCTCACCAGCTAAGGGTCGGGTTGCGTCGCTTAAGAAGCGCGCTCACCGCTTTCCGGCCCATCCATGACACCGCGTCGAGCCGCGAAATGAAGGGGCACGCCCGCATACTCGCCAGCGCGGTGGGCCAGCTGCGCGACGCCGACATTTTGATCGACGCCGTGTATGCGCCGGCGGCCGCCGTCATGAGAGGTCATGCCGGTCTGGCGCCGCTCAAGGCCGCACTGCTTGCTGAGCGAGCGCAACGGCGGGAGCTGGCGCGGGCCGCCCTGCTGGACGGACGCTGGTCCGCGCTCCAGCTGTACCTCGCCTTGTGGCCGGCGGCGATAGAGGACGGGGACGAGCTCAACCGGCCGGTGTGCAAGTTCTCGGGCGAGGCGCTGCAGCGCTTGTGGAAAAAGGTGGTGAAGCTTGGCCGCAGTATCGACGATCTCGACAGCGAAGGCCGCCACGAAATGCGCAAGTCGCTCAAGGAGCTGCGCTATACGGTCGAGTTCTTCGAGAGCCTGTACGACCCCGCCGATGTGCGACCGTTCCTCAAAAAGCTGAAGGGCCTGCAGGACATCTTCGGTTACATCAATGACGTGGAGACGGCACGCGCCATCGAGCAGGTCAGCGAGGCGCGCTGTCCGGAGAGCCGTGAGGCTCAGCGCGCCGCCGGTTACATGATTGGCTGGCATACGGCGCGAGCCGTCGATGCTTGGGATCGCGCCAAGAGGGGATGGAAGGTCTTGAAAAAGACCGGTCCCTTCTGGCGCTAGTCGGGCTGCCGATCAGGCCGGCAGCCGGCGGTGGATCGCTTCCGACCAGCCCCTGGTTATCGCCTGGCAGAACCAGGTGCCGTGCTCCTTGAGGGAACGAAAGGCCGCCTGTGGCGGGATCGCCGTTGGGCCTGAATGGCCGCAGATTGAAAGGGGCGTGAAACCGGCAGAGCCCTTGCCCGGTGCTTGCAACTCGTTGCCATTCGCCCTATATGACTGACTGGTCAGTCATGAACTGCGGAGGCGCGGTCGCATGCCCGAGCGCACCAACGGCAGGAGAACGGGCGGGGCCGGCAAGCGGGACCACTCACGACGGGTTGCGGTGCCGCGGCAGGGGGCGCCGCGTGCGCCCCGGGCGAGCCCAGAGGCCCGCCGCCGGGCGATCCTCGATGCCGCCCTCACCGTATTCGCCGAGCGCGGGTACGAGGCGGCACGGCTCGACGACATTGCCGCTCGGGCCGGCATCGCCAAGGGCACGCTCTACCTCTATTTCGCCGACAAGCAGGCGCTGTTCGAAGCGTTGATCCACAGCGCCGTGGACCCCATCCTCGAACAACTGAGCGCGGTGGCCGCGACTCCAAATCTGCCTTTGGACAAAGTGCTCGCATCCCTGTTCACGGCCTTTCAGCAAGAGGTGTTCGGCACAAAGCGCAAGTTCCTGCTGCGGTTGATGATCGCCGAGGGACCACGTTTTCCAGCCTTGGCCGAGTTCCATTACCGCAACGTGGTATCCCGCATTATGCCGCTAATCGCAGAAGCGGCGCGCCGGGCGCGCGAGCGGGGCGAGCTCGCCACCGACGGCCTCGCACGGTTTCCCCAGCTCGTCGTTGCCCCGCTGCTGGTCGCCGTCGTTTGGGATGCGTTGTTCGCAAAATTCGCGCCGCTCGACGTTGCTGCCATGCTCGAAGCCCATCAACGGCTTCTCACCGGCAAGGCGCCGAGGAGGAGATCATGAGACGGAAGGTCGTGGGTGTCCTCCTCGTGATTCTGCTGTTCGTCGCCGGCGGTACCGGTGCGTACTACCACTTTCGGCTGTCGAGGGGCGGCGAACCCAGCTTCCAGGGCTGGATCGAGGCCGATCTCGTGTTCGTGAGCCCTGACGAGATCGGACGCATCGAGAAGCTTGCCGTGCGGGAGGGATCGACGGTCGAGCAGGGCTCGGCCCTCTTTGCCCTCGACGATGATCTGCAGCGCGCCGCGGTTGCCGAAGCCGAGGCCGCCGTGACCAACGCGCGCCAGGCCTACGAGCGCGCCAAGGTTCTTCTCGATCGCGCCGTTGGCAGCCAGAAAACCTTCGACGATGCGGAAGCCGTGCTCCGCACGGCCGAAGCCAAGCTCAACTCGGCGAAAACAAGACTCGATCGCCGTACCATGAACAGCCCGACCCGAGGCATTGTGCAGGAGGTCTATTTCCGCGTCGGAGAAACCGTGCAACCGGGTCGCCCGATCGTAGCGATCCTGCCGCCGCAGAACGTCAAGGTGCGCTTCTTCGTGCCGCAGGCGGTGCTGCCGACCATCCGTATCGGCGATCGCGTGCGCGTGAGCTGCGATGGCTGCCGCAATGATCTTTCGGCCCGCGTCAGTTTCATCGCCGCCCAGGCCGAGTTCACCCCACCGGTGATCTACAGCCTGGAAGAGAGGGCGAGGCTGGTCTTTCGCATCGAGGCAGTACCTGAGCATCCCGAGAACGTAAGGATCGGCCAGCCCGTTTCGGTGGCATTGCAGGAGCCCACGAACAGCGGTAGCGCCCATGCCGGCAAGTGAAGGCGACCGGGTCAACCAGCACCCGCCATCCGCCGAAGGTACGATCGCCATCGACGTCGAAGGGCTCACCAAGTCCTTCGGGGGCAGACCGGTAGTGCGCAATCTCTCGCTGAAGGTGCGGCGCGGCCAGATCTACGGCTTCCTTGGACCTAACGGCTCCGGCAAGACAACGACGCTGCGCATGATCTGTGGGCTGCTGACGCCCGACGGCGGCCGCGGCACCTGCCTGGGCTACGACATTCTGACCGAGCGCGAGGAGATCAAGCGCCGCGTCGGCTACATGACGCAGCGCTTCAGCCTTTATGAGGATCTTTCCATCCTCGAGAATCTCGAGTTCGTGGCCCGTGTCTATGGGATGGCCGATCCGACCACGGCAGCCCGCCGCGCCGTCGAGCGGCTGGACCTCGCTGGCCGCGAGCGTCAGCTTGCCGGCACGCTCTCCGGCGGCTGGAAGCAGCGCCTGGCGCTCGGTGCCTGCATCCTCCCCGAGCCCGCCCTGCTCTTGCTCGACGAGCCGACCGCGGGGGTCGATCCCAAGGCACGGCGCGACTTCTGGAACGAAATTCACAGGCTCGCCGCAGCCGGTATGACCGTGCTGGTCTCGACCCACTACATGGACGAGGCCGAGCGCTGCCATGAGATCGCATACATCGCGTATGGCGAGCTGCTCGCGCGGGGCATGATTCCCGCCGTGATCGAGGCCTCGGGGCTGCACACCTACACGGTGAGCGGACCCGATCTCAATGGCCTCGCCGACCGCCTCCTCGGCATGCCCGGCGTCGACATGGTGGCTCCCTTCGGCACCAGTCTCCACGTTGCCGGTCGTGATGCAAAGGCGCTCGAGGCGACGGTAGCCAAACTAAGCCAGGATCAGCGCTTCGCGTGGAATCTGTCTTCACCCTCACTCGAGGACGTCTTCATCGATCTGATGGCCCGATCTCGGGATGACTTCCGATGAGCACCATGGCAGTCGCGCGGAAGTGGAGCGGCCTATCCCGCACCATCGCCATGTTCATCAAAGAGTTCGTTCAGCTCCGCCGCGACCGCCTGACGTTCGCGACCATGGTTTTCATCCCCCTGGTGCAGCTCACGCTGTTCGGCTTCGCCATCAACACCACGCCCCGCCACCTGCCGACGGCAGTGCTCGCCTACGAGGACAGCGACATCGGCCGCTCGATCATCTCAGCACTGCGCAACACCTCCTACTTCGAGTTGACGGAGGTGGTTCACTCGGAGGCCGAGATGGATCACCTGATGCGGTCGGGCAAGGTGCTGTTCGGGGTCGAGATTCCGGCCGGCTTCGAGCGCGCCGTCCGCCGCGGCGACCGGCCGGCGCTGCTGGTGGCGGCCGATGCCAGCGACCCCGTCGCCGCCGGCACAGCGCTCGGCGCGCTCGAGGGCATCGTTTCCACCGCGCTCGCTCGCGACCGCGGCCTGCCTGAGACGACGGAGGAGAAGCCTGCCTTCGAAATCCGCCAGCACCGGCGCTACAACCCGGCCGCCGTGACCAGCCTCAATATCGTGCCAGGCCTGCTCGGCGTGATCCTTACCATGACCATGCTGATCTTCACGGCGCTGTCGGTCACCCGCGAGATCGAGCGTGGTACCATGGAGAGCCTGCTCGCCATGCCGATCGAGCCGCTGGAGATCATGATCGGCAAGATTGCGCCTTACATCGTCATCGGTTTCATTCAGGCCGTGCTGATCCTAAGCTTCGGCATTCTCGTGTTCGAGGTGCCGATCTCGGGAAGCCTGTGGCTGCTGGCGCTGCTCAGCACGCTGTTCATCGCCACCAACCTTTCGATCGGCTACACGTTCTCGACCATCGCGCAGAACCAGCTTCAGGCGATCCAGATGTCGTTCATGTTCTTCTTGCCCAACATCTTGCTTTCGGGCTTCATGTTTCCGTTCGCCGGCATGCCCGGCTGGGCGCAGGTGATCGGCGAGCTGCTTCCCCTCACACACTACATCCGCATCGTGCGGGGCATCATGCTGAAGGGCGCCGATCTCCACGACCTCCAGTTCGAGGCGTTGGCTCTGCTGGGTCTCATGTTGCTGGCCATGACCGTCGCCGTGCGCCGCTTCCGCCGCACCCTCGACTGAGCCGGGCTAGTAGAGCCCCAGCATTAACAATAGCAGGGCAAGGATCGCCGCGATGGTGCGCACATGGTTCCACCGCGTCCAATTCTTAAGGTAACGGCGCCACAGCTCTGCGCTGTCGGCAGCCGCCGGATCGGCCTTCGCCAGTCGGTTGTTGAGCGGCACGTTGGCAGCCATCGTGAGCAGGAACGTGCCGACCAGATAAAGCGCGCTGCCGCCCAGCATGAAGAGACCGGCCCGTTCATCGGAAATGAGCATCCCTTGGAAAGCGACGACCGCGCAGGTTGCCGCCGTGCCGAGGAACACGATGAGGAACCAGGGATTGATCACCGCCACGTTGATCGATTGCATGGCGGCGATGCCTTGCGCGGGAGGTAGGCGGCTGAGCGCACGCATGAGGAAAGCGGAGAAGGCGTAGAAAACGCCGGCGACGAGCGCGGTGCCAATCGCCGACAGCAGCGTCAATAGAAACAACAGCTCGTCGGGCATGCTCCCCTCCCTCAACAGGTTAGAAACCTTCGAAGGCGCCTGCCGTCAAGACTGCAAATCCTGAACGCCACATCCTGCGCTTGACAGGCCGGGCCACGAAGTTATTTGTCGACTCCTCTAATCAAGTTATGGTGCGCATGGTTTTCGGGGGTGGCTCATGCAGCTCGGGCGAAATCGCCGACATAGACTCGCATCGCTTGCGGGCGCAATGCTCGCTGTCTTCGGTTCGAGTGTCCAGGCTTGGGGGGCGCCTTCCGTCCGAGAGGTGGCCGAGACCTACGCCGGCATCGCTCTTGCCGCCTATGAGGATTCGCTCGCCGAGGCTAAGAAGCTCAGATCGGCAATTGACAACCTGATCGCGAAACCGAGCGAGGGCACGCTGGAAGCGGCCCGTGTCGCCTGGAAGGCCGCCCGCGTGCCCTACATGCAAACCGAAGTGTTCCGCTTCGGCAACAAGATCGTCGACGACTGGGAAGGACGGGTCAACGCCTGGCCGCTCGATGAGGGCCTGATCGATTACGTCGACAAGAGCTACGGCGCTGCTTCCGACTCCAACCCGCTCTATACGGCCAACGTTATTGCCAACCGTTCGCTCACCGTGAACGGCCGCAAGGTCGATGCACGCCGCATTACCAAACGGCTGCTCGCCGACACCCTGCACGAGGCCGGCAAGATCGAGGCCAACGTTGCTACCGGCTATCACGCCATCGAGTTCCTGCTGTGGGGTCAGGACCTGAACGGCACCGGTCCCGGTTCCGGCAAGCGCCCGGCCACGGACTTCGACAAGGCCAAATGCACCGGCGGTAATTGCGATCGCCGCGCGCAGTATCTGAAGGTGGCGACCGATCTGTTGATCGACGACCTAAGCTGGATGGTCGAACAGTGGAAAAAGGGCGGGGCCGCGCGCAAGGCGCTCGCCAAGTCCGACACCGACGCGTTGACCGCGATCTTCACGGGCCTCGGAAGTCTCTCCTACGGCGAGATGGCTGGCGAGCGCATGAAGCTCGGGCTGCTTCTCAACGATCCGGAGGAAGAGCACGACTGCTTTTCGGACAATACCCACAACTCGCACTATTATGACATCGTCGGAATCGAGAATGTCTATCTCGGTCGCTACACGCGGATCGACGGGAGCACAGTGTCGGGCCCGAGCGTGTCGGACCTCGTCCGCGCCAAATCGGCCGAGATCGATGAGCGCGTGAAGAAGGCACTCGCCGAGACGAACGCCAAAATGACGGCGCTTAAGACGCGGGCCGAGACCAAGGAGGCCTATGACCAGATGATCGGTGAGGGCAATCAGGAGGGCAACGCCGTCGTCGAAGCTGCCATCGGGGCGCTTATCGCCCAGACCAAGGAGTTCGAACGAGCCATCGCCGTGCTTGAGCTAAAGGCAGTGCAGATCGAAGGCTCCGACAGCCTCGACGATCCGGCCAAGGCCCTTGCTGAGAAGAAGAAGTAGCAGATGGTGCGCGGCCGGCCGATCCTGACCATCCTGGGCTCCGCCAAAGCGTCGGGGCTGCTGGCCGGGCTCCTCGTGCTCGGAACAGGCGCAGCCCTTTCTCTGGCCGCTGACCAGCGGCTCTCGTCCACGCTGGTGTCGGGAGCGGCCCTGCACGTACCCGGTGAGGATCAACCTGGCGGCGAGGCGACGTCACGTGGCAGCACCGACACGGCGGGCGCCTTCTCCCAGCCCTCGGGCAACATGGGTTTTGCCAAGGAGCTCGACTTCAAGATCGGCAACGGACTCTTCCGCAAGCTGTGGGTGTCGGCGCCCTCCTCCACCAAGTCTTCCGACGGCCTTGGGCCGCTCTACAACGCGCGTGGGTGTCAGAGCTGCCACCTGAAGGACGGCCGCGGTCATCCGCCGCGCGGCAGCCGCGTGGAGGAGCGCTCGGTCTCGATGTTCCTGCGGCTTTCGATCCCGCCTGAGACGGATGAGGATGCCCGCGCCCTAGCCGAGGGACGGCAGGCCGTGGTGCCCGAGCCGACCTACGGCAGTCAGCTTCAAGAGTTCGCCGTCCAAGGTCATCCGGGTGAAGGCCGCATGGTTGTCAACTACGAGGAGATCCCCGTGATCCTGGCGGGCGGCGAGGTGGTGCGCCTACGCCGACCAACCTACGGCATCGTCGACCTCGGCTATGGCCCATTGCACCCCAGGACCATGATGTCGCCGCGCATGGCTCCGCAAATGATCGGGCTTGGTCTGCTCGAGGCCATCCCCGAGGCGGACATCCTCAATCGGGCCGACCCGGAAGACCGCGATGGCGATGGCATCTCGGGTCGCGCCAACCGCGTGTGGTCCGTCGAGCGCAATGGCCCAACGCTCGGCCGTTTCGGCTGGAAGGCGGGACAGCCGACGGTGCTGCAGCAAACGGCGGAGGCCTTCGCCGGCGACATCGGCATCGGGAGCTGGGTCGTTCCGCATCCATACGGGGACTGCACCCCGGTTCAGCGCCAGTGTCGCGGCGCGCCTCATGGCGGTACGCGCGAAGCTCCCGGCGAGGAGATCAATCGCAAGCTGCTCAACCTCGTCGCTTTCTACGCGCGCAACCTCGCCGTACCCGCTCGCCGTAATCCGGCTGCAGCTGACGTGCTGGCCGGCAAGCACCTCTTCAGCGCCATTGGCTGCGCCTCCTGCCATACACCGTCACATACGACCGGCGAGAACTCACCCGACCCGCACCTGCGCGGCCAGGCGATCTGGCCGTATACCGATCTTCTCCTCCACGACTTGGGCGACGACCTCGCCGATGGCCGCCCCGAGGGATTGGCTGACGGGCGCGAGTGGCGGACCGCGCCGCTGTGGGGCATCGGCCTGACCGAGACCGTCAACGGTCACACCTTCTTTCTCCACGATGGCCGCGCCCGCAACATCACCGAAGCGATCCTCTGGCACGGCGGCGAGGCCCAGCGCGCCCGCGATCAGTTCGCAAGGCTTTCCCCGGACGATCGCAGGCGGCTCCTCGCCTTCGTCAATTCACTCTGAAGGCCGGTTGCATGCCCGTCACATCGCGATTTTTGCCAGCGGGAGTGATGGCGGTGAGCCCGGCGGTGCTGCTCGCAATCATTCTTCAGGGCGCGCCGGCTGCGGCAGATGATGCCGCCCTCTTCGATCACGCGGCTCTGGCCCGCCGGGCTTACGAGCACCACATCGGGCCGGGCTACGCCGCGCTGGCGACCGCCGCAGGCGACCTGTCGCAGTCCCTGGATCGCTATTGCGCTGATAGCACGCCTGCGCAGCGCAAGGCGGTGGAAGCTGCGTTCGACGGCTTCGTCACCGCCTGGGGCTACATCGAGCACATCGTATTTGGGCCGGTGACCACCGACAACCGCAAGGAGCGTATCCTCTTCTGGCCTGACCGGCGCGGACTCGGCGCACGGCAGGTGGCGCGCGCCGTTGGCGCGCGTGATGCCTCAGTGCTCGACGCACAGACGCTGGCTGGCAAGAGCGTTGCACTGCAGGGGCTTGGTGCGCTCGAGCTGGTACTGTTTGGTCCGGGTGCGGAGGATGCGGATCCCGATGCGCGCGCTTACCGGTGCCGGTATGGTGCGGCCATTGCCGCCAATCTCGCGGCCGTCACCCACGCGATCCGCGACGGCTGGTCCCGCACGGACGGCTTTGCCCACCAGTGGCTCGCCCCGGGAGGCAACAACCCTGTTTACCTCAAGCAGGCAGAAACCACGCTGGCGCTCGCCAAGTCCTTCGACCAGGGGCTTGAACGCGTGCGCGATGAACGCCTGGGCGGTCCGCTCGGACTGGGGCCCCAGCGCACCAAGACGCCTGCCGTTCTCGCCGTGAGCCGCCGCACGATGCGGCTGGTGCGTTCCAATATCGACGGGCTGCTCCACCTTTTCTTTGGAGGAGGGCTTAAGGACGCCATTATCTCGGCAAGCGGGACGCGCTCAAACGTTGTAGCAGCCAAGGCCGATGTGGTCGCCAACGAACTCAAGACCGCCCGCGGTATCGTCGAGGAGGTGATCGCCAGCCGCCAGCCCTTCGAGGGTAAGACAGCGCGGCGGCTGATCGCTATGGGCTATCCGCTGAAGAATGCGCGCGTGCTGACCGGCGAGTTGCTCGCGGAGACGGCCGGGCTTACATTCGGGTTCAATGCTTCCGATGGAGATTGACCGTAGATCTCTGCTGCTCGGATCCTGTGCCACCGCCCTCGCCGGCCGTTGCTCCGCTCTCGCCAACAATGCACAAGCCCTATACGCCGCGGCGCGACGAGGACCTGAGGGGGGCTACTCAGCCGCCATTTTCACGACCGATGGCCGCGATGTGCGCGCGGTAGCGCTGCCCGGTCGGGGTCATGACCTGACAGTCTGTCCCGTAACGGGCCGCTGCGTCGTGTTCGCGCGCAGACCTGGAAACTTTGCCATCGCTTTCTCCACCGACCGCAGCGCAGAGCCCATCGCCTTCACCACGCCGCCCGACCGCCACTTCTACGGACACGGCGTATTCTCTCACGACGGGCGCTTCCTATATGCGACCGAGAACGATTTCGACGCCGGCCGCGGCGTCATCGGCATTTACAACGCGAAGGAGAGTTTCCGCCGCATCGGCGAGTTTCCCTCTTATGGCGTTGGCCCGCACGACCTTGCGTTGCTGCGCCACGCCCCTGTTCTCGTCATTGCCAACGGCGGCCTGCGCGAGCACCCGGACTTCGGCGAGGGACGCCGCGTGCTCAATCCTGACGCAATCGAGACCTCGCTCGCCTACGTCGATCTCCGCAACGGCGATCTTGTCGAACGGCACGAGTTTAATCCGACGCGTGGCCTCTCCCTGCGCCACATGGACGTTGCAGCGGACGGCACGGTGGTGATCGGAGCGCAAGTGCAGGGACCAGTCAGCGAGCGGAACAATCTCGTTTTCCGCCATCGCCGCCAGCAGGAGCCGACGGCGCTCGAGCTACCGGAGCAGACGGGGCGGCGGCTTGCCGGCTATATCAGCTCGGTCGCCGTCGATTGCTCCGGCACCATCGCCGCTGTCACCTCCGCGCCGGGCGCGAGCGCGGTCATGATCGAGATTGCAAGCGGGCGTGTGCTGCGCACGGTGGCGCTCGGAGATGTTGCAGGCGTCGCCCCATCGCCCAGGCACGGCGAATTCCTGCTGACGAGCGGGGAGGGCGAACTCGGCCAGGCATCGGCCAGCGGGGGGATCTTTGGAGAGCCAGCGGCCAGTCCATGGGCCTGGGACAATCACGCCATCGCATTGCCCGGGCGATGATGTCCATCCAGGATTGTATAGGAGTTGCCTGCTCGTGGATGATGCGACCCGAGGGGTCACTTCAACAGTGAGGACAGCGAGAAGGCGGAGGCTCTGATGACCGGCGGGCTTTCGGCGAGCTGAGGATGGGGCTCCTCAATGTAAACGTTGACGCCCGTCGCCCGTCCGTCCTTAATCAGCGAGGACACGTACGCCCATCCGTTCGGTTCGAGCGCTAGGCAGGCCTCCGACATCTCGCCCTTGAGGCGCACGTGTATGGCGATGTTGCCGCGAGCTAAGATGGCCGCCGTCTGCTCCGGCGTGAACCGCTCCCGATACCAGAGTTTGGTGAGATAAATGCCCGCGACTAGCCGTTTGGTCTTAGGCCCCCAGCTCACCCGGTCGGCTGGATCGGAGGCGAAGGCATACTCGCCTGGCGGCAGCGAACCGATGGCCCGCGTGGCAAGGCAGTCAGGATCGGGATTGTTGCGGCAAGCCTCGCGGCCCGAGATCGCCCAGGCGATGGTTCGGCCGTTCGTCTGCGGGTCGTCCGAGACGACGAAGAGCCGCCCCGTCTCGATCGTGTAGCCGAGGCGGAAGCTTTTGAGCGAGTCGGGCACTTTGCGCACGACGTCCTCGAACGGGCTGCAGATGTCGCCGTCGGACAGCTTCCGCTCGTAGCCCCGATGGTTGATGGTGACGTAGTCTATACCGGGGGCGCAGTCCCACTGGGGAAGCATCCTCATGTGTGCCAAGGGAACTTTCGGCGGCTGAGTCCTGGCGCCGGGTCTCGGTAGCGTCACGGTGAGCTTGGGCGCCTTGACGGCCGGCGGCCCCAGCACGACCGGCGGCTTTGCCTTCCAGGCGTTCCTGACCCTCTCGCACTCCTCCGACAGCTTGGGGGGCCTGATCTGCTTCACCGCGAGCTGTCGCGCCAGCGCGCCGCTGGCTCCGTGCCGGACGTAGGCCTCTATGAGCGCCTGCTGCACCTCCAATTGCTCCTCCGACAGCTCAAAGATGCAGTGCTCGTATACCTGGTCGCCGCTTTGGCTGAAGAAGTTGGCGATATCGTTGGCGGCCGAGGATGCGCTCGGCGCAGCCTTTTCCGACTCGGCCAATGCATGACACGCCGGCAATACTAGCCACGCCACAAAAGGCGCCATAAGCCATTGTCGGAAGCTAGCGTAGGTCATCCGCCCTGAACATCCGAACTGATCGTAAGCACCCGGCTCCCCTTGCACAGCGTGCTGGCTCTGAGGACGCTGTTGGCGCGACTCTGTGCCTAAATCATGGTGACAATCAGGGTAGCGGAGCGCGCCCCCGTCCGGTCTGTCGGCAGGCGTCCGCTGCAAGCCGCAACGGTTAGAGCGTCCGTCGATAACGTCGCGTTGCTCATGCAATTATTGGCTTCTCGACCGTTGTGCGGAGAGTGTTGCGGCTCCGACACAACCCCCTGGCTGTCCGCACAACCTGTGGCTGTCCGTCGTCCTGGTCTTCGGCTTCGTTACGCTCTCCCGTCGATTGCGCCGGCATCGACCTAGTACCGACTATCGCTGGAGGCGGAGTCGTGATTCAAGGAAGGAATGAACATCCAAGAAGCGACCCCGATCAAGCTGACGGCGGAAGAGCGGTCTGTGCTTGAGGGAATGATCCGATCTCCGAAGACTGAACATGGCC
>DATLZB010000151.1:0-30370 GCA_035574175.1 Hyphomicrobiaceae bacterium
ATCGCCGAGGACATCGTCGATCTCTCCACCGGCCGCATTTATGCGGAAGCTGGTGACGAGCTCGACGAGAAGCTGTTGGTTGAGATCAAGGAGCAGAAGGTCAAGGAGTTCCACATCCTCGACATCGACCACGTCACCGTCGGTGCCTTCATCCGCAACACCCTGAGGCTAGACAAGAACGCCAATCAGGAAGAGGCGCTGATGGACATCTACCGCATCATGCGCCCGGGCGAGCCGCCAACGATCGAGGCGGCATCGAACCTGTTCCACAGCCTGTTCTTCGACCCCGAGCGCTATGATCTCTCGGCCGTCGGCCGCGTGAAGATGAACATGCGCCTCGATCTCGACGCGCCGGACACGGTGCGCACGCTGCGCCGCGAAGACATCATCGCCGTGGTGCAGACGCTGGTCAATCTGCGTGACGGCAAGGGTGAGATCGACGACATCGATCATTTGGGCAATCGCCGGGTGCGCTCGGTCGGCGAGCTGATGGAGAACCAGTACCGGCTGGGCCTGCTGCGCATGGAGCGCGCCATCAAGGAGCGCATGAGCTCCGTCGACATCGACAAGGTGATGCCGCAGGAACTGATCAACGCCAAGCCGGCGGCGGCGGCCGTGCGCGAATTTTTCGGTTCCTCGCAGCTCTCCCAGTTCATGGATCAGACCAATCCGCTGTCGGAGATCACTCATAAGCGGCGGCTTTCGGCGTTGGGTCCTGGTGGCCTCACGCGTGAGCGCGCAGGCTTCGAGGTGCGCGACGTGCACCCAACGCACTACGGCCGCATCTGTCCGATCGAGACGCCGGAAGGACCCAACATCGGCCTCATCAACTCGCTCGCCACCTTCGCCCGGGTGAACAAGTACGGTTTCATCGAGAGCCCGTACCGCAAAGTGGTGAACGGCAAGGTGACCGACGAGGTGGTCTATCTTTCCGCCATGGAGGAGATGCGCCATCACATCGCGCAGGCCAACGCCGCCGTCGACGCCAAAGGCCGGTTGACGGGCGATCTCATCACCTGTCGCTTCCAGGGCGATGTGGTGCTCGTCTCGCCCGACAAGGTCGACTACATCGACGTCTCGCCCAAGCAGCTCGTTTCGGTCGCGGCCGCGCTCATCCCGTTCCTCGAGAACGACGATGCCAACCGCGCACTGATGGGCTCCAACATGCAGC
The DNA here is from genome assembly GCA_035574175.1 of Hyphomicrobiaceae bacterium. Lineage (GTDB taxonomy): Bacteria > Pseudomonadota > Alphaproteobacteria > Rhizobiales > Hyphomicrobiaceae > DATLZB01. The sequence goes on from DATLZB010000151.1 coordinate 1,172, forward strand.
GCCAGGCGGTGCCCCTCATCAAAGCGGAAGCGCCGCTTGTCGGCACCGGCATGGAGGAGGTGGTGGCCCGCGATTCGGGTGCCGCAATCGTTGCCCGGCGCACCGGCATCGTCGATCAGGTCGACGCCACCCGTATCGTCATCCGCGCCACCGAGGAGCAGGATCCTTCCAAGCCTGGTGTCGACATCTACCGGCTCCGCAAGTTCCAGCGCTCGAACCAGAACACGTGCATCAACCAGCGCCCGCTGGTGAACGTTGGCGATCGGGTCGAGGCCGGCGAGATCATCGCCGACGGGCCGTCGACGGATTTGGGCGACCTTGCGCTCGGCAAGAACGTGCTCGTCGCGTTCATGCCGTGGATGGGCTACAACTTCGAGGATTCCATCCTGCTGTCGGAGCGCGTCGTCTCCGAAGACGTGTTCACCTCGATCCACATCGAGGAGTTCGAGGTGATGGCCCGCGACACCAAGCTCGGGCCGGAGGAGATCACCCGCGACATCCCCAATGTGTCGGAAGAGGCGCTCAAGAACCTTGACGAGGCAGGCATCGTCTACATCGGGGCCGAGGTCAATCCCGGCGATATCCTGGTCGGCAAGATCACGCCCAAGGGCGAGAGCCCCATGACGCCGGAGGAGAAGCTCTTGCGCGCCATCTTTGGCGAGAAGGCCTCCGACGTGCGCGACACTTCGCTGCGGCTGCCGCCCGGGGTGACCGGCACCGTGGTCGAGGTACGCGTGTTCAACCGCCATGGCGTCGAGAAGGATGAACGCGCCATGGCGATCGAGCGCGAGGAGATCGAACGGCTGGCCAAGGATCGGGATGACGAGCTGCAGATTCTCGACCGCAACGTCTACGCGCGGCTCAAGGAGGCGCTGCTCGGCGAGGAGGTGTCCAAAGGCCCCAAGGGCGCCCGCAAGGGAACCGAAATCACCGAGGAGGTCCTCGCGGAGATCCCCCGTAGCCAGTGGTGGGAAATCGGCCTCAAGGACGACAAGGCGCAGGCCGAGGTCGAGGCCATTCAGAGGCAGTACGAGGAGGCCAAGAAGAACCTGGAGCGCCGCTTCGTCGACAAGGTCGACAAGCTGCAGCGCGGCGACGAGCTGCCGCCCGGCGTCATGAAGATGGTCAAGGTATTCGTCGCCGTTAAGCGCAAGATTCAGCCGGGCGACAAGATGGCCGGCCGCCACGGCAACAAGGGCGTGGTGTCAATGATTGTTCCGGTCGAGGACATGCCGTTCCTGGAGGACGGTACCCCGGTGGACGTGGTGCTCAATCCGCTCGGCGTGCCCTCACGCATGAATGTTGGTCAAATCCTGGAGACTCACCTGGGCTGGTCGTGCCGGGGCTTGGGCCGGATCATCGACGAGGCGCTCGCCGCCTATCGCGAGAGCGGGCAGCTGAAGCCACTGCGGGAGACGGTGCAGCGGATCTATGGGTCGAACAACGGCGCCGGCAAGCTCAAGGACGGCGAGCTCGTGCTTCTCGCTGAACAACTCAAGAGCGGCGTGCCGGTTGCCACGCCAGTCTTCGACGGTGCGCGCGAAGCAGACATCGTCGAGATGCTGAAGATGGCGGGGTTCGACACCAGCGGCCAGGTGCAGCTTTACGATGGCCGCACCGGCGAGCCGTTCGACCGTAAAGTGACGGTCGGCTACAAGTATCTGATGAAGCTCCACCACCTGGTCGACGACAAGATCCACGCACGCTCGATCGGCCCGTATAGCCTCGTCACGCAGCAGCCGCTGGGCGGCAAGGCGCAGTTTGGCGGCCAGCGCTTTGGTGAGATGGAGGTGTGGGCGCTCGAGGCCTATGGCGCCGCTTACACGCTGCAGGAGATGCTGACCGTCAAATCCGACGACGTGGCGGGCCGCACCAAGGTCTACGAGGCCATTGTGCGCGGCGACGACGCCTTCGAGGCCGGCATCCCCGAGAGCTTCAACGTGCTCGTCAAGGAGATGCGGGCTCTTGGCCTCAACGTCGACCTCATCAATTCGGAAGGACCGCCGGCGGAGGAGCCGCCGCCGGAGAGCGACAAGCGTCCTCGGCTGCCGCCAGCCGCTGCCGAGTGACGCAACGAGCGATCGGGCGAGGCCGAGCAGGTCTCATCCGGCATGAAGCATGAAGCCGCAGGGCAAGTGGGGTCTTGGCGCCCCGTCTGCCCTGGCGCCGAGGGGCCGGCCCCCAGTCGAAGCCGGCCCCCAACGCGGAGAACAGCAGATGAACGAGATCGCGAGCATCTTCAAGCAGCAGTATCAGCCGCTGCCGACCTTCGACCAGATCAGGATTTCGATCGCCAGTCCCGACGATATCCTGTCCTGGTCGTTCGGCGAGATCAAGAAGCCCGAGACCATCAACTACCGCACGTTCAAGCCGGAGCGTGACGGCCTCTTCTGCGCGCGCATTTTCGGTCCGATCAAGGACTACGAGTGCCTGTGCGGCAAGTACAAGCGCATGAAGTACAAAGGCCTCATTTGCGAGAAGTGCGGCGTCGAGGTCACCCTTGCCAAAGTGCGGCGCGAGCGCATGGGCCACATCGAGCTTGCCGCCCCTGTCGCCCACATCTGGTTCCTGAAGTCGCTGCCCTCCCGCATCGGGCTGCTGCTCGACATGTCTCTCAAGGATCTGGAGCGGGTCCTCTACTTTGAGAACTACATCGTGATCGAGCCCGGCGTCACCACCTTCCGGGAGAAGCAGCTACTCACCGAGGAGCAGTACAATCAGGCTCTCGACGAATTCGGGCCCGATAGCTTCACCGCGGGCATCGGGGCCGAAGCCATTCGTGAGCTCCTGGCGGCCATGGACCTGCCCAAGATCCGCGACGAGCTCCGCCACGAGATTGCGCACTCGACCTCGGAGCTTAAGCCCAAGAAGCTCGCCAAGCGGCTGAAGGTGATCGAGGCCTTCATCGCCAGCGGCAACCGGCCGGAGTGGATGATCCTCACCGTCGTGCCGGTGATCCCGCCGGAGCTGCGCCCGCTCGTGCCGCTTGACGGCGGCCGCTTCGCCACCTCCGACCTCAACGACCTCTATCGCCGCGTCATCAACCGCAATAACCGCCTGAAGCGGCTGATGGAGTTGAGGGCCCCCGACATCATCATCCGCAACGAGAAGCGGATGCTGCAGGAGGCGGTCGACGCGCTCTTCGACAACGGCCGGCGGGGCCGCGTCATCACCGGCGCCAACAAGCGGCCTTTGAAGTCGCTTGCCGACATGCTGAAGGGCAAGCAGGGCCGCTTCCGCCAAAACCTGCTCGGCAAGCGTGTGGACTACTCGGGCCGCTCGGTGATCGTGGTCGGCCCCGAGCTTCGGCTGCACCAGTGCGGTCTGCCGAAGAAGATGGCGCTCGAACTGTTCAAGCCGTTCATCTACGCCAAGCTGCAGGCCCAGGGACAGGCGGCAACCGTCAAGCAGGCCAAGAAGCTCGTCGAGAAGGAGAAGCCGGAAGTCTGGGACGTGTTGGATGAGGTCATCCGCGAACACCCTGTCCTGCTCAACCGCGCCCCGACGCTGCACCGGCTGGGTATCCAGGCCTTCGAGCCGATTCTGATCGAGGGCAAGGCGATCCAACTCCATCCGCTGGTGTGCGCCGCCTTCAACGCCGACTTCGACGGCGACCAGATGGCCGTACACGTGCCGCTGTCTTTGGAAGCCCAGCTCGAGGCGCGCGTGCTGATGATGTCGACCAACAACATCCTCCACCCGGCCAACGGCTCGCCGATCATCGTACCCTCTCAGGACATCGTGCTCGGTCTTTACTATCTTTCGATCGAGCGCGACGGCGAGCCCGGTCAGGGCATGCTTCTCGGTTCGGTCGCCGAAGCGCAGCACGCGCTGGAAGCGGGTGCGGTGACGCTGCACGCCAAGGTCAAGGGTCGCTACACCACCGTTGGCCCCGATGGCAATGAGGTCTCCGAGGTGTACGACACCACCCCGGGCCGCATGATCCTGGGCGAGATCCTGCCCAAGCGGCCTGGGGTCAAGTTCGACCTCGTCAACCAGCTGCTCACCAAGAAGGCGATCTCCAGCATGATTGATGCGGTCTACCGCAACTGCGGTCAGAAGGAGACCGTCATCTTCTGCGATCGGATCATGACGCTCGGCTTTCACCAGGCCTTCAAAGCCGGCATCTCCTTCGGCAAGGACGACATGGTGGTGCCCGCCACCAAGTCGAAGATCGTCGAGCGGACCATCGCCGAGGTGCGCGACTTCGAGCAGCAGTACAACGATGGCCTCATCACCCAGCTCGAGAAGTACAACAAGGTCGTCGATGCCTGGTCGAAATGCACCGAGCAGGTGGCCAAGGAAATGATGGAGCGCATTTCGGCCGTGCAGAAGGACGAGAAGTCCGGCCGCGAGAAGCCGATCAACTCGATCTACATGATGAGCCATTCGGGCGCTCGCGGCTCGCCGGCCCAGATGAAGCAGCTGGCCGGCATGCGCGGCCTCATGACCAAGCCGTCGGGCGAGATCATCGAGACGCCGATCATCTCCAACTTCAAGGAGGGCCTCTCGGTTCTTGAGTACTTCAACTCGACCCACGGTGCACGCAAGGGTCTCGCCGACACTGCCCTGAAGACCGCCAACTCGGGATACCTGACCCGCCGTCTCGTCGACGTGGCGCAGGACTGCATCGTCACCGAGGAGGATTGCGGAACCGACGCCGGCATCAACGTGCAGGCGGTGGTTGACGCCGGGCAAGTCATGGTGTCGCTGGGCTCGCGCGTGCTCGGACGCACGGCGGCCGAGGACATCAAGGACCCCGCCACCGGCAAGCCGCTGATCCGCGCCGGCGAGCTGATCGAGGAGCGCCAGGCCGAGGCGCTCGAGAGGGCGCAGGTGCAGGAGGTGCGCATCCGCTCGGTGCTGACTTGCGAGACGGTCGGCGGTGTGTGCGCCAAGTGCTACGGACGTGATCTGGCTCGCGGCACGCCTGTCAATATCGGTGAGGCGGTGGGCGTCATTGCCGCCCAATCGATCGGCGAACCGGGCACCCAGCTCACCATGCGTACCTTCCACATCGGCGGCGTGGCCCAGACGGTCGACCAGTCCTTCATCGAGTCGAATTTTAACGGCACTATCAAGATCAAGAACCGCAATGTGGTGAAGGACAGCCAGGGGCGGCTGATTTCGATCAGTCGCGCCATGTCGGTTGCGGTGCTCGATCAGAGCGGCAAGGAGCTGGCCTCCCACAAGGTGCCCTATGGCGCACGGCTGCTTGTCGATGAAGGCGACACGGTCAAGCGCGGGGCGCGGCTCGCCCAGTGGGACCCCTATACCCGTCCGATCCTGACCGACGTCGCTGGCAAGGTCGATTTCGAGGATCTTGTCGAAGGCGCCTCCATGCGCGAGCAGACCGACGAGGTGAAGGGCACCACCAACCGCGTCGTAATCGACTGGCGGGCCTCCGCGCGCGGCGCCGAGCTGAAGCCTGCCATTGTCATCAAGGACGGCCGCGGCCGGCCGATCAAGCTGGGGCGCGGAGGCGATGCCCGTTATCTGCTCCCGGTCGACGCCATCCTTTCGGTCGAGCCGGGCGCGGAGGTCAAGGCCGGCGACGTGCTGGCCCGCATTCCGACGGCTTCCGCCAAGGCGGGCGACATCACCGGCGGTCTACCGCGAGTGGCTGAGCTGTTCGAGGCGCGTCGGCCGAAGGATCACGCCATCATCGCCGAAGTGTCGGGCACCGTCGAGTTCGGCAAGGACTACAAGAACAAGCAGCGCGTGACGATCAGGCCGGACGACGAGTCGCTGGAACCTGTCGAGTACCTCATTCCGCGCGGCAAGAACCTTGCGGTTCAGCACGGAGATCGCATCGAGCGCGGTGAGTACGTCTACGACGGACATCCCGCCCCCCACGACATCCTGGCGATTAAGGGTGTCGAGGAGCTGGCTGGCTACCTGATCAAGGAGATCCAGGACGTCTACCGCCTGCAGGGCGTCACCATCAACGACAAGCACATCGAGGTGATCGTTCGCCAGATGCTGCAGAAGGTTGAGGTGACCGATCCGGGCGAGACCGACCTAATCAAGGGCGAGCAGATCGACAAGGTCGAATTCGACCAGAAGAACCTGGCGGCGGAAAAGGCGGGCAAGCGTCCCGCCAGTGCGCAGCCGGTACTGCTCGGAATCACCAAAGCGAGCTTGCAGACTCGCTCCTTCATCTCAGCCGCCTCCTTCCAAGAGACCACCCGCGTGCTGACCGAAGCCGCCGTCAACGGGAAGGTCGACACCCTCGAGGGCCTCAAGGAGAACGTGATCGTCGGCCGCCTCATCCCGGCGGGCACTGGCGGTATGCTGCGCCGGCTGAGAAAGATCGCCGCCAAGCGCGACGAGCTTATCGCCAAGGAGAAGGCCCGCATCGCCGCGGAGAAGGCACTCGCCGCACCGCCGGAGGGCATGACCCCGCCCCCAACCCGCCGCCGTCGCCGCCCGGCCGAGGAGGCCGCCGAGTAGGCGTTCACAGCTCGGCCAACTTGTCGGCCGCCCGGTTATCAGACCGGGCGGCTTTGTTTGTTTCGATGCATAACTCTGCAGCATCATGCAGATGCTACACAAATTGACATATACAACGATTAAGTGCAGCATAGAACACTTATAAACCTGATTGTCGGATCGCTCCATGCAGGACTTCGGTCGCGCCTTTGGCGAGGCGTTCGCCTTGATGGCAGCGCTTGATGCGGACCTCATCGAGATTGTGATTCTGTCGCTGCAAGTCAGCCTCAGCGCTGTCGCCATGGCGGCGCTTATCGGGCTGCCCTTGGGCGCCGTTCTCGGCGCCTGGGAGTTCAGAGGCCGTGGGGCGGTGGTCGTCCTCGTCAACACCATGATGGGTCTGCCGCCGGTCGTGGTTGGCCTCGTTGTTTATCTGCTATTGTCGAATGCCGGGCCGCTGGGGGTCTTGGGCCTGCTCTACTCACCTGCCGCCATGGTCATGGCCCAGACCATCCTCGTCACGCCGATCGTCGCCGCGCTGACCCGTCAAACCATCGCCGATCTCAAGCTCGAATACGACGAACAGTTGCGCGTGATGGGAGTTGGCCCCTGGGGCATGGTCGCCACGCTGCTCTGGGACGGTCGCTATAGCCTGATCACCGCTCTGCTCGCCGGCTTCGGTCGAGCCATCGCCGAGGTGGGCGCCATCATCATCGTCGGCGGCAACATCAATCACGTCACCCGCACCATGACGACGGCCATCGCGCTCGAGACCTCCAAGGGTGATCTTGGGCTCGCTCTCGGGCTTGGCATCATCCTGCTGTCCCTTGCCGTGGGGGTTAACGTTGCACTCATGTCGCTGCGTGCCACCGCCGTCCGTGCTGCCTACGCATGAGAAACAGGATGCAGCGCAGCCCGCCGGCCGACGACATTCATCGCACGGTCAGCGTCCTGCCAATCGAAGGACGCGGGCTCGTTTTCGAGCGCGGAGGCCGGCGTATCATCGACGGCGTCGATGTTTCACTCGGTGCGGCCCCCCGCACGCTGGCAATTGTGGGGCCGAACGGCGCGGGCAAGAGCGTGCTGCTGCGGCTGCTCGTCGGACTGATCGCGCCCGACAGCGGCGAGGTGACGTGGGCAGGCGCTGCGCCCTCTCGGGCTTGCGCCCACCGACTTGGCTTTGTCTTCCAGAAGCCGGTGCTGCTCCGCCGCTCAGTGCATGCCAATGTGCTCTATGCGCTCACGGTCGCGGGTTGCGAAGCAGCCAAGCGCGGCGCCCTTGCCGAGGAGGCGCTGGCGGCAGCAGGGCTCGGCCATCTCGCCCGCAATCCGGCCCGCGTTCTTTCGGGCGGCGAGCAGCAGCGCCTGTCGATCGCCCGCGCGCTGGCCACCCGGCCGGAGCTGCTGGTGCTGGACGAGCCGACCGCGAACCTCGACCCCGCTTCGACGGCGGCCATCGAAAGCGTGATCCGCGACGTGCGGGCGGCGGGCACCGGCGTCGTGCTCGTCACCCACGACCTGGGCCAGGCGCGGCGCATCGCGGACGACGTGATGTTCATGCACTGCGGGCGGATCGTGGAGCAGGGCCCCGCCCAATCGTTCTTTGCCAGTCCCCGCACCGCCGAGGCGCGATCGTTCCTCGCCGGGGAGCTTGTGCTTTGAGTTAGTCCATGAGGAGAATGCCATGATGAAGCTAGCATTCCGGGCCGCCGTGCTCGCTCTTGTGCTTGCGCTGCCCCAGACGGGCGCCGAGGCCCAGGACAAGTACATCATCGTCCAGTCGACGACGTCGACGGAGAACTCGGGGCTGTTCAAGCACCTGCTGCCGCTGTTCACCAAAAAGACCGGCATCGAGGTGCGCGTGGTCGCGGTCGGTACCGGCCAGGCCATCAAGAATGCGCAGAACGGCGACGGCGACGTGCTGTTCGTCCACGCCAAGCCCGACGAGGAAAAGTTCGTCGCCGCCGGCTGGGGCGTGAAGCGGTTCGATGTGATGTACAACGATTTTGTGGTGATCGGCCCGGGCAAAGACCCGGCCGGCGTCGCGGGCACGAAGGACGCCGTCGCCGCCTTCAAGAAGATCGCGGCGGCCAAGGTGCCGTTCGTCTCGCGGGGCGACGACAGCGGCACGCACAAGGCGGAGCTCGCGCTGTGGAAGCAGGCAGGCGTCGACGTGAAGGCCGCCTCCGGCACCTGGTATCGCGAGGCGGGCCAAGGCATGGGCGCCACCATCAACACGGCTGTTGGCATGGGCGGCTACGTGCTCACCGATCGCGCCACCTGGTCGGCGTTCAAGAACCGCGGCGACTACAAGATCGTGGTCGAGGGCGACCCCAAACTGTTCAACCAGTATGGCGTGATCCTGGTGAACCCGGCCAAGCATCCCAAGGTGAAGGCCAAGGAAGGCCAGGCATTCATCGATTGGTTGCTGTCGGGGGAAGGGCAGAGCGCCATCAGGGCATTCGAGATCAATGGCGAGCAGCAGTTCTTCCCGAATGCGGGCCAAGGCTGAGGCAGCTCGCACGCGGGCTAGGGCGCATTGTAGTGGACGCGCCCGAGACCGGCGACGTCGTAACCGCCGAGTTCGGCCGCCTTGGCGTTGAAGCGGTCGGTGCGGGTAAAGGCCATGAGCTTTTGCAACGGCGGATCGAAATAGGCGGCACGCCAGACGAGCAGGTCGTAACGCTCCTCCGCGAGAGGGACGAAACCCAACCGATACTGCTTTGCGACCGCCGCGATGCCGAAACCCGCTTCGGCCCGGCCTTCCGCCACGGCAAGCGCGACGTCGGACTGGGTGAGCGCGGGCGGCAGGCTCCGCTCAAGTGCCGCAACGTCGAGGCCAGCCGCCGCAAGCAGGCGCTCAAGCAGCACGAACGTTCCCGATTGGGCCTGCCGGAGAGCGACGCGCCTTCCGGCGAGGTCGGCCGCCGACTTGAGCGAGGCCGGATTGCCGGCCGGCACGATCAAGCCCTGCTGACGCCGCGCCCACTCGATCAGCACGACGGGTTGGCCCGGCAGGCGGCCGGCCACGTGTTCGCGGTTCCACGTGCCTTCCCCTTCCGGCACGTGCAGGCCCGCCATCATACCCTCCCCGCGCCCGAACCGTTCGAGCCCGTCGAGGCTGCCGCCGAAGCCGACCGCGATGCCCGTATCGGCCTCCCGCAGCGCCCAGTCGAGCAGCAGGTCATGGCTGCCGAGGCAGATGGGCGGCCGCCGGACCAGACTTTCCAGACCGCCCCCGAACTCGGCATGACGCATGAGCCATGCCTCGATGAGCGGTCGCGGAAAAAGCAACTTGCCGGTGACGCGCACGAACGGGATCTCGCCAGACGCAACCAAGTCGTAGACCTTGCGTTCCTTGAGGCGGATGAGATCGGCAACCTCGCGGGTTGTGAGATAGTCGGGCAGGCGTTGGCTCATGGAACCTGACTAGCCGAGGCCACGTCTTCTGACCAGATCGCCAACAAAGGCCGACAACCATGAGGTGCTGCCAGCCCCCATCGTGAACAGGACCTTTCGGGTACTTTACAAACGGGCCGGTTGGCCCTTTGCTTGGGCAATGCCGTACCGCTTCCCAGCCCTGGTCGCTCCGCTCCACATCTCGCTGATGTTGATGGGCGCTGCGCTCTCGGCTTTGCCGGCGGAGGCCGCCGACGTGCTGCGCGGTCACGGCGGCCCCGTCCGCGCCATCGGGGTCTTGAACGGGGGCCGGCAGCTCGTGACCGGCGCCTTCGACCACGCCATCATCATGTGGGACGTGCGCCGCGGCGTCGCCGAGCGGGTGCTGAGATTCCACGAAGGCTCCGTGAACGCCGTGCTGATCCTGAACGACGGCTGCTTTGCCACGGGCAGCGAGGACGGCCGCATAGCCATCTGGTGCGGCGATGCCCCGGCACCGCAGAAGGTGCTGAACGGGCACCAGGGACCGGTCACCTCGCTGGCGCTCTCGCCCGACGGTGAGCGGCTCTTTTCCGGCTCGTTCGATGCCACTGTACGAGTTTGGAACGTGGCCAGCGGCACGCTCGAGCGCACCATCGAGGCGCACAAGGGCCCGGTTACCTCGGTCCGCGTCACCCCGGATGGGAGCGCCGTCCTGTCGGGCGGCTTCGACGGCCTGCTGCGTTCAACGCCCCTCCTTGGCGGGCAGGCGTCGCGTGCGGCCACGTTCGCTGCGCCTGTGAACGCCCTTGTCGCCGCCCAGGACGGGGAGGTCGTCGCCGCATCCTCCGATGGCAGCGTGCGGTTCCTGACGCCCGCCCTCCAGCTCGTCGAGACGGTCGAGGTAGAGCCCTCACCGATCGCGGCTCTCGCGCTTGCACCCGACGGCAGCCGCGTGGCCGCCTCGGGGCTTAAGGGCGGCGTTGCCGTCATTGACCGGGCCACACACAAGATCACGGCGCGGCTCGTCGGTCCGGGATTGCCGGTGTGGTCGCTCGCCTTTGATGTCGACAGCCGCACGCTCTTCACCGGCGGCGCCGACCGCGTGGTGAGGCACTGGGACGCGATCAAGGGCGAGCCCATCGGCTCGGTCGTGCCCGAGCCCGCCGATCGTGTGCTCGGCGATCCCAACGAGCGCGGCGCCGTGCTGTTCCGCGCCTGCCAGGCGTGCCACACGCTGACGGCCGACGGCGGCAATCGCGCCGGGCCGACGCTGCACGGCGTGTTCGGCCGCCGCATCGCCAGCGTCAAGGGCTATGCCTATTCAGCGGGCCTGAAGCAGTTGGATATCGTCTGGAACGCTGAGACCATTGCCAAACTGTTCGAGGTGGGGCCCGCCACCTACACGCCCGGCACCAAGATGCCCGAGCAGACCATCACCGACCCGGCTGATCGCAAGGCTCTGGTCGAATGGCTCGAACGGGTCACGCGGCCGCGCTGAGCCGTGACCAGCGTTCCTCAGGTTGGATCGAATTCCAGCGAAACTTTCACGTTACCGGTAATGCCGAGCACCTGCACGGAGACGCGCTCCGGGCCTTCCCTGCGAATTCTGAAATCGGCACGGCCGTCATCGAGGCGCAGGTTGCGGATCGTCACGTCACCGACAAAGGCCGGCACCCTGGGGTTGCGCAGCACAATCCTGCTGGCGCGCGGCTCGAACCTGAGGCCGAGCAAGGCCTCCAGCACCATGAACGGGGCCCCGGCCGCCCACGCCTGCGGCGAGCAGGCAACCGGGTAGAGCGTCGGGCCCCGTCCGGGGCGCCGGCGGAAACCGCAGAACAGCTCGGGCAGCCGGCGCTGATCCATGTACGTTGCCGCCTCGATGAGGCGCTGGAAGATCGGCTCGATGCCCTCAACGAGGCCATAGCGGGCGAATCCGGCCGCAATCAGCGCGTTGTCGTGCGGCCACACCGAGCCGTTATGATAGGACATCGGATTGTAGCGGGCCTCGCCCTCGGCGACGGTTCGGATGCCCCAGCCCGACTGGAACCTCGGATGCAGCAGCAGGCGCGCAAGCCGCTTGGCACGGTCCGTGCGCACGATGCCCGAGAACAGCGCGTGCCCGGGGTTGCTCGTCCGAACCCGGCACTTCGCTTTGTTGCCGTCCAGTGCCAGGGCGTAGGTGCCAATGTCCTCGCACCAAAACGCTTCCTCGAAGCGGGCCTGCAGGGCCTGAGCCTCTCCCGCAAGCTGAGCCGCGCGCTTCTCCATCCCCAGGCGCCGGGCGGCGGCGGCCATCAACTGCTTGGCGGCAAACACGTAGCCTTGCACTTCGACGAGGGCAATCGGCCCCTCCGCGAGCCTTCCGTCGGAATGGAAAACCGCATCGGCGGAGTCCTTCCAGCCCTGGTTCAGCAGCCCGCGCTCGCTGGCGCGCTGGTATTCAACGAACCCGTCGCCGTCGATGTCGCCCGAGCGATCGATCCACTCGAGCGCCCGCTCGATGTTCGGCCATAGCTCCCCAATCAGCGCGTCATCGCCGGTGCGCTCCGCGTAGAGGCCTGCCAGCATAAGGAACAGCGGCGTCGAATCAACGCTGCCGTAGTAGAGGCCGAACGGGATTTCGTTGAGCGCGGCCATTTCGCCGCCGCGCATCTCATGCAGGATCTTTCCGGGCTGCGCATCGCGCTGTGGGTCGAGGGCGGCTGCCTGATGGCGGGCCAGCCGTCTCAGCACGCCGACGGCGATGCGCGGGTCGAACCACAGCATCTGCAAAGCGGCGATGACGCCGTCGCGCCCGAACGTCGTCGAGTACCAGGGGATTCCGGCATAGGGATAGGGGCCTTCCGGCGTTGCCGTCATCAGCATGTAAAGATCGGCGAGCGAACGGCGCAGCACCTCGTTGAGAATGTCGTTGGAGGTCTCGACCGTAGCGATGTCTGCGGTGACGGCTTTGACCTCACGCCGCGCACCGACAAGGCCGCTGAAGAAGGTCGCCACCGGCCTCTGCGCGCCGCGGACCGACACCGATGCGAAGATGGTGCACGCTTCACCCGGCGCGAGCACGAGCGCGAAGGCCGCCCGCTCGTAGCCGAGTTCCGTCGGCGCCGGTTCGAAACTCACGGTCGTCTCCCGCAGCGTGCCGTCGAGACCCTCGTAGAGAAGCGCCACGCCGTTCGTCCCAAGCAGCTTCTTGCGCAGGCTGCCGCGCCGCTTGCGATGCATGCCGCGCACTTCGAACACGTCGGCGAAATCACTGTCGAAGGCCAGAGAAAGTGTTGTTCGAACCTCGCTGCTGCCGTGATTAATCACCGTGAGCCGTTCCCGCAGAATGCCGTCCCGGGCGAAAATGGTGCGGCCGACGTGTATGGTGTTCTTCAGCAGGACGATGCGCTCCCCGGCAAAGATGTCGGGATTGGTGAGGTCGACGTAAAGGCTGATGTTGTCGTCCTCGACATTGGAGCCGAGCAGGAGCGGTTGCACCCCGTCGAGCAGAAGCTCCAAGTGCGAAAGCACGCGGGTGTCGCTGTGGAACAGGCCGTCTGCTCCGCCAGGGCTTGCGCCGATGTCGCCGTGACTGTCGAGCACGGCGAACATGTCGTTGTGCTTGAGCGTGCGGCGTGGCCGCGAGGAAGGTCCCCGCGCCGGTATATAAAAGGCGACCTCGCCGGCCGCTTCGGGCTCGGGCGGCGCATCCGAGCGCTTTGTGCCTACAAACGTCATCTGGCGAGCCTCGTCTTCACGACCGGAGTGATCGGCTGACGGCTCGAAGCTCTAAGAAGCGAGCCTCCCTAATTCACCGCTTCCGGTGCGGAGCACAGCGCCAAGGGTTCTTCCTCGGCTTGGTAGGTCCCCGCCCTCTCGGCAAGGCGCTTATAAATCGCCAGATACTCCCGCGCCATCCGCTCGGCCGAGAAGCGCTGTTCAAACCTTCGCCGCACCGCCGCCCGATCGAGGGCCAGCAGCCGGTCGATGGACCTTACGGCCTCCTCGAAGCCGTTCGCGATGATCCCGGTTACACCATCGTCCACCACTTCGGGAACCGATCCCTTCCGGAAGGCGAGCACCGGCGTGCCGCAAGCCATGGCCTCGATCATGACGATCCCGAAAGGCTCCGGCCAGTCGATCGGAAAGAGCAGGGCGGCCGCCTGCCCAAGGAAGTCGGTCTTGGCTCGCTCGTTGATCTCGCCGATGAACTCCACCTGCGGCAGCTTCAGCAGCGGCACGATCCGCTCGCGGAAATAGGCTTCGTCCACCCGATCAACCTTTGCCGCGATCCTGATTGGCAGGCCCACCGCCTGCGCCAGTTCGATGGCCCGATCCAATCCCTTTTCCGGGGAGGCGCGGCCGAGGAACGCCAGGTACCGGCCGCGCGGCTGCAAGGTCGGCCGGTGGCGCTCGAGCGGCAAGCCATGCAGCACCGTACCCGCGAAATTGACATCGGCGATGGGAGCCCGCTGCGCCTCGGAGATCGATACCAGCGGCATGTCGGGAAAGGCGCGATAAAGATACTGCAGATCGGGGAGGTCCTGCCGGCCGTGGAGGGTGGTCACCGTGGCGATGCCCGAATGATGGAACAGCGGGAAGTGCAGGCAGTCGATGTGGAAGTGGAGGACGTCGAAGTCATTCGCCATCCGCCGCACCAGATCGAGCATGATCATGTAATGCGGGAGCGGGTCCCTCACCGTTGGATGCAGGCGAAGTCCCTGCGAGCAGCAGGCCACCAGCTTGGCCGAGGTAACCGAATCGCCGCTCGCGAACAAAGTCACGTCGTGGCCGAGACGGACGAGCTCTTCAGTGAGATAGGACACGACGCGTTCTGTGCCACCGTAAAGGCGCGGCGGCACGCTTTCGATCAGTGGGGCGATTTGTGCGATTCTCATTTGCAGGATCCGGATCAGAGAGGGGCCTCAGGCTCAACTCCGCTGGCCGACCGGCGTTCCATTTGGTTTGCACCCCTCAACTCATCAAGTGGCTCATTCGGGTCCGGTGCAGCCATTGGTCCTAGCCGCGTGCCTTGTCAGTGAGGCGCGTTCGCCTTAGTGGATACGGGCGCCCGCGCGCACTTGGCCCGTTGCAACCCTTCGAGAGCCCGATGGCCGTCCGCCGCTTCCACCCCGACCAGCCGGCGAGCTTCGCCTTTACGCCGGAAAACCTCGCCTGGGCGGAAGCGACCATCGCCAAGTACCCGCCGGGCAGGCAGGCTTCTGCGGTCATCCCCCTTCTGTGGCGCGCTCAGGAGCAGCACGGCGGCTGGCTGCCCGAGCCCGCGGTGCGCGTGGTGGCAGGGATGCTTGGCATGGCCGAGATCCGGGTCTATGAGGTGGCCACCTTCTACACCATGTTCCAGCTTTCCCCGGTTGGCAGCAAAGCCCACGTGATGGTGTGCGGCACGACGCCCTGCATGCTGCGGGGGGCGGAGGAGATCGCCGCCGTCTGCCGGCGGCGCATCCATCCCGAGCCGCACCGTGTCTCCGCCGACGGCGCCTTCTCCTGGGAGGAGGTCGAGTGTCTCGGCTGCTGCGCCAACGCTCCCGTGGTCCAGGTCGGCAAGGACACCTACGAGGACCTCGATCCGGCCTTGTTCGAGAAGGTGCTCGATGGATTTGCCGAGGACCGCCCGCCGCCGCCGGGCTCCCAGATCGGCCGGCACGCCTCCTGCCCGATTGGCGGCCCGACAACGCTCAAGTCGGTGGCTAGGTCTTGAGGCCGTTCGAGCAAGGAGCCGGCATGGGCATGGCTGCACCCGCACCACAGAAATCCGACAATCCCTACTTCAAGCCGGTGATGAGCGGCTTGGCCGTTGGCTCGGGCTCGTTTCTCCTGCTGCGCTACGCCTTCGGGGCGGCGATCGACCCGAGTCTGATCGTGGCGGCTTTCTTCGGTGTGGCGGTGGCTGTTTTTCTGGCGCAGAGGCCCAAGTGATGATGCTGGAGAGCACCTCTGATGCTCGCTGACAAGGATCGCATCTTCACCAATCTTTATGGCTTCCACGATTGGCGGCTGGCCGGCGCGCGCGCGCGCGGCGCCTGGGACAACACCAAGGCCATGATCGCCATGGGCCACGATGCCATCATCGACGAGGTGAAGAAATCAGGTCTGCGCGGCCGCGGCGGAGCCGGCTTCCCGACGGGCCTCAAGTGGTCGTTCATGCCGAAGAACGATCCGCGCCCGTCCTATCTCGTCGTCAATGCGGACGAATCGGAGCCCGGCTCGTGCAAGGACCGCGAGATCATGCGGCACGATCCCCACCTCCTGATCGAGGGTTGTCTCGTCGCCTCCTTCGCCATGCGCGCGCACACCTGCTACATCTACATCCGCGGCGAGTTCATGCGCGAACGCGAGCGGCTCGAGGCGGCCATTGCCGAGGCCTATGCCGAGAGGCTGATCGGCAAGGGTAACATCCACGGCTGGGACTTCGACATCCACGTTCACCCTGGGGCCGGCGCCTACATCTGCGGTGAGGAGACGGCCCTGCTCGAGAGCCTCGAGGGCAAGAAGGGCCTGCCGCGCCTCAAGCCGCCTTTTCCCGCCAATTCCGGGCTTTACGGGGCCCCGACCACGGTCAACAATGTAGAGTCCATCGCCGTGGTACCGACTATCCTGCGCCGCGGCGCGGCCTGGTTCGCGGGCCTCGGGCGGCCCAACAACACCGGCACAAAGCTGTTCCAGATCTCCGGCCACGTGAATGCGCCGTGCGTGGTCGAGGAGGAAATGAGCATTCCACTGCGCCAGCTCATCGAGGAGCATGCGGGCGGCGTGCGGGGCGGCTGGGACAACCTGCTTGCCGTCATTCCGGGCGGTTCGTCGATGCCACTGATCCCCGCCGAGCAGTGCCAGGACCTCAACATGGATTTCGACAGCCTGGCGAAGCTCAAGTCCGGGCTCGGCACCGCTGCCGTGATCGTGATGGACAAGTCGACCGACATCATCAAGGCGATCACGCGCATCGCCTATTTCTACAAGCACGAGAGCTGCGGGCAGTGCACGCCGTGCCGGGAAGGCACCGGCTGGATGTGGCGGGTGCTCGAGCGCATGGGCCGCGGCGAGGCCGAGAAGAGCGAGATTGACCTGCTCTATGATGTCACGCGGCAAGTTGAAGGCCACACCATCTGTGCGCTCGGGGACGCCGCGGCCTGGCCGATCCAAGGCCTCATCCGTCACTACCGCCACGTCATCGAGGCCCGCATCGATGAGCGCCGCAAGGCCCACAGGGCAGCTGCGGAGTAGGGGCAATGAACCTCCACGGCGTCAAGCATCGGCTGGATGTGAGGAAGTCGGACTTGTCGGGCTCCGTGTTCGACGACGTCAACCTGTCCGGTATGACGTTTCACAACGTCAACCTGTCGGGGACGAGCCTGACCAACATCAACATGTCGGGCTGGATCGTGCATAACTGCAACTTCTCGGGCGCGCGCATCGACGACGCCAACCTCTCCGGCGCCCGCATCACCAACGTCAATCTGGCCGGCGCCTCGATCAGCGCGAGCCGGCTGGAGGGCTTCACGATCAACGGAATCCTCGTCACCGACCTGCTCGCGGCCTACGCGGCGCAGCGGCAGGCGTCGGAGGGTGGGAGCTGATGCCGAAGCAACTCATCATCGACGGCACACTGCACGAGTTCGAGGACGGCCTCACCCTCTTGCAGGCCTGCGAGCAGGTGGGCGTCGAGATCCCGCGCTTCTGCTACCATGAGCGGTTGTCGATCGCCGGCAACTGCCGCATGTGCCTGATCGAAGTGGCCGGCATGCCCAAGCCGGTCGCCTCCTGCGCTATGGGCGTCGGCGACCTGCCGCCCAACCGTGACGGCTCTCCCAAGGAGATTCGCACCAACACGCCGATGGTGAAGAAGGCGCGGGAAGGGGTGATGGAGTTCCTGCTCATCAACCATCCGCTCGACTGTCCGATCTGCGACCAGGGCGGTGAGTGCGACCTGCAGGACCAGGCCATGGCTTATGGCATGGGCGGCTCGCGCTATGTGGAGAACAAGCGCGCCGTCGAGGAGAAGTATATCGGCCCGCTGATCAAGACCTTCATGAACCGCTGCATCCACTGCACGCGTTGCGTGCGCTTCATGACCGAGGTGGCGGGCGTCGAGGAGCTCGGCGCCATCGGGCGCGGCGAGGACATGGAGATCACCACCTACCTCGAGCGCGGCATGATGTCGGAACTCTCCGCCAACGTTAACGACCTCTGCCCGGTCGGCGCCCTCACCCACCGGCCGTGGGCCTTCAACTACCGCTCCTGGGAGCTCAAGCCCACCGAATCCATCGACGTCATGGACGCGCTGGGCTCTGCCATCCGCGTCGATACCCGCGGGCGCGAGGTGATGCGCATCCTGCCCCGGGTCAATGAGGCGGTGAACGAGGAGTGGATTTCGGACAAGACGCGCTGTGTGCCGGACGGCCTTCTGACCCAGCGCCTCGACCAGCCCTACATGCGCAAGAACGGCCGGCTTGTACCCGTATCGTGGGAGGAGGCCCTCGGCGTCGTGGCCGCGCTGCTCGGCGGCAGCGACCCCTCCCGGATCGGCGCCATCGCTGGCGACCTGGCCGGCGCCGAGGAAATGTTCGCGCTCAAGGACCTTATGCAGCGGCTCGGCGTTGAGAGCCTCGACTGCCGGCAGGACGGCGCCAAGCTCGATCCCGCGCTCGGCCGCGCCAGCTACCTCTTCAACTCGACCATTGAAGGCATCGAAGAAGCCGACGTCATCCTGCTCGTCGCCACCAACCCGCGCCGTGAGGCCGCCGTCCTCAACGGCCGCATCCGCAAGCGCTGGGGCCGGGGCGGGCTCACCATAGCCCTCATCGGCGAGCCGGCCGATCTCACCTATCCTTTCGAGCACTTGGGAACCGGACCCGAAACGTTGGCTGAAATCGCCGGCGGCCGCCATCCCTTTGCCAGAACTCTCGGCGAGGCCAAGCGGCCGATGGTCATTATCGGCCAGGCTGCGGTCTGCCGTGCCGATGGCCTCGCCGTGCTGGCGGAAGCTGCACGGGTGGCCGAGGCGGCGACCGTTGAAAAGCCCGATTGGAACGCCTTCAACGTACTGCACACTGCCGCCGCCCGTGTCGCCGGCCTCGATCTGGGCTTCGTGCCGGGCAAGGGCGGGCGTGACGTTGGCGGCCAGCTCTCGGCTGCCGCCCGCGGTGAGATGGATGTGCTCTACCTGCTCGGCGCCGACGAAATCGACATGGGCCGGCTGGGCGCCACCTTCGTGGTCTATCAGGGCAGCCACGGCGATGCCGGGGCGCATCGGGCCAACGTCATCCTGCCGGGTGCCGCTTACACTGAGAAAAGCGCCACCTATGTCAACACCGAGGGCCGCGTGCAGATGACCGCGCGGGCCGCCTTCCCGCCGGGCGCCGCCAAGGAGGACTGGACCATCCTGCGCGCGCTCTCGGGCAAACTCGGGCGTGCCCTTCCCTACGACACGGCCTCTGCTCTGAGGGCCGCCATGTACCAGGTCCATCCCCACCTGGCGCGCCTCGGCGCCGCCCCCAATGCCCCACGCGAAGGCGTTGCCAGGCTCGCGGCACACAAAGGCGCCTTCGAGGCCAAACCCTTCGGAACGGCGATTGCCGACTTCTACCTTACCAATCCGATCGCGCGGGCCTCCAGCGTGATGGCTGAGCTGAGCGCCTTGCAGAAGAGCATGAGCGGCCATCGCGCCGCTGCGGAGTAAGCGAAGGAAACCATGGCTGAGGGTGCGCTGCAAATCTGGTGGGACTACGGCTGGCCGCTCGCCATTCTGGTGGGCCAGAGCCTGCTGCTGCTCCTCACCCTGCTCATCATCATCGCCTTTCTCCTGTTGATGGACAGGAAGGTGTGGGCGGCCGTTCAGATCCGCCGCGGTCCCAACGTGGTCGGTGCCTTCGGCCTTTTGCAGTCGTTTGCCGATCTGATCAAGTTTCTGCTCAAGGAGCCGGTGATCCCGGCCGGCGCCGACAAGGCGGTGTTCGTACTGGCGCCGCTCGCCATGGCGACGTGCGCGCTCGCCGCTTGGGCCGTTATCCCGGTCAACGAGGATGCCCTCGGCCGCTGGGTCATTTCCGACCTCAACGTCGGCATCCTTTACATCCTCGCCATCTCTTCGCTTGGGGTCTACGGCATCGTCATGGGCGGCTGGGCGTCGAACTCCAAGTACCCGTTGATGGGCGCGCTGCGCTCGGCGGCGCAGATGGTGTCTTATGAGGTCTCGATCGGCTTCGTCATCATCACCGTGCTGCTGTGTGTGGGTTCCCTCAACATGACGGACATCGTCAACGCCCAGAAGGGCCCCCTGGGTTTCCTCAACTGGTTCTGGCTGCCGCTGTTTCCGATGTTCGTCGTGTTCTTCATCTCGGCGCTGGCGGAGACCAACCGCCCCCCCTTCGACTTGGTGGAGGCGGAATCGGAGCTGGTGGCCGGCTTCATGGTCGAATACTCTTCCACGCCCTATCTGCTGTTCATGCTCGGCGAGTACGTGGCGATCACCACCATGTGCGCGCTGACCACGATCCTGTTTCTCGGCGGCTGGCTGCCGCCCGTCGATTTGCCACCTTTCAACTGGGTGCCCGGCATTGTCTGGTTTCTGGGCAAGGCCGTGCTGGTGTTCTTCATGTTCGCCATGGTGAAGGCGATGGTGCCGCGCTACCGCTACGATCAACTGATGCGGCTCGGCTGGAAAGTATTCCTGCCCCTGTCGCTGTTCATGGTGGTGGCGGTGGCAGGCGTCCAGCACTACGCCGACTTGGCACAGTAGCAGGGCGGCATTGACCCGAATGGAGAGCTTGGCCGCCATCACCAACGACCCGGAAGCGCTGGCAACCGTGCTCTCGATCGGCTTCGGCATCGCGCTCGGCGTGTTCGGCTATGTTTGGAACGGTATTCAGGAGAAGAAGCGCTACACGTTCGACGTGCTGATGCGGTACACCGAGAACACCGACGTGCTGATGGCGCTGCATCGGGCCTGGACCCATGTCGCCCGGTACAAGAGCTACGACCAGAGTCGGATTGATGCCGACACCGAGCGCAGCCTCGATATTCTGCTGGCCTACTTCCAGTCGATCGCCGTGGCGGCCAAATATCACATGCTGAACGATGAGATCGTGCTCATTGCGCGCTACGGCTCCATGCGGTCGCTGTGGGACTTCTATCGTCCCTATGTCGAGGGCAAACGCCTCCAGCTCGGCCGTCCGCTGCTGTATGCCGATCTCGAGGACTTCCTGCGGCGGAATGCCGCCAGGTACGAAAGGTACGCGAGCCGGCAGCATGCCCGGCGACTGTGTTCGGACCAGCTGCCGCCTGGTCCGGTGCAGGGATGATGAAAAATATGGCGCAGCCCTTGACGAAGGGTAAGGCATGAGCGTTGCGATATTGTATGGTCTTGTCGGGCTCAGTGTGGGCTTGGCCACCTATGCCTTCCTGATGTGGCTGGCCCAGAACGTCGAGCGCGAGCAGTCCCAGTCCGAAGCGGCCTTGAATGCGCAGCAGCTGCGCGTGCTGGCCCATGCCAATCTGGTGCTGATCCCGGTCCTGATGTACCTGTTCGGGGCGGCGGAGTAGCGAACGGAAAGCCAAGAGAAGCCAACAGAATGACTGTCGCCCGGGCCGTCAAGTCGTTGTTCCTAGCCGAGTTCGTATCGGCCTTCTTCCTGGCCATGCGCTACTTCTTCAGCGAGAAGAAGACGCTCAACTATCCCTTCGAGAAGGGCCCGCTCTCCCCGCGCTTTCGCGGCGAGCATGCACTGCGCCGCTATCCCAACGGCGAGGAGCGCTGCATCGCCTGCAAGCTGTGCGAGGCGATCTGTCCGGCCCAGGCCATCACCATCGAAGCGGGTCCCAGGCGCAACGACGGCACGCGGCGCACCACGCGTTACGACATCGACATGGTGAAGTGCATCTACTGCGGGTTGTGCCAGGAGGCTTGCCCGGTCGATGCCATCGTCGAGGGGCCGAATTTCGAGTTCGCCACCGAGACCCGTGAAGAGCTCTACTACGACAAGGAGCGCCTGCTGGCCAACGGCGACCGGTGGGAGCGCGAGATTGCCGCGAACATGGCCCTCGATGCGAGATACCGCTGAGAGATGGCGAGCTATCCTCGGTACCCTGACGGACGAAGAGCTCGAGCGCTACCACGAGATCGTCGGGGATCAGCTCGATCACGAGCGGGAGCACATATGGCTGCAGATAACCCTCGCCGGCCTGGCCCTGCTCGCGGCCATTTGGCTGATGAGCGGCCTCCTGCGCGGGGTATACTGGGTATCGGCGATTTTGATGCTTGGTTTGACGGCCGCATTGGGCTATTGGCCCTACCGCAGGGCTCGCTCCCGCCGGCTGTGGCTCGCCCACCGTGCAGCGGTCGAGGCCGAGCAGGCGCGGCGTCGTTCCAAGGCCGACTGATGCCGGGCGCGCGGGCCCACGCGGACGTGCCGCACGAGGGGCAGGGCGGGTTGACGCTATGGGGCTGACCGGAGCCTTCTTCTATCTGTTCGCTGTTCTCGCCGTGCTGGCCGGCGCCATGGTTATTCTCGCCCGCAATCCGGTGCACGCCGTGCTGTTCCTGATTCTCGCCTTCTTCAATGCTGCCGGCCTCTTCGTGCTGCTTGGCGCTGAGTTCCTCGCCATGCTGTTGGTCATCGTCTACGTCGGGGCGGTGGCGGTGCTGTTCCTGTTCGTGGTGATGATGCTCGACGTCGACTTTGCTGAACTCAGAGCCGGCTTCATCAAGAATGCGCCGCTCGGGCTGCTCGTTGCCGGCATCGTTCTGGCCGAGCTCGTCATGGTGCTGGGCTTGGGCGTCATCAAGCCGGGCCTTTCCGGTGCCAAGGGCGCTCCTGTCCCGCCAGCCGGTGCCGGACTTACCAACACCGAGGCGCTGGGGCGCATCATCTACACCGACTACGCCTATTTCTTCCAGATTGCCGGCTTGATTCTGCTCGTGGCCATGGTCGGCGCCATCGTCCTGACGCTGCGCCATAAGGCCGGCGTCAAGCGCCAATCGATCGCCGCCCAGGTGGCGCGCGGGCCCAAGACCGCCATCGAGGTGGTCAAGGTCAGGCCGGGCGAGGCGATCATGCCCTCACGCGAGATGCGGGGGTGAGATGGCGATTGGGCTCGGCCATTACCTGACTGTTGCCGCGTGCCTGTTCACGCTCGGCATCTTGGGCATCTTCCTCAACCGCAAAAACGTCATCGTCATCCTGATGTCGGTCGAGCTGATGCTGCTTGCCGTCAACATCAACCTCGTCGCCTTCTCGTACTTCCTCGGCGATCTCGTCGGGCAGGTGTTCGCGCTGTTCGTGCTCACCGTGGCCGCGGCGGAGGCCGCCATCGGGCTCGCCATCGTCGTCGTGTACTTCCGCAACCGCGGCTCCATTGCCGTCGAGGACATCAACCTGATGAAGGGCTGAGGCGGACATTGAGCGATGAAAGGACAGGCGAAATGCAGTGGCGGGCGCTAAATTGCGGCGCAGGCGGAGGGCGCAGCTTGATACAGGTCGATGCATGCCTCCTGTCCGCTGCCGACCGTTCCTTGCCCGCGGTCACGGGCAAGCACGCGGGAACACGATAGATGATCTATGCGGCCATCGTGTTGCTGCCCTTGGCGGGCGGCATCATCGCCGGTGTGCTCGGCCGCGCGCTCGGTTCGCGGCCGACCGAGATCGTCACCACCTGCCTGCTGTTCGCTGCCGCGGTGCTCTCCTGCCTCGCCTTCTGGCAGATCGGCATTTCCGGGCAGACGGCCAAGGTCACGCTGTTGCGCTGGGTGACTTCGGGCGATCTCGAGGTCTCCTGGGGATTGAGGGTCGATACGCTGACCGCCGTGATGATGGTGGTGGTCACCGTCGTGTCCGCCCTCGTGCACCTCTATTCGATGGGCTACACGGCGGTGGAGGAAGGCCGCGAGCGCTTCTTCTGCTACCTATCGCTGTTCACCTTCGCCATGCTGGCCCTGGTGACAAGCGACAACCTCCTCCAGCTCTATTTCGGCTGGGAGGGCGTCGGCCTCATGTCCTACCTGCTGATCGGGTTCTGGTACCACAAGCCGGAAGCCAACACGGCGGCGATCAAGGCCTTCATCGTCAACCGCGTCGGCGACTTTGGGTTCGCCTTGGGCATCTTCGGCGTGTTCGCCATCACCCAGAGCATTCAGTTCGACGCGGTGTTCGCCGCTGCGCCGGCGCTGGCCGGCAAGACCATGGAATTTTTGGGCTACGACGTCGACATCCTGACCTGCGTCTGTCTGCTCCTGTTCATGGGTGCCATGGGCAAGTCGGCCCAGTTCCTGCTTCACACTTGGCTACCCGACGCCATGGAGGGCCCGACGCCGGTCTCTGCCCTCATCCATGCCGCGACCATGGTGACGGCCGGCGTGTTCATGGTGGCCCGGCTCTCGCCGCTCTTTGAGCTGGCCCCTGACGCGCTCGCGTTCGTCACCCTCGTCGGGGCGGTGACGGCTTTCTTTGCCGCGAGCGTCGGCCTCGTGCAAAACGACATCAAGCGGGTCGTCGCCTATTCGACCTGCTCGCAGCTCGGCTACATGTTCGTTGCCTGCGGCGTCGGCGCCTATGCCGCTGGCATCTTTCATCTGTTTACCCACGCCTTTTTCAAGGCCCTGCTGTTCCTGGGGGCCGGATCGGTGATCCAGGCCATGCACCATGAGCAGGACATGCGCCGTATGGGCGGGCTCGCCCGCAAGATCCCCTATACCTGGGCCATGATGCTGATCGGCACGCTGTCGCTCACCGGCGTCGGCATCCCACACCTCGCCGGCTTCGCCGGGTTCCACTCCAAGGACGCCATCATCGAAGCCTCCTACGCCGCCCACACGCCGGGCCACTTCGCCTTCTGGCTCCTCGTCGTCGCCGCGCTGATGACGGCGTTCTATTCCTGGCGGCTGATGTTCATGACCTTCCACGGTACGACCCGCGCCGACCACGAGACTTTCGAGCACGCGCACGAAGGGCCTTATGCCATGCGCGCACCGCTCCTCGTGCTCGCCGCAGGCGCCGTCGCAGCCGGGTTCGGCTTTTATGACCTTTTCATCGGCGAAGGGCGGGTCGCGTTCTGGGGCAGATCGCTGTTCGCAGCGCCCGACAACCACATCTTCGAGGAGATGCACCATGTGCCCGAGTGGGTCCTCCTCGCGCCCACCGTGGCCATGCTGCTCGGATTCGGCATCGCCTGGGTCTATTACGTTCAGCTGCCGGCGCTGCCCGAGGCAACGGCGCGGACCTTCCGGCCGCTCTATCTCTTCCTGCTCAACAAGTGGTACTTCGACGAGCTCTACGATTTCCTCTTCGTGCGCCCGGCCATGGCCATCGGCCGCATCCTCTGGAAGACCGGGGACGGCCGCATCATCGACGGGTTGGGCCCTGACGGCGTCGCCGAGCGCGTGCAGGATGTCACCGGCCGGGTTGTGCGCCTGCAGAGCGGTTATGTCTATCACTATGCCTTCGCCATGGTGATCGGGCTTGCCATCATCGTCACCTACTTGATGTTCGCCGGCGGGAGCGTCCGATGAGCATCGCCGGCGCCCCGATCCTTTCCATCGTCACCTTCCTGCCGCTCTTGGGCGCGGTCCTGATCGCGTTCTTGAACCGCGAGGCCGTCGGCAACGCGCGCTGGATTGCCCTTTACACGACGCTGCTCACCTTCCTCGTGTCGCTTCCGCTCTGGTGGCACTTCGACACCCAAAGCTCGGCCTTTCAGTTCGTCGAGGACCACGCCTGGCTCGGACCGTTCCGCTACAAGATGGGCGTCGACGGCATCTCGGTGCTGTTCGTGCTGCTGACCACGTTTTTGATGCCGCTCTGCATTTTGGCGAGCTGGCAGGCGATCGAGAACCGCGTCAAGGAGTACATGATCGCCTTTCTGGTGCTCGAGACGCTGATGATCGGGGTGTTCTGCGCGCTCGACCTGGTGCTGTTCTACCTGTTCTTCGAGGGCGGCCTGATCCCGATGTTTCTCATCATCGGGGTGTGGGGTGGCCCGCGCCGCGTGTACGCCAGCTTCAAGTTTTTCCTCTACACGCTGCTGGGGTCGGTGCTGATGCTGCTCGCCATGATGGCGATGTACTGGCACGCGGGCACCACCGACATTCCGACCCTGATGACGGCGAACTTCCCCCGCGACATGCAGTGGTGGCTGTGGCTCGCCTTTTTCGCGTCCTTTGCGGTCAAGCTACCCATGTGGCCGGTGCACACCTGGCTTCCCGACGCGCACGTCGAGGCGCCTACCGCGGGCTCCGTGATCCTCGCCGCCATCCTGCTAAAGATGGGCGGCTACGGCTTTCTGCGCTTCTCGCTGCCAATGTTTCCGTTGGCGAGCCAGGAGCTGGCACCGTTCGTGTTCGTGCTCTCCGTCGTCGCCATCATCTATACTTCGCTGGTGGCGCTGGCGCAGGAAGATTTGAAAAAGCTCATCGCCTATTCGTCGGTGGCGCACATGGGCTTCGTGACCATGGGCATCTTCACCTTCTCCGCTCAGGGCGTGGACGGCGCGATCTTCCAGATGCTTTCCCACGGTATCGTGTCCGCCGCGTTGTTCCTGTGCGTCGGCGTCGTCTACGACCGCATGCACACCCGTGAGATCGCAGCCTACGGCGGATTGGCTGATCGCATGCCGCTCTATGCGTTCGCCTTTATGGTGTTCACCCTTGCCAACGTCGGGCTTCCCGGCACGAGCGGGTTCATTGGCGAGTTCTTGACCCTGCTTGCCGCCTTCCGCGTCAACACCTGGGTGGCGCTGTTCGCGGCGACCGGCATGATTCTGTCGGCTGCCTACGCCCTCTATCTCTACCGGCGCATCATCTTCGGCATGCTCGAGAAACCCGGCCTCGCTTCGATCCGCGATCTGAGTTTGCGCGAGGTGCTCGTACTCGGCCCGTTGGTGGCGCTCACCATCCTGTTCGGCTTCTACCCGGCCCCGATCCTCGACGTCACCGCGACGTCGGTGAAGCACCTTGTGCAGAACTACGAGGCGGCCATCCGGACAACGACGGCTCTGGTTAGGTGATGATGAGGAAGCTTCGGGGACGGCTATGACACTGATCGGCGCTTATGCCGCGCTGTGGCCGGAGATCGTCGTCTGCTTAGGTGCCATGGCGCTCCTGATGTACGGCGTCTTCCGCCCGGAGTCCGATCGTGAGGCAGAGACCGCGGGCTGGCTCGCCGTCCTCGTGTTGGTTTTCGCTGCCGTTCTCGTGCTCCAGCAGCCGGAGGAGCCCCAGCGGCTCTTCGGCGACGCTTTCATCGCCGACGGCTTCGGCCGCTTCATGAAGCTTTTGGTGCTGGCTGGCTCCGCCCTGGCCCTGATCCTCGCCTTCGATGAGTTCAAGGCCGACCGCATCATGAGGTTTGAGTACCCGGCGCTGGTCCTGCTCGCCACCGCCGGAATGATGATGATGGTATCGGCAGGCGATCTCATCGCCCTCTATTTGGGGCTGGAACTGCAAAGTCTGGCGCTTTATGTCGTTGCCGCCTTCCGCCGCGAGGACGTGCGTTCGAGCGAGGCCGGCCTCAAGTATTTTGTGCTCGGCGCGCTGTCCTCCGGCATGCTGCTCTACGGCGCCTCTCTGCTTTATGGCTTTACCGGCCAGGTGAGCTTTGAGGCCATCGCCGCTGTGGCCCGCGCGGCCACCGTCGCCGAGAACGTGGGCATCACCATCGGCCTCGTCTTTCTGCTGGTCGGCATCGCCTTCAAGGTCTCGGCCGTGCCGTTCCATATGTGGACCCCCGACGTTTACGAAGGTGCGCCCACGCCCGTCACGGCGTTCTTCTCCGCCGCGCCCAAGATCGCCGCTATGGCGCTCCTCGTGCGGGTGGTTCTCTCGGCTTTTCCTGGTATCGCCGAACAGTGGCAACAGATCGTCGTGTTCCTCGCCATCGCCTCGATGCTGCTCGGCGCTTTCGCGGCCATTGGCCAGAGCAACATCAAGCGGCTGATGGCCTACTCCTCTATCGCCAACATTGGCTTTGCCCTGGTCGGGCTCATCGCCAACAGCCCGGAGGGCACCCAGGGCGTTCTGATCTACATGGCGATCTACCTTGCCATGACGCTCGGCAGCTTCGCCTGCATCCAATCCATGCGCCGGGAGACCGGTTCGGTGGAGGCCATCGACGAGCTGTCGGGCCTTGCCGTGACGCACCCCTCGATGGCCTTTGTCTTCGCCCTCATGATGTTCTCTTTGGCAGGCATTCCCCCGCTCGCGGGCTTCTGGGCGAAGTATTTTGTGTTCCTACCCGCTATGAAGGCTGGGTTCTACACGGTAGCCGTTATCGGCGTGCTGGCGAGTGTCGTCGCCGCCTACTATTATTTGCGCATCGTCAAGATCATGTATTTCGATGCGCCCAAGGAGAAGTTCCTGCCCGTGCGGGTCAAGGCGGGCGTCGTCATGGCCCTCACGGCGTCCTTCGTGCTGCTCTACGTCCTGTTCCCGTCTCCGCTATTCGAGGCGGCCTCGGTGGCGGCCGGGACGTTCCGCTACTGACGGGACCTGATGCGCAAGACCGTTCAATCGGCGCAGGGCTCCCTCCGCCTGCTGCATCTGCCCGTGGTTGATTCCACGAACGCCGAGGCCATACGCCGCGCTGCAGCTGGCGCCGACTCCGGCCTATGGGTCGTCGCCGATGAGCAGACCCAGGGCCGTGGCCGCTCGGGGCGGAGCTGGCACTCCGCCCCCGGCAATCTCTATGCGAGCCTTCTTCTACACCTGCGCTGTCCGCCGCGAACCACACAGCAACTGTCGCTGGTAGCCGGCGTGGCGAGCATCGACGCGCTTAGCGGGCTCACTGGCTGCCCGATCCAAGAGGGCGGCCGCCTCCGACTCAAATGGCCGAACGACATCCTGCTCGACGGCGCCAAGCTCGGCGGCATCCTGATCGAGAGCACCATGCTTGCCATGCGTCGGGTCGGTGTGGTCGGCATCGGCATCAATGTGGCGAGCGCCCCCCGAGCGCTCGGCCGGTCCGCCACCTGTCTTGGTGCGCTCGGCGAGCCTCCCTCCCGCGACACACTGCTTGGTGCGCTGGCGGTTGCCATCGAGGACTGGCTCGAAGTGTGGCGCGAGGGAGCCGGCTTCTCCGCCGTTCGCCGGGCTTGGCTGGAACGGGCCGGGCCTGCCGGCGAGGCCATATCCATCAACACCGGAACCGGGCCGATTTCGGGCACGTTTCTTGGCCTTGACGAGACGGGTGCGCTGCTGCTGCGTGATGACGCCGGGGAGGAGCAGAGGTTCACGTTCGGCGATGTCAGCCTGATCGGCGAGGAGCGCTGAAACGCATGACCGATCCTCAGGCGCGAGCCGGCAGGGGGGCGAAGCAGGACGAGCTCGTTTTCGTTGGGCTTGGCGGCCTCGGCGAGATCGGCATGAACGTCTATCTCTACGGGCTGGGCCCCCCCGAT
>DATLZB010000152.1:0-3090 GCA_035574175.1 Hyphomicrobiaceae bacterium
TGGGCGGCGAGCACCAGGAACACGAACAGGACGGCGAGCGGGAACACCCACACGGCCGAGTTGCCGGCAAGGATCTCCTGATAGGTCAGGTCGGTCCACTCGTAGTCGAAGCCAGGGGGAAGCACCTCGGCGGCAATGCGCTTGGCCGCCTGCTGCGCCTGACCCGAGGAGTAGCCGGGCGCCGGCGCGGCGTTGATGTCGGCGGATAAAAAGCCATTGTAGCGCATGGCCCGCTCCGGACCGGCACTGGTCTTCACCTGCATCAGGGCGGAGAGCGGGACCATCTCGCCCGCATTGGAGCGGACCTTGAGCTGGCCGATGTCGTCGGAGCGGGCGCGGAAGGGCGCATCGGCCTGCACGCGAACCGAGTAGGTTCGTCCGAACTTGTTGAAGTCGTTCACATAGAGCGAGCCGAGGTAGATCTGCAACGTCTCGAATATCGAGGTGATGGGCACGCCGAGCTGGCGAGCCCGCGTGCGGTCAACGTCGAGGAAGAGCTGCGGCACGTTCACCTGATAGGTGGTGAATTGGCCGGTCAGCTCCGGCGCGGCCATGGCCCTGGCCATGAACGCCTTGGTGACCTCATTCAGCGCGTCATAACCGCGGCCTGCGCGATCCTCGATCTGGAGCTTGAAGCCGCCCACCACGCCCAAGCCCTGCACCGGCGGGGGCGGGAACATGGCGATGAAAGCATCCTGGATGGCGGCATACTTCTTGTTGAGCGACATGGCGATGGCGCCGGCGCTGAGCTCGGGGCTGTCGCGCTCCTCGAATGGCTTCAGTGTGGAGAACACGATGCCGGCGTTGGAGGAGGTGCTGAAACCGGCGATCGACAGGCCGGGGAACGCCACCGCGCTCTCCACGCCCGGCTCCTTCATGGTGATCTCGCTCATGCGACGGATCACCTCCTCGGTACGGTCCAGCGTGGCGCCGTCGGGGAGCTGTGCGAAGCCGACGAGATACTGCTTGTCCTGGGCCGGCACGAAACCGCCCGGCACGACCCGGAACAGCACGTAGGTGAGGCCCAGCATCACGGCGTAGACCGCCATCACCGCGGTCTTGCGGGAGAGGATGCCCTGCAAGCCGGCCTGATAGCCGCCGATGCCGCGTCCGAACACCCAATTGAAACCGCGGAACAGCCAGCCGAACAGGACGTTCATGACGCGCGTCGTACGGTCGGGCGGCGCGTGGCGCTCCTTCAGCAGCACGGCGGACAGCGCCGGTGACAGGGTCAGCGAGTTGATCGCCGAGATCACCGTCGAGATGGCAATGGTGAGAGCGAATTGCTTGTAGAACTGCCCGGAAAGGCCGGTGATGAAGGCGAGCGGCACGAACACCGCGATCAGCACCAGGGCGATGGCGATGATCGGGCCCGATACCTCGGTCATCGCCTTGTAGGAGGCCTCGCGCGGCGACAGACCCTCCTCGATGTTGCGCTCGACGTTCTCAACCACCACGATAGCGTCGTCGACGACGATGCCGATGGCGAGCACCAGGCCGAACAGGGTCAGCGCATTGATGGCGAAGCCGAACACGTACATCACCGCGAACGTGCCGATAATGGAGATCGGCACGGCAAGAAGCGGGATGATCGAGGCACGCCACGTCTGCAGGAACAGAATCACGACCAGAACGACCAGCACGATGGCCTCGAGCAGGGTGTGGACCACCGCTTCGATCGAGGCGCGAACGAACTGGGTGGTGTCGTAGACGATGTCGTAGTCGACTCCGTCCGGCATCGTGCGCTTGATGTCCTCCATCACGGTGCGGACATGGTCGGCGATCTGCAGGGCGTTGGAGCCGGGCGCCTGGAACACGCCGATGCCGACCGCTTGCTTGTTGTTGAGCAACGAGCGCAGCGCATAGTTGGCGGCGCCGAGCTCGATGCGGGCAATGTCGCGGAGCCGCGTCACCTCGCCGTTGTCGCCCGTCTTGATGATGATGTCGCCGAACTGCTCCTCGCTCTCGAGCCGGCCCTGAGCGTTCACCGAGAGCTGGAGATCGACCCCGGGCACGGTCGGCGAGGCGCCGACAATGCCGGCCGCCGCCTGCACGTTCTGCGCCCTGATCTCATTGACAACGTCGCTCGCCGACAGGCCGCGCTCGGCGACCTTCTGCGGATCGAGCCAGATGCGCATGGAATAGTCGCCGGCGCCGAAAATCTCGACCTGACCGACGCCGGGGATGCGGGCCAGCCGGTCCTTGACGTTGAGGACGCCGTAGTTGCGCAGATAGGTGATGTCGTACCGGTCGTTCGGCGAGAGCAGGTGCACGACCAGGATGAAGTTCGGCGAACTCTTGGCGGTCGTGATGCCCAGGCGGCGCACCTCCTCGGGCAGCCGCGGCTCGGCCTGAGCGACGCGGTTCTGCACGAGCTGCTGGGCTCTGTCCGGGTCGGTGCCGAGCTTGAAGGTGACGGTCAGCGTCATGACGCCGTCCGTCGTCGCCTGGCTCGACATGTAGAGCATGTCCTCGACGCCATTGATCGCCTCTTCGATGGGCGTGGCGACGGTGGCCGCGATCACGGTCGGGTTGGCGCCGGGATACTGGGCGCGCACGATAACCTGCGGCGGCACGACCTCCGGATATTCCGAGATCGGCATCACGCGCAGCGCCAGCAGGCCCGCCACGAATATGAGGATCGACAAGACGGCGGCAAAAATCGGCCGGTCGATGAAAAACTTCGAGAAGTTCATGGCTCAATTCCCGGAAATCGGACGGGGGCGGAGCACCGCCTTCAGGGCTGCGCGGTGGTACCGCCGGCAGCCGGGTCGGATCTGTTTGCGTCCATGGCCACCAGCTCAGGCGCCACCACGGCGCCGGGGCGGATACGCTGCAGGCCATTGACGACGATGCGCTCGCCGGGCTCGAGCCCGCTCCTGACCATGCGCAGCCCATCGACCGCGGGGCCAAGCGTCACTTCGCGATAGACCGCCTTGTTCTCGGCATCGACCACGAGCACGAACTTCTTGCTCTGGTCGGTGCCGATGGCGCGCTCGCTGATGAGCAGCGCGGGCTCGGGCCTGGGCTCGCCCATGCGCAGGCGCGCGAACTGCCCAGGCATCAGCTCGCCGTGCGGATTTGCGAACA
>DATLZB010000153.1:0-24706 GCA_035574175.1 Hyphomicrobiaceae bacterium
AATGATCGAGATGCTGGAGAGCGCCATCAGCAACGTATAGCCGTCAGCCTTGGCATTCGCCGCGGCCGCCATGCCGACTGCCCCGCCGGCGCCTGCCCGGTTGGAGATCACGACCGGCTGCTTAAACAGCTTCTCCATCACTGCCGCCAGCGGGCGCGCCGTCTGATCGGCAACACCCCCCGGAGGAAACGGCACGATGATGGTAACGGTCCGCTCCGGATACTGTTGCGCGGCGGCTGGCCCTGAGGCCAGCGCGACCGCAGTGAAACATAGGACCGCCGTCAGCAGAGCTCGCCCAATCATGTGTGTTCCTCCCAATTCAGCCGAGCGCGGGCTGTTTGTCTTGCGTGCCGTACATCCGCACGTGAGGGACCGCCCGGCCGGACGGGCAAAAGCACCCGCCTGCACGGCTTCGATCCCACCCCGATCATACCCGCCTGCAGCTCCCTGTCACCTGAGAACCGGCCCGTTCGACGGCGATACGTCTCGATGTTGCTCACCGAACAGCTTTGAATAATCGGGCGGGAGCGGTATGGATGCGAGGTTCACGGGTAGGAACGGTGAGGAGCAAGCGCTTATGAGCGAGCAGTTCGTTTGCAAGGCTTCCGAGTTCAAGGACGGGGACCGCCGGATCGTCCGCGTCGGCGCGCATGAGATCGGCGTGTTCAAGGACAAGGGCAACTACTACGCCTACAGCAACTACTGCCTGCATCAAGGGGGACCGGCCTGCGAGGGCATCATCATCGCCAAGGTCGAGGAGCGGCTGATGCCGGACAAAACGTCCCGCGGGCTCTACTTCTCCGACACCGAGACCCACTTCGTCTGCCCCTGGCACGGCTACGAGTACGACCTCAAGACCGGCGAGTGCGTGCCCGACCGAAAGTTGAAACTTCGCAAGTACAAAGTGATCCAGAGAGGGGATGACCTTTATGTCGTCGCCTAAAGACGCGCCGGCCAGGGAGCCGCGCAAGCGTTCTGGCGGCAAGCCGGTCGCTAACCCCGCACCGACGCCGCCGCTCGCCGAGCGCGCGGCCGAGTTGGTGAAGGAGGTAGAGGCTGCGCTTGCCGCCGGCCACGCCGACGCCCTGCCCCCCGAGAGCGTCCAGTCGATGCTGTCGGCGGCAAGCCGGGCTTACGCCGCCCATGACGAGGCCGGCATCAGGTATCCCGCCCTACCCAAGAAGGGGCCGGCGACCGCCACCGACGTCATGGTGACCGCGAGCGGTCTGCTGAAAGCCGCCGGCCTGCAGGTGTTCGAGCTCGGCATGTGGGCAGCCTATACTGGTCGCTGAAATTGAACCGTTTTCGACAAGATCTGCTGTGAGGAGAAACGTCATGGAACTCATTACTGACCGCGGACGCCGCGTGTCGGTGGAGGAGCTGAACACCACCCGTCTTCTGGCCCACGCCCGCAAGCAGGCCGACCAGCGCAAGTTCGACGAGATGCTGATCGTCGACGTCGACGCTCACCACTATGAGAACGAGAATTTCGGCGAGATTCTCCCGTTCATGGAGAACGACGTCTATCGCCAGCTCACCATCTCCGGCCGTCTCAAGGGCCGACATTCGATCGTGCCCGGTCAGATCGGCTTCCAGGACATGGGCGGGCGCGTCACGCGCTATCCCATGCGCTCCACCGAAAAGACCACGCCCGGCCGCCAGCGCGACGTCGAGCTCGGCGAGCGCTGGATGGACGCCATGAGCGTCGATTACTCCTGCCTGTTCCCGACCGGCATGTTGAACGTGGGCCTGCATCCGTTGAAGGAGATGGAGGTTGACCTGTGCTGGGCCTACAATCGCTGGCTCACCGAGAAAGTGCTGCCCGAGTCGAATGGGCGCATGTTTTCCATGCTGTGCCTGCCCTTCTCCGATCCCGACGCCTCTCTGCGCCAAGTCGAGACCTTTGGCGACCGCAAGGGCGTCAAGGGCTTCATGGTGACGACCGTGCGTACGCTGCCCGTGCACGATAACGCCTATATGAAGGTCTACCGGGCCATGGAGGAGCGCGGCTTGGCGCTGTCGTTCCATTCCGGGCCCAACTGGGGCGAGCCCGTGTTCCGCGGGCTGAACCGCTTCATTTCCGTGCACGCGCTGGGCTTCAGCTTCTATAACATCCTGCACTGCACCAACTGGGTCATCAACGGCATGGGCGAACGCTTCCCCAAGCTACCCGTGATCTGGATCGAATCGGGCGTGGCCTGGATCCCATTTTTGATGCAGCGCCTCGACCACGAGTACATGCTGCGCTCCTCCGAATGCCCGCTTCTGAAGAAGAAGCCGAGTGAGTACATGCGCGACATGTACTATTCAACGCAGCCGATCGAGATACAGGACCTCGACATGCTGGAGGAGACGTTCCGCATGATCAAGGCGGAGACGCAGCTTCTCTACTCATCCGACTACCCGCACTGGGACTTCGACCTGCCGAGCGCCATCTACGATCTTCCCTTCCTGTCGGAGAAAGCCAAGCACAACATCCTGGGTGGCAACGCGGCTCGCATCTTCAAGCTCGAGCCGCGCAACGACAAGCAGCGCGAAAACTTGCGCCGGTTCGGCAACCTGGCGGCGTGAGGGCGGGACGAATGCCTTCCCTGACCCCGCCGGAGGCTCTGATCTACGCCATGGTCACCACGGCCGCCGTGGACCGCACCATCACCGAGGATGAGCTCGGCCGCATCGGCTCGATCATCGGCGAGCTGCCAGCGTTCCGCCGGTACGACCGCGATTGGCTCGCCGGCGAGGCGCAGGAATGCGGCAGGGTGCTCGCCAAGGTCGACGGCCTCGCCAAGGTGCTCGAACTGATCCACGATGCATTGCCCGAGCCCATGCACGAGACGGCCTACGTGCTGGCGGCCGAAGTCGCCGCCACCGACATGCGTGTGAAGCTTGAGGAGGTGCGTTTTCTCGACATGCTGGCGGAGAAGCTGCGCCTCGACAAACTCACCTGCGCCGCCCTCGAACGGGCGGCCAAGGCCCGGCACCAGCCGATGACTTGATTAGGTTTGAGCTGTCCGTTCGCAGTTTTCTCCGGCTATAGTTTGGGCCTGGTCAAAGGGCTGCGGCGCCGTCCGCCCCACAATTTCGATTGAAAGGTCATGCAGAGCCGAACTCTCGCATGCCTGCTCGTCTTTGCGGCAACGACCACCGCCGTCCAAGCCGCGACCATAACGGCCCGCTCGTGCTCTGCGACGGATGTTCAGCGGGCGATCGCCGCCGCCGAGGAGGGGGATACCGTTGCCATCCCCGCCGGGCGCTGCACGTGGACATCTCCCGTGCACATCATCAACAAGGGGCTCACGCTGCGCGGCGCTGGTGTAGGACAGACCGTGATCACCAACGGCTACGCGGCCGACGAGGTGCTTCAAATCCACCTTCAGGCTGGAGACCCCACCACCTACGTAACTGCCTTCACCATCGATGCGGCCTTGCAGGACACCGGCTCCAACGGCGTCATGGTCCTGGTGGGCGGTGGGATGAACCAGTTCCGCATTCACCACATGGAGATCCTGAACCTTGTCGAACGCGGCATCATCGTTGCCATGGACGGAGAGCAGGTTAGCGGTCTCATCGATCACGTGACGTTTTCTATGCCGGGCGCGCGCGGTGGGTCGAAAGCCATCTCCATCCTCGGCACCGGGCCCGAGGAGCATCAGCCTTTCACCCGCCCCTTCGAACTAGGTTCGAGCCACTTCATCTTCATCGAGGACTGCACCTTCAACTACGGCGGCCAGAACGACGGCGCGCTGGATGCTTATGGCGGCGCGCGCTACGTTTTCCGCCACAACGTCGTAAACAACACCAACGTGGAGCATCACGGAGCCGATTCGGGCAGCTACCGCGGCGTTCACAGCTTCGAAATCTACGCCAATACCTTCGTGTGCCTGGCGGGCTGCGCGCCTCAGCGCAAGCACTATTTCCGTTCCGGCTCTGGCGTGATCTTTAACAACCGCTACTTTGGCAACTACCGGGGCATGGACGTCACCAACTACCGCAGCGACGAGGAGCACCCGCCTTGGGGCCGTTGCGACGGCTCCTCACCTTGGGACGAGAACCGGCCGGGTGAGAGCGGCTACCCCTGCCTGGATCAGATCGGGCACGTCTTCGGCCCACGTCCCGGTGGCAAGAGCACGTTTCAGGGCCTCTACGAGTGGGGCAATACCCACGACGGGCGCAACGTGGACATCTCTGTCAGCGGTCAAAACGCCCACATCCACATCAAGGTAAACCGAGACTTCTTCAACGATACCGTGCGGCCGGGCTATGTGCCCTATGCTTACCCTCACCCGCTGCAGGGATCTGGCCCCGACTCTGGAGCCCGTTAGCCGATCCGACGCCGAGGACAGCCCTATCACCAGCTGCCCGACGTGCGCGGTGGCTTCCGGGCCCAAGCAAACCGGGCTAGTGTGCTTGGCGGCCCCGGTGAGCGGGCCTCGCCGGGGTGGAACTTTCATGCGCGATCGGCTGCACTTTTTCTTTCTCAACGTCGGCCACTTCCTCGACCACCTGCTGATGCTGGTTTTCGCCACCGTGGCGGCGCTCGTGCTCACCCGCGAGTGGGGTGTGAGCTATGCAGCCCTCGTTCCCTATGCCACGCCCGGATTCGTCGCCTTCGGGGTCTGCGCCCTTCCGGCCGGCTGGCTCGCCGACCGCTGGAGCCGGCAGGGCATGATGGCGGTGTTCTTCGTCGGCATCGGCATCGCCTCCATGGCGACCGCGCTTGCCACCACGCCGTTCGAGATGGCGTTCGGCCTGTTCGTTATCGGTGTGTTTGCGGCGATCTACCATCCGGTGGGGCTTGCACTGCTCGTTCAGAAATTTGCCAGAACCGGCGCCGCCATCGGCATCAACGGCGTTTTTGGCAATCTCGGGGTCGGCAGCGCAGCGCTCATCACCGGCTACTTCATCGACCACGGGGGCTGGCGCGCCGGCTTCCTGGTGCCCGGCGCCTTCTCGCTGCTGATCGGGCTTGCCTACACGGCTCTCTTCTGGAACGACATCTGGGCCGTGAACGGCGAGCGGGAGGAAGCGAACGGTCCGGCCCGACGCGAAGGCGCAGGTCCCACCCCCAGCCGCGATTTCATCGTACGACTGCTGGCGATCGTTTTCTTCACCACCGCCGTATCCGGCATCATCTTCCAGTCGACGACGTTTGCACTGCCCAAGGTGTTCGAGGAGCGGCTCACCGGCATCGCCGGCTCCGCCACGCTGATCGGCTGGCTCGCCTTTATCGTGTTCGCGGTCGCCTCCCTCGCCCAGGTCGTCGTCGGCTTCCTGCTCGACCGCTTCGGCCCCCGCCCGGTCTTCATGGCGGCCGCCGCCATCCAAGCCGTCTTCTTCGCCGTCATGCCGGGCCTCACCGACTGGGCGGCCCTCGTCGTTGCGCTGGCCTTCATGTTGGGTGCCTTCGGGCAGATTCCGATCAACGACTACATGATCGGAAAATTGGCGAAGTCGGAGCTGCGCGCCTCAATCTACGGGGCTCGTTACGTGGTGACGTTTGCCGTGCTTGGGGCCACCCTACCGCTAATCTCTTGGGTGCACGACGGCTGGGGCTTCGACATGCTTTTCAAGATCCTGGCCGTTGCCGCCGCCGTCATCTTTGCCGCCGTCGCGCTGCTCCCGGCACGACTGCCCGAGCAAGGCGGTGCGGCACCGGCCCGCGCCTGAGAGACGCACCCGGCGCCTCAGTTGGTGCCCTTGCGACCGACGGCGACGCGGCTCTCGCGCTCCTCCGGCGTGCCGAAGTGCTCGAAGTATCGCGGGTCGATCTTCTCCACCGGCAGCACGATGAGCACGTCGGTGGTGCCGAACTGCCGATCGATGACCGCGCCGTCTCCGATCATGGCGCCAAGTCTCAGATAACCTTTGATCAGCGGGGGCATGACCTTGAGCGCTGCCTTCACGTCCACCTTGCTCTTGGGCACTCGATCCATGCGTACGTAAAGGTGCGGATGCGCCCGCACGCGCCATTCCTCCGGCGCCAACGCATAGTGATAGAGATAGGACAGCGCCATCGCGTGCTCATCGGGATCGGTCCCCTCGAAGCTCGCGCAGCCGATCATCACGTCGACCTTGTGCTGGCGCACGTAGGTCCATAGTCCGTGCCAGAGCAGCTCCACCGTGCGCTTGTTGCGGTAGGGCTTGAGCACGCACGAGCGGCCGAGCTCCATGAACCGATAGCGCGGCGACTTGGAGGCGATCAGCGGCGCTATATCGTATTCGCCCTGCGTATAGAAGCCGAGCGTGCGATTGGCCACTTCCTGGCGCAGCACACGGTAGGTGCCGATGACGCGCGCCCTTCGCCGGCCCGGCCAGCCAAGTGGCACATCGGCCGCGTGCGCCGTATCGACCACGAGCAGGTGGTCGCAGATCCGATCGTAGCGATCCTCGTCGCGGCGCCGCATTTGCGCGGTGAGCGTCGGCCTCGCCGACATCTCGTTATAGAACACCTCGTAGCGCAGGCGCTGGGCCAACCTCACATCGGACCGCGTGCGCGCGAGCCGCACTTCGAGATCGCCAATGCGGCCGTACACCTTGGTCGGCCGGCGGCCGGGCAACATGTTGGGCAGCGGCAACAGCGCAATGCCGCCTCGCTTTGCCGCCCTCAGTGCGCCAAGCGACCGCATGCGCCGGCGCGACCCGCCCCGTTTCCAGCGGTTCACCAGGTCGCGTGCGTAAAAGCGCATGGCTGTCTCCCGGTCTCCCCCGATGCAGACATTCCGCTGCCGATCTTGTCGTTCGATTCCCTGACCCGACCGGCCATCCGCAGCGCATGAGACGGACGGGCTCCCTCGTTCCACCCGACGCTATTAGAGCTAATATGACTGCCGAGCGGTGACAACGCCACCGTGATCGGGGAACCGCGGCTACCTAAGCCGCCCGGCCGTCGTCCGCTTCCGCCCGGTCGGCTTCCGTCCTTCGCTTAAGTCGCCGAGTGATGAGGGCCTCAAGCTCCCCACGATCGAACGGTTTCGCGAGGTAGTCGTCGAGACCAGCCTCGAGACAACGCCGCCGGTCCTCGGGAAAGGCGTTCGCCGTGACCGCCACGATGGGGGGCAGGGCCCTGCCCGCCGACCGCGATACACCGGTCGTCAGCCGCCGCATCGCCCTTACCGCCTCCAAGCCGTCGAGCTTGGGCATGTGCACGTCCATGAGCACAAGGTCGAAGGGCGGAATGCGCCCCTCGAGTGCCTCCTGCATCAGGGCCACCGCCTCCTCGCCGTTCGTTGCAACCATACTGGTGCCGCCCATCTTCTCCACCATGCGCTGCGCAAGCAGCGCGTTGATGGCGTTGTCCTCTGCTATCAGTACATGGCAGTGCTCCGGCGCCGCGTGCGGCTCGGACTGGTTGGCACCTCCCATGTCTTCACTGCCGACGGGACCTCCGCCTTGGCCATCGCGCAGCGCGATCTGCGCCACCAACGATCTGGGCCTGACCGGACGCACGAGATAGCTGTCGAAGCCGATGCTGCGGAAGGTCTTGAGATTGGCCCGTGCCAGTGCATCGATCAGCACGATGCCGCGCACGCTTCGGCCTGGCGCGGCCTTGCGCGCCTTCACCAGCAGGCGGCCTGCCTCCTCCGGATCCGCTTCCGCATCGACGATGACGATATCGATGGGCGTGCCGGATGCTGCCGCTCTCTCGATCTCCTCCGCTGCCTCCAGGTCGGCGGCCTCCTCGACCATCACACCGATGTCGCGCAGGCTGACCGCCAGGGCCCGCCGCTCGATCAGCCGGTCGAAGGCGAGCAGCACGCGCGCCGCCGCCGTGCGCGGGGCCCGCGACAGCACCGTATCGGCGTCGGCCACCGTGCCCAGTTCGAGTTCGGCCGTGAACGTTGCGCCGCGGCCCGGCTCGCTTTCCACGCCGATGTCGCCTCCCATGGCACGGGCGATTCGCCGCGAGATGGTAAGCCCGAGGCCGGTGCCGCCGCGGCGCCTCGCCATAGGCTCGTCCGCCTTTGCAAACTCGGCGAACACGCTCTCCTTGGCGCTCGCCGAAAGCCCGATCCCGGTGTCCTTGACCCGGATCGCCACGCGCGCCTTATGGCCCTGTTTCTCGAGGACGTGAACGCTGACGAGGACGCCCCCCCGGTCGGTGAACTTAATGGCATTGCCGATCAGGTTGAGCAGGATCTGGCGCACCCGCGCCTCGTCACCGACAAGCTGAAGCGGTAGATCGGGATCGACCGTCCAGGCAATTTCGAGGTCTTTCTCGTGCGCCCTCTTGGCCAGCAACTCCACCGTACCCTGCACGCAGTCTACCAACGCGAAGGCAGCCCTGTTGAGTTCGAGCTTGCCGGCTTCGATCTTGGAGAAGTCGAGGATCTCGTCGATGAGCTGCAGCAGAGTGCGTGCCGACTGCTCGATGGCATTGGCATAGGTCTGCTGCTCCGGCGTGAGGGGCGTCTCGGCAAGCAGGCCTGCCATGCCGAGGATACCGTTCATCGGCGTACGGATTTCGTGGCTCATTGCCGCCAGGAATCGCGACTTGGCTCGGTTGGCGGCCTCCGCCTCGTCACGCGCTTCCGCAAGTTGCGCTTCGAACGCGCGCTGCTCGGTCACGTCGCGTCCGATTGTCTGCACCTCGAAGCCACAACCGTTGGCATCGGCCACCGTATGCTCTTCGATGGCGAACCATCGCGGCCCTTCCACCGTCTTCAACTGCTGCAGGTAGCGCCGCTGGGGCGGCGCCTTGCCGCCTGACGGCGTCAGGTTTTCATGCGCTAGCACGCTAGGCCGGAACTCCGAGCCCAGCACCTCGCTGGCCGTAATCCCGAACACGCGGCAGAAGGCCTTGTTGACGAACGTGAGCCGCCCGTCGCCGTCGCGGCGCGAGATCACTTCTGCCTGGGCGTCAAGCAGGTCCCGATAGCGTGTGTCGCTGTCGGCAAGCTCCCACGCGATGTCCTTGAGCTGCTCGATGCGCCATTCGAGACGCTCGCCCAGCGCGGCGAGGTTCTCGAGTTCGGCCGCGCCCGGCGCGCCTCCGCCCATGCCGGCATAGAGGGCCACGGCGGCGAGCAGCGCGCCGAGCACCAGCAAAACGTGGGCCGGCCCCGCCGGCGCCGGGAGGAGCGTGAAGCCGGCGGCGAGCATCACGATCGCCGCGACGATGAGCGCAACCGCCATCCGCTGCCCGCCGCGTGCGGCCAGCGACCGCATTGTACCGGCCGCCGCGCTGAACCCCTGATCGCTCTCGCTGAGGTGCGCGCGAAGCCTGGTCAGCGTACGGCGCGGCCAGCTTCGCCGCGCAATGTTGGTTTTCTCGCTCACCTGCGGCCGCGTTTTGCCTTTTTCGGGTCCCCGTGTCTTCACCAAACCACACGGCACTTGAGAAACACTTGAAAGATTTGGTTAATTCATGAGCTGTCTCCACCCCATGCTTGGCGGGCGGTAACATGGTTAGCAACGACGGGAGAGCCGTATGGGACCGCTGGAAGGCATGCGCGTCGTGGAGATGGCGGGCATCGGCCCGGCCCCGTTCACCGCCATGCTGCTCGCTGATATGGGCGCGGAGGTGATCCGCATCGACCGCCGCACGCGCATCGATCTCGGCACACCGCAGCACCGCGATCCAAGATACGAGGTCCTGCGGCGCGGCCGCCGCTCCGTCGCGGTCGATGTGAAGGCGCCGGACGGCCGCGACGTCGTGCTGCGGCTGGCCGCGCAGGCCGATGCCCTGATCGAAGGCTTCCGCCCCGGCGTAATGGAGCGCCTTGGTCTCGGGCCCGACGCATGCTTGGCCGTCAACCCGAGGCTCGTATACGGGCGGGTGACCGGGTTCGGCCAGCGCGGCCCGCTCGCCCCGCGCGCCGGACACGACATCGACTACATCGCGCTCGCCGGCGTGCTCGGCGCCATCGGCCCCCCGGACGGGCCACCCACGCCGCCTCTCAATCTGGTCGGCGACTTCGGCGGTGGCGGTATGCTTCTCGCCTTCGGCATACTTGCCGCTCGCCTGAGCGCCTTGCGCACGGGCGAGGGGCAGGTGGTCGATGCCGCCATGGTGGACGGCGCCGCCTACCTGATGGCGCCAATCCTCGGCCTTCACTCGGCCGGCCTCTGGCACGATGAACGCGGCGCCAATGTGCTCGACGGCGGCGCTCCCTGGTACGGCACCTATCTCACTGCCGACGACAAGTACATGGCGGTCGGTGCCATCGAGCGGCGCTTCTATGACGAGCTTTTGGAGAAGCTCGGGCTGGCCGACCAAGCTTTGCCCGATCAGTACGATCGCAGCGGCTGGCCCCTCCTGCGTGCCCGCTTCGCTGCCGTCTTCAGGACGCGAACGCAGGCCGAGTGGGAGAACGTCTTCGCCGGCAGCGATGCCTGCGTTGCACCCGTGCTGTCGCTCGCCGAGGCGCCTCGCCACCCCCACAATCGGGAACGCGGAACCTTCATCGAGCGCAACGGCGTGACCGAACCGGCCCCCGCCCCGCGCCTGAGCCGCACGCCGGGAGCACCGGGCCATCCGCCGCACGCGGCGGGTGCCGATAGCGAGGCAGTGCTCGCCGACTGGGGGTTTTCCAGCGAGGAGATCGAGCGCTTGAGCCGGGCTGGCGTGATCGGCACCGCA
This sequence comes from Hyphomicrobiaceae bacterium, assembly GCA_035574175.1. Taxonomy (GTDB): domain Bacteria; phylum Pseudomonadota; class Alphaproteobacteria; order Rhizobiales; family Hyphomicrobiaceae; genus DATLZB01. Next base: position 10,580 of record DATLZB010000153.1, read on the forward strand.
TGAGAACCGCCCTCAGCCCGCTGCGGCCGGCCCCTCACCCTCCTCCTCGTCGAGCCGGCGCGCCGCATCCACGCTCATCAGCGGCACCCCGTCACGGATTGGAAACGCCAGCCGCGCCGCCCGGCTTATCAGCTCACCGCGTACCGGATCGTAATCGAGCGAGGTCTTGGTTAGCGGGCACACCAGGATTTCGAGCAGCCGCCGGTCGACCGCGTGGGTCTCGGAGGTTTTTGACTCTTCGCTCATTGCTTTCATTGTAGTGTCGTACCCGAGCCGCCGTCGGCGGCGATGTCCATCTGCGCGAGCGCGACCAGCACCTCAGCCCGCGTCTTGAGGTCGGGAGCTTAGAGCAGCGCCTGCTTCTCCTCCGGCCCGAACGGACTGACCACCGCCAGGGCGTTGATCAGCGCCTCAGCCGGCGCCTCGGCGATCGATTGCCAGTCTGCGCGCAGCTGATGCGACTTGAGAAAACCCCTGACCACTTTCAGGAGCGCCTCCCGATCGACCTTGGCCGCCGTAGCGTCGGGAGCGAAGTCGGCAGCGAATGCCTCGCAGCCGACCTCGCACACCCGGTAGGGTCTGTCGTCCTCGAGCTGCCGCAGGAGCTCGAACCGGGCGATCCCGGTGAGAGTGATCAGCATCCGCCCGTCGTCCATTTCCTGATAGGCGGTGACCCGCCCCGCGCAACCCACGCGTTTAAGCGGCGCGGACTTGCCCTTGGGGCTTTCTTCCGCCACGTCCGTGCGCTCGGGCTGTATGATGCCGAGTACCCGCTCCCCCGCCAGCACGTCCTCGAGCATGACGAGGTAGCGTGGCTCGAAGACGTTGAGCGGCAAGGTTGCCCGCGGCAGCAGGATCGCGCCCCTGAGCGGAAATACTGGCATCCGCCGCGGCACATCGGCGGGGCGGCGGTAGCGATCGGTTGCGGCCACGGCCGTCTCCTTTGCGGAGCGCGTCCCGCTTACGAGAACAGCAGCGACGACAGTCGCTTGCGCCCCTCGATGGTGTTGGGGTCTTTCGGTCCCCAGGCATTGAACAACTCGATGAGCTGCTTGCGCGCCGCTTCCTCGTTCCAGGTGCGATCGCGGCGGAACAGCTCGATGAGTTGATCGACGGCGCCTGACTTGTCACCACGGGCGGCAAGTGCCAGCGCCAGATCGAGCCGGGCCTGGTGGTCGCCGGGGTTTGCGGCGAGCTTGCTCTCGAGCGCCTTGGTATCGCCGGACTTGCCAGCCTTCTTGGCAAGCTCGATCGCCGCCCGCACGCTGGTGACCGGCGCCGTCTCGCGCTTGTCCGGGGGAACGAGCTCGATCGTCTGCTCGGCGCGGGCGATGTCGCCGCTTTTCAGATAGCAGCGGGCGAGGCCGGAAAGGGCTGCCACATTCTGCCGGTCGCTCTGCAGCACGCTGGCATAGATCTCGGCCGCTCCTTGCAGATCGTTGGCGGCGAGCGCCTGCTCGGCTGCCTCGAGTGCGGCCGCCACGTCCTCGGCGCCATCCTCCCCGAGCAGCCGCTCGATAAACGCCTTGACCGCGCTCTCAGGCTGCGCGCCCATAAACCCGTCGAGCGGGCGCCCGTCACGGAAGGCATAAACGGTGGGTAGCGACTGGATGCGCAGCTGTGCGGCAATGCTCGGGTGCTCATCGACGTTGAGCTTGACCAGCCTGACCTTGCCACTGTAGCCGCGCACCACCTTTTCGAGCATCGGCGTAAGCTGTTTGCACGGCCCGCACCAAGCCGCCCAGAAGTCGACCAGCACGATCGTCTGCCGCGACGCCTCGATGACGTCCTTGGCGAAGGCAGCAGTCGTCGTATCCTTGACCACATCGCCCGGCGCTTGCTGGCCGGGGCTGGGGCCTTTGCGCAGTCCAAAATCCATCTCGTTCTCCAGTCGGGCCGTTGGCGGGGGCCTATGGCCGAGCGGCGCGGGCTAGGGTGCAGGCCGCACCGCCGCCCTTGGGCCGGCGAGCGTCATTATACGCGGTTCGCGCCCGCAGGCGCGAATGAATCGCAGCAGGTCTTCGCGGGCAATGCTGGTTGTCGCGGTATTCACCAGTGGATGGCAGTTGATTGTCGCAAACTCCATGAGTGCGGCATCGACGATCACCTCAACTCTGCCGCTCGCATCGTTGAGGAGCGCGAACGCGGTCACCGACCCCGCGGGCACGCCGAGGACCTCCAAAAGCCGCGCGGGCCTACCGAACGACAGTCTCGCGCAGCCCAGCGCCTTATGTAGGGACTTGAGATCGATTTTGGTATGGGCATGGGCGATGACCAGAAACAGCCGCCCCTTGGCATCCTCCAGGAACAGGTTCTTGGTGTGCCCACCCGCAATGTTGCGATGAAGCTCCTCGCTCTCGGCGACCGTGAACACTGCCTTGTGCTCGACGGTCTCAGTGCGGATGCCGAGCGCCTTGAGCTTTTCAAACAGCTGCTCGCGGGTAGCTGGCATAGGGCAGGCACTCTCTGTTCAAGCGCGACGCCCGCCCTTTAGACCCCCTGCCGGTACCACGCAACCTGCCCCGTAGCGAGGAGTTGGCGCCCCCCACGACTAAGCTGCCCCTTTCCTTTGTCCTGATGCTGTGCGATGCCTTTCACCGACAGGGGCCGGCGGGGCGGCGTTCGCGACAAATTGTCATTCGGCATCGCGGTCGAGCGGCCGGCCTGCGGGGGGCCTGCGGCGAGACCTCACTCAGCAGAGCGAGGCCATGCGCAACACCATCGCCGTCATGAACACCAAGGGAGGCGTCGGCAAGTCGACCATCACGCTGGCGCTCGCCGAGACCCTTTCCGCCTTCCATGGCAAAAACGTGCTCATCATCGACTCCGACGCCCAGGCAAGCGTAAGCGCCATGTTGATGACCACGCCCAACCTGTTCAACCTCCAGTCGCAAGGCCTCACCATCGTCGAGTTCCTGGTCGCTTCCGTGCTGCGCCAGGAACAGGTTGACTGGCCCAAGTTCGTGGTCAAGGACGTGTCCGACATCGACGATGCGCGCACCGTCTATCTGATCCCGAGCGACATGGAGCTCACCCTTTTCGAGCGCGAGGTGTCGAAGGCCGACCTGCACGGACGGCTCCGTGTCGCCATCGGCGGCCTGCTGTCCCAGCTGCGCTCGATCTTCGACCTGATCCTGATCGACTGCCCTCCCGGCCTGTCGGTGCTTACCGAGTGCTGGCTGCGCGAGGCCGATTTCCACCTCGCGCCGACCAAGGCCGACTACGTTTCCTCCTGCGGGCTCGAGGTGTTCCGCCGCTTCAAGGGGCTGAACCCCGAGATGGGTTTCGCCGAAAGCCTGGGCGTCATCGTCAACATGAAGGACCGGATGTCACCAGCCGAGGACGAGTACCACCGCTGGCTGATGAGCAATCAGCAGAACCAGTGCTTCGAGCACGCCATTCCGCGCAGCAATGCCATGCAGGAGGCGGCCCGCTTCCGCGAGGAACAGCGCTCCTACCCGGCCAAGTACCCCGGCGAGGCCGGCGTCGCCCTGCAGGCGATCGCGAAGGAGCTTTTGACCCGGCTCACCAAAGCCAACGCCGCCGCCGGAGCCCGCGCGGAGCGGCAGATTGCTTGAATGCGGCGGCGCCGCATCGAAACAACATCGGTCAGCGGCCTGAAGGAGGTCGACGACGGAATATGCCTCGCAACCCTCATGGCCTGCGACCTCGGATACATCGACTTGGAACGGAGAACCTTGCAGAACGTCGACAACCCGTTCGGAACCAGGTTGTCACCCATGTCTTAGGGACAACCTGTTACCTAAGTCTCCGGGCCGGACAGATGAAACATGGAGCGGGCGATGGGATTTGAACCCACGACCCTCACGTTGGCAACGTGATGCTCTACCCCTGAGCTACACCCGCTCACTTGGTGCCCGCCGCCCCATGGGACGGCAGGGTCCGTCTTATGGCGCAAGCTCACGGCCATTGCAAGACAGGCCCCATGGTCTATGCCATCCCCGGCCCGGGGCATCGCCATCGCAAACCCCGCAGTCCTCCTCCCCGGAAGCCGCGTACAAGCGTGGCAATCCGGGGTCTTCCCCGATGCAGTCCGAGCGCAATAGGCGGCACTCACCCCGGCGCGGGCGTCTTGGGGCTGAACCGGCAGATGTCTGCGATCAGGCAGCGCCAACATTCCGGCTTGCGCGCTTTACACACGTAGCGTCCATGCAGGATGAGCCAGTGGTGGGCATGCACGCCGTACTCCTTCGGCACCACGGCGAGGAGCTGCTGCTCCGTCTCGAGCGGGCTGTCCGCCTTGACAAGCCCGGTCCTGTTGGCCACCCGGAACACGTGGGTGTCGACCGCCATGGTCGGCGCGCCGAAGGCGACGTTCATCACCACGTTGGCGGTCTTGCGTCCGACTCCGGGAAGCGCCTCCAGCGCCGCGCGATCGCGCGGCACCTTGCCCCCGTGCTCGGCGATGAGCCGCTTGGACAGCGCGATGATGTTCTTGGCCTTCCCGCGGAAGAGCCCGATCGTTTTGATGTAGTCGATGAGCCGCGCTTCGCCGAGCGCCGCCATTTTCTGCGGGCTGTCCGCCACTTTGAAAAGCTCCCGCGTGGCTTTGTTGACGCCGGCATCGGTCGCCTGCGCCGACAACACCACCGCAACGAGCAGCGTATAGGGATTGATGTGCTCGAGCTCGCTTTTGGGCTCGGGATTTGCTCGGGCAAAGCGCGCGAAGACCTCGCCGACCTCCGCGCGCGAAAGCTTGGAACCTCGCGCGCGGCTGGTGCTTCGGGCGGGTCTGCGGATCGCGTCGTTGGCTGCCATGGGGTTCAAAAATCGGCTTATTGGGGCTAGGCTTCATGACATGAGCGACGACGACTTGCCAGGGCAGTGCAATGCGGCCGCCGAACGCGGCTTCCGGGCCGTCCTGAGCCCCCATCGCTCGCTGAGCCCCACGGGTTTTGTTCTCCTGATGACGGCCGTCGGTGTCGTGAGCTTTATCATGGGCATGGCGTTTCTGCTGATGGGCGCCTGGCCTGTGTTCGGCTTTTTCGGGCTTGACGCGGCGCTGATTTATCTGGCTTTCCGCCTCAACTACCGCTCCGCCCGCCTCCGTGAGGTGGTCACCATTGAGCGCGGCGCGCTGACGCTCACCCGCGTGCACCCGTCTGGGCAACGCGAGTCTTTCCAGTTCAATCCCTACTGGGTGCGGGTGATCCTGCAGGTTGGCCGCGCGGGTCTTCTCGACCTGCGCTTGGCCTCCCATGGGCGCGAGCTGTCGTTCGGGCGCTTCCTGACCGACGACCAGAAGCGCGAGTTCGCCGACGTCCTGCGCGGCGCCCTCATCACCGCCCGCGGCGGTCCCCGCCTTTGACCCTCCGGCGCCGTCGTCGAGGACCTTGTCTCCCGTTCGAGAAGGACCGGGAGCGCTGCGCCTCACAAGCCCCGTCATACTGGCGCAGCCTGCACCCACGCCGGGGGACCGCTTGCTCAACGTCGAGATTGGCGATTCCTCCGAGGGTTGCTGATCGTGAGTGTTGCCCAAAAACAAGTCCGCGCCGAAGCTGGACGACATCCCGGCCTGCGTGATGACTTTGGATGGGGTGGTTCCCCAGCGCTGCGGCCCCCTTGACCATCGCAACCCTAGCGGCTTACCGGCCTGTGCGGCCGAAGGCGCTCAATCTCGCCTCCCTGAACGGCAGCGGAGAAAACTGCACCGGTCAAGAATCGGGTCGATTTGTCTTACGCCGGCGCCTAGTTTGGCCGATATCGATTCCAACTGAGGCACGCCCATGCTGCATCAGCTCGAGACCGCAACCCGTGCTCCCGGTCGGCCGCAACCCGCACGCGACTATGACCTCGTCCGCCGTGCCATCGCCTTCTTGACCGAACATTGGAGTGTGCAGCCAGACCTCGAGCGGCTGGCCGCGCACCTCGGGCTCGGCCCTGAGCACACGCAGCGGCTTTTCAAGCGCTGGTGCGGCCTTTCACCCAAGGAGTTCGTGCAGGCCATCACCATCGCCCGCGCCAGGGAGATGCTGAGCGCGCAGGCGAGCGTGCTCGAAGCCAGCCACGAGTTGGGGCTTTCGGGCGGCGGCCGCCTGCATGACCTTTTCGTCGATCACGAGGCGATGACTCCGGGCGAATTCAAGCGCCGCGGCAGCGGGCTCGACATCGCTTATGGCTTCCATCCCTCGCCCTTTGGCGAAGCGTTGCTGCTCGTCACCGAGCGCGGCATCGCGGGGCTGGCCTTCGTCGACGAAGACACCGGCGCCTCGCGCGCCGACACCCTCGCCGACATGAAAAGGCGCTGGCCGGCTGCCCGTTTCATTGAGGCGCCCGTCCGCACCGCCCCCCATGCTCGGCGCGTGTTCGATCCTGCCGAATGGACGCCGCAGCGCCCCGTGCGGCTCGTGCTTATCGGCACCGACTTCGAGGTTCGCGTGTGGCAGGCGCTGCTCGAGGTGCCCATGGGCCGGACGGTGAGCTACTCCGACATCGCCCGCCGCCTGGGCCGGCCCGAGGCGGCGCGCGCCGTCGGCAGCGCCGTCGGTCGCAACCCGATCTCGTTCGTCGTCCCCTGCCACCGCGTCGTGCGCGCCGACGGCAGTCTCGGCGGCTACCATTGGGGCCTGACGCGCAAGCGCGCCATCATCGGCTGGGAAACGGGCCGTCTGCTGAGCGCCGGCGCCGGCCCGACCGGCTCTCAGCCCGCGCCCGCCGCCGGCTGCCGCTGATGGCTGGCAAGCCACGCTACCGCAGTGATCACCACCGCCGTCGCTGGGATTGCCGCCGCGTTGACCACGGTCCACCCGACGTTGGCCTGCAGCAGTCCGGACAGCCCGGCCGCCAGCGCCGTCGTCGCGTAGACAAGAAAGTCGTGGCTCGCTTGCGCCTTTGCCCGCTCCGCCGGGCGATAGGTGGTGGTGAGCAGCGTCGAGCCACCGATGAACATGAAGTTCCACCCGAGCCCGACCAGGATGTTGGCGACGAAGAAGTGGGCGAACTCTATGCCGGTGAGATTGACGAGCGCGCAGGCGAGCTGGATCACCGCGCCAACCGCGATGACATTGAGCACGCCGAAGCGGGCGATGAGGTGGCCGGTGAAGAATGAGGGCAGGAACATCGCCACCACGTGCGCCTGGATCACTGTCGCGCTGTCGTTGAAGGTGAAGCCGCAGTCGAGCATGGCGAGCGGCGTTGCCGACATTACGAGCGTCATCACGCCGTACCCGAGCATGGAGGAAATGACGGCGATCATATAGGCGGGCTGGCGCACGATCTCGCTCATGGGCCTGCCGCCTTCCTTGCGCTCGCTTTCGGTCAGACGCGGAATCCTGAGCCCCTGCAGCAGCGCCAGCATGATGGCGGACAGCACCACGAACATGGCGTAGATGCCGGCAAAGCTGACCGGCGCGAAAAGCTCCTTCGTCCACTTTGACAGCTCCGGGCCGGCGAAGCCGGCGATGACGCCGCCTGCGAGCACGAGGGAGATCGCTTTCGCGCGGAAGGCTGCGTCGGCCGCGTCCGCGGCTGCGAACCGGAAATACCAGGCGAACGCGGCGGCCGATCCCTGAATCAACGCACCGACGCACAGCAGCAGGAAGCTGTTCTGGAAAATGGCGGCGGTCGAGACCACCCCGGCCGCGATCCCGGCCAGCGCACCGATGCTGAAGCCTCCCCGCCGTCCGATGCGCGCCATCAGCAGCGACGCCGGGATGGTCGTTGCCATGACCCCGAGGTGGACCAGCACCAGCGGCAGCGTGGCGAGTGACTTGTCCGTGCCGAGCAGGGCGTGGCCGGCAAGCGGTGTCGTGGCAATGCCCATGCTCTGCATCGACATCGACAGCGCCTGGCAAAGCGCGAGGAGGGCGACGTTGACACGGGTCGTGAAGGCTGCATCGGCGGCAAAGGGCATGGCTGGCGGCGTCCGCGGCTGGCTGACAGAAGAAGAACCGGTCTGCCGGTGCTGCTCGAGGGGTTTGCCGGCGCGGCTCTTTATCACCCCCAGGCCGGCCGGGACAGCGCCAATTTGGCATCCTATAAGGGTGGGGAGCAGCACGGGGGTCGTATCGTGCAGGATACGCCGCTTGGGGAGCGTCGCGACGAGCCGGCGCGCGCCGAACTTGCCGCCAGGATCGGCCGGGCGCGCCGGCGGGCCTACGAGATCGTCGAGGGCGGCCGCGGCACCGACCGTGCCGCCGAGATCTTTGATTCCTTCCTCGTGGCGCTCATCCTACTTAACGTGGCTGCCTTCGCCGCCGAAACCGTGCCTTCGCTCGAAGCCCGCTACGGCCTTTGGTTCGATGCCTTCGAGGTGATCTCCGTTGGGGTTTTCACCGTCGAGTATGTGGTAAGGATATGGACCGCCGTGGAGGTGCCGTTCCTCAAGCGGCGCCCGCCCTTGCAGGCACGGCTCACCTGGGCAAGCCGCCCCTACCTCCTCATTGACCTGCTCGCCATCTTGCCCTTCTACCTTGGCCAGTTCTTCGCCATCGACCTGCGCGTCTTGCGCGTGCTGCGCCTGCTCCGCTTCCTGAAGTTGTCGCGCTACTCGCCCGCGCTGCACACCCTGATCCGTGTGCTTAACAACGAGCGCCGGGCACTCACTGCTGCGGGGCTTTTGTTGATGGCCGCCGTACTTTTCGCCTCTACCGGCATCTATTTTCTCGAGCAGGAAGCGCAGCCCGATAAGTTCGGCAGCGTGCCGGAGAGCGCCTGGTGGGCGATCGCCACCCTCACCACCGTGGGCTACGGCGATGTCACCCCTATCACCCCGTTCGGGCGGCTGTTTGGCGGCATCATGATCTGCGGACTGTGTATCCTGGCGCTTCCCGTCGCCATCATCGCCACCGGCTTTGCCCAGGAGATGAGCCGGCGCGATTTCGTGGTGACTTGGTCGCTGATGTCGCGCATCCCGCTGCTGGCCGATCTCGACGCCAAGGAGGTCGCCGAGATCATGCCGCTTTTTCACGCCCATAATCTGCCACCGAGGACGGAGATCATTGCTCATGGCGCGCCCTACAGCGCCATTTACTTCGTCGCTTCGGGCAGGGTGCAGCTCGTAGCCGCCAGTGGCGAGGAGCTCTCGTTCGCGGTGGGCGAGTTCTTCGGCGCCACGTCCATCCTCGGCAACGACGTGGCGGCGGGCTCCTATCGTACCGTAGGCCACTGCCGCCTGCTCAAGCTTTACAAGCACGACTTCCATCGGCTCGAAGCGGCGAGCCCGACGCTAGCCGGTCACATCCGCCGCGTCGCCCTCGAGCGCCAGCATGCGCGGGAAGCAGGTCACACCGCAGCCAAGTGAGCGCGCACCGGCTCAGACAGCGCGCGGGCGCACCACCACCACCGTGATGTTGTCCTGGTGCGGGTCCCTAACCTGCTCGACGGCGCGGACGAGGGCCCCGGCGACGGCTTCCGGTCCGTCCTCGCCATAGGCCGCGATCACGCGGCAAATCTCGGCGTCCTCGATGGTGTGGATGCCGTCGCTGGCCAGCACCACGTAGTCACCGGGTTCGAGGGCGAGCGGCTTGCGCGACACGTCGACAAGCTCGAGCGGCTCGCCGGTAAGCGCGGAGCGCAGCATGTGGCGCCGCGGATCGTTGCGCGCCTCCTCGGCCGACATGCGGCCCTCGGCCACCATCTGGTCGAGGGCGGGCGCCAGCGAATGATCTTCGTTGAGGAGAGCGACCTCGCCGCGCCGGAAGAGGTAGAGCGGGCTGTCGCCAACGCTCACCCATTCGAGGCCGCCTTGTCCGAATGCAGCTCCGACTAGCGTTGATCCCATACCCGAAAGGTGCGGGCTGCTCTCGATCTTGCGCGCGATCGCTGCGTTGGAGGCTTCGAGCGCGTGCACGAGCAGACCCGAGGCTGCCGGGTCGAGGGCATCGTAGGCCTCGATGAAGCTCTCGCAGGCTGTGCGGCTGGCGAGCGCGCCGCCCGTGTGCCCGCCCATCCCGTCGGCGAGTACAGCGAGGAGCGAGCATGGTAACCGGTCGTGTCCATCGTTCCCGTTCAGCAGCGGCCCGGGCCGCAGCCGGGCAGCGTCTTCCTGGTAGTTGCGTGCGCCCTTGCTCGTGCGCTGGGCGTACTCGAAGGTCAGCATCAGTCGGCAGCGTCGGTGATCTCGGACCAGTCGAACTCCGGCCCGCAGAAGGGAATGAAGACGAGTTGCGTCCGTCCCATCGTGATCACGTCCATCGCCGAGAGAACGACGGCGCCGGTCGGCCGCCTGTCGTTGACCGAGACCACGTTTGGCTTCGACAGATTGGGCACGAACAGGAAGCTGCGCTCCGAAGAATCATAGCGGATGTAAGCCTGTTCCTCAGAGGAGATGGAATCATCACCGAAGTCGATCGGGATGCGCTGAGTCGGTGAGCGACCGACCGTGTTGTTGCCTTCGAAGATGGGCCGATGGGCGCCTAGTCCGGGCCCGCCCACCACGACCAGCCAGCCGACGACCGGATCCTGATGGAACACGCCGCGCACTATCTTGGCCTTTCCGCGCACCAGTTGCGTGCGCTCCCCCGGAGTCGGGATCGACTTCGGCTCAGCCCTCAACACCCGTGTGGTCGGCGGCGCATCGGCTTCCCTCGGTTGTGAAAGCGGTGGAATGTTGGGCGTGCCGGCGCGTGCCTCGCGCGCGGCTTCCGCCGCGCTCGGAACCAGCCGGTCGCTTTGCATGGTGGCTGCCGGATGCTCCGTCGCCGGACCGCCGCCCGTGCCGGGTCCGCTCACGTGCGAAGCCTTGGTTGGGTCCTCGCGGCTTGCCGCCGCCAGCGCATCGCGCAGCGATCCGAGAATGCGACTCGCCGGACGTGGCGCCTGCGGCCGGCCTCGCTCATCGTTCATGACGCTCTCCCGTTCTTGGGCACGCAATCTTTGTTGCCGGCGAGGTCCATGCGTCGCCGACTTGATTCGTCACCGCCGCGGCGGCCGGCAGAGAGCGGCGTCGCGTTTGCCTGTGCGGTGCAAACCGCGACCGTGCGCAAGGCACGGCGACACGGCAGCTACGCCAACACCGTGATGGAAGGGCCTCGAGGAGCATGTCGAGCCTGAGCGGTCGATTCGGTTGCGGACAGTGCGGTGGCAACGCGGCAGGAACATGGCCGGTGCCTGTGGAGTGCTCGCAGCGCGAATCGGCGCGCAGTCTTTCTGCCGGCCATCCTGCCACATTCTGTGCGCATAATCGTGGCTCTTTGAACGCAATCGAGGCGATTTGCGTACAAGCCGACAATGGGGAAGGAAAAGCCATTCTGATGGCGGGGTGGGCGCCCCGTCGCGGCGAGGCGGATGACCAACGTTCTGGCGCTCCCGGCTGGGACCGAGCTTGTCGGCGATTACCGCATCGAGCGGGTGCTCGGTGTTGGCGGCTTCGGCATTACGTATCTTGCCGAAGAGCTGGCGCTTGCCCGCCTGGTGACCATCAAGGAGTATTTCCCGAGCGACTTCGCCGCCCGCGGCGAGGGCCACTCGGCGGTGCCCCGCTCACAGGAATCGGCCGACGACTACCACTGGGGGCTTAACCGCTTCATCGACGAGGCGCAGGCGCTGGCGCTGTTTGACCACCGCAACATCGTCCGCGTCTACCGCTACTTCCGCGCCAACAGCACCGCTTATATGGTGCTCCACTTCGAGGAGGGCGCAAGCCTCAAGAACTGGCTCAAGGACCTAGGCCGCGCCCCGCGTCAGCGCGAGCTCGACAAAATCGTGGTTCCGCTTTTGGATGCCCTGGAACTGATCCACAATCAGAACTTCCTGCACCGCGACATAGCGCCGGACAACATCATCATCCGCACCGATGGCTCTCCCGTCCTGATCGACTTCGGCTCGGCCCGCGGTGAGGTTGCCAGGCACACCCGCACCGTCAGCGCGCTGGTGAAGCCCGGCTACAGTCCCTACGAACAGTACGCGGAAACTGCCAAACAGCAGGGGCCGTGGACCGACATTTATGCGCTCGCCGCCACCCTTTATCACGCGGTGACGGGCAAGAGGCCGCCCGATGCACCGACGCGCGTCGTCAAGGACGAGCTGGTGCCGGCTCGCGACGCCGCCATCGGCGCTTATCGCAAAGGCTTCCTCGCCGCCATCGACCGCGGCCTCGCCCTGGACATCGACAAGCGCCCGCCCACCATCGCGGCCTGGCGCGGCGACCTCCTGGCGCCCGACCCCGCGCAGCCCGGCTGGCTTCGCCGCGTCATCACCCGCGATGCAGGCCGCCCTGCTGGCCGAGAGGCGGGGCCGTCTGCACCGGCATCCCAACCGACCGTCGTTCCGCCGCCGCCCGATGTTCCGGACCGGCAGGGCGGCTTGCTCGACTTCATTGACGGCCTGCGCAAGGACGGTCCGCGCAGATCGGAGCCGACCGAACCCAAACCGGAGAAGTCGGAGGCAGGGGTTGAAAGCGCGCCGCCCGCTGCCGCGCCGCCTCCCCCAAAAGCCCGATCCGCCGAGCCCGCCAAGTGCGCTCGCCGCAAGGCGGTAAAGCGCGCCCGACCCGCACCGTCTCCTGGATCGGAGCACCCAGCACCGGCCAAGTTTCGCCCCCCACCGCGCCCACGCGCAGTGCGCGCGGGCGAGACTTGGCGCTGGCGCCCGCTCCTGTTCAAGTTGCTGATCGGAGTCGGCATCGCCGGGGCTGCCATCGGCATGCAAGGCAGAATACCCTCCCAACCGCTCGACGCGCGTGGCTCGGGCGTCATCGCCAGCGCTACCGGCAGCGAGGCAGCCTCTATCAGCCGCATCGAGGGTCATCGCGGCGGCACCACCGCCGTCGCCTTTACCGACGACGGCGGTACCATCGTGACCACCGGCGCCGACGGCACGCTCAGGCTGTGGAATGCCGCCACGGGCGCGCTCACCCGCACGCTGGAGCTCGACGATGGCCCGGCGACGTCGCTTGCCGTCCTCGGCCGCCGCGCCCTCACCGGCCACACCGACGGCAGCGTCGCCATGTGGGACCTCGACCGAGGCGACAAGCTGGGGCGCTACCGTCGCAACCAAGCCAACATCTGGTCGGTCGCGTTTGCCGGAGACCCGACTCATTTCCTTGCCTCGAGCCACGACTGGGCGATCGCTCTTTGGGATGCGCGCACCGTGAGCGAGCCGTTGCACGTGTTTGAAGCGCACGAGAGCTCGGTCCAGGCGGTGGCCTTCACCGAGCGCGGCCCCTACATCGCCTCGGGCAGTGCCGACCGCACGGTAAAGCTGTGGAGCCCGGTTAATCTTGCGCCCATCCGCACCTACCGAGGCCACCGGGATTTCGTAACCGCGCTGGCCTTCTCACCCGACGGCAAGCTGCTGGCCTCCGCCGACCTCGACGGCTCGATCCGTCTGTGGTCGACCTCCTCGACGCGCCTTTACCGGATTCTATCCGGCCACGTTGGCCGGATCACCGGCATTGCCTTTTCGCCTGGCGGAGAAGTGCTGGCCTCGGCCGGTGAGGACGGTACCGTCCGGCTCTGGGACTACCGGCGTAGCCGGCCGATCCGCACGCACGCCGGCCCGGTGGCAAAATCGCTCGCCTTCTCGCCCGACGGCCGTCGCCTGGCGGTGGCGAGCGCGGAGGGCAGCGTGCAGCTTTGGAGTGGCGTAACCGCGTTGCGAGCCAAGGAATAGCCGAGGGATCAGCGGGACCATGCTCTGGCGCAGGAGAAGTGAAGGCTTCGAGTGGCACAAGTACGTGCGCACGACCATCAAGCTGCGCCGCCGCGACCGGCGCCAGCGTGTCGCCCGCGCCCGGCAGGCCGTCGTCGGCGGCTTGAAGGAAGCGGGACAGATCGCCGCCGAGGGCTTGAAGGATGCAGGACACATCGCTGCCGCCGGGCTCAAAGATGCGGGCCGCGCGGGCGTAGTGGCAGGCGCCTCCGGACTCGCCGCGGCCCGCCGATGGAGCCTCGCCGGCCTGCGCGCAACCGCGGCCGTCCTTGTCTGGGTCGTTGATAAAGTCAGCCGTACCGCGGCGTTCATGCTCTCCTCTTTCTTGATCCCCGCTGGCCGGTGGATGCAGGCCCGCCTTGCCCCATTGTCCGCCACCATCCACCGCTTAGGCTACGCGGAACCCCTGCTCGTGCTTGCAGTGGCGCTGCTCGCCATCGGCCTCGCCCACGCACGCGCGGAAGGGTTGGACGACAAGGGCGTGGCGGTGACCGGCCTCGGGCTCGTCCTGCTCGC